>DCVI01000041.1 GCA_002327315.1 Syntrophaceae bacterium UBA2192 | reverse complement strand
GGAGATATGAAGAAGCGCTTGCACTGTTATCGCATTTTTGCAACAACTTCCACCTATGGGAAAACCGTATGCTGGAGTATTTCAAACAATTGGACGAGATGCCAACTACCGAGGAATCCTCGGCAATTCAACTGTCCCCCAATTACCCAATACCCATTTCCCAATCTCGGACCGGAGAGACTGGACAGACTGGATAGACCAAGAAAGTATTGACAAATCAACACGTTAGCCATAAACAAAACGCCGGGAGGGGAAGCGGAATGTCTGCGGGGCTTGAGTTGTTGCAATATAGACAACAACTGCCGCCGACGTGGAACCCGCCAGGTCGTGTACATTAATCTCAGGGCGAACTGAAAATGGTGTCAACTACCGAGGAATCCTCGGCTGTTCAAGATCGTCTTTTCCTGCCGCTACTTTACTCAACTCTCCCCTCAGTCTTTTAGCTTAGCCTTCTGACGATACCATCCAGAATAAATAAATTTCATTGTAAAAGTTACTTTCAACATTAGCTGAAAATACCATATAAAATGAAAAAGTATTGACATCGCATTTTTTTCATTATATAAACACTTTCAGCAAATGCTGAAAGTATAAATTATGATGAAATTAAAAGAGCAAAGTATTGATGTGATGGCGGAAAAAGCCCTGTCGGCTTGCCTGGAGAAAATCCCCTTTATGAAGATTGCGGAAGTTCGCAGCGAAAAGGGTGAAGCGGAAAACAGACCAGACAGGGTGTTTCGCCTGACCACGTCCGAGGGGGAGAAGGTCCTCATCGCCGAGGTGAAAAACAACGGCCAGCCGAGACTTGCCCGGGGTGCGGTCAGCCAGCTTCTGAGATACCGGAATGTATACCCGGGATCTTACGGCGTCTTTATCGCGCCCTATATTTCTTCCGCATCCGCGGAGATATGCCGCAAAGAGGGTATCGGCTACGTCGATTTTGCAGGCAATTGCTTCCTTTCCTTTGACCGGGTCTTCATCAGCCGTGAGGGCAATCCCAACCCGTTCACCGAAAAGAGAGTCATCCGGTCCCTGTATTACCCTAAAGCCGCCCGGGTCTTGCGGGTGCTTCTTTCTGAACCCGAAAGGGCGTGGAGAATCCAGGAGCTGAGCAAAACGGCCGGCGTGAGTCTCGGGCAGGCATCGAATGTCAAGAGACTCCTGGAGGACCGGGAATGGATCAAGAGGCAGGAGAATGGCGTCCGCCTGGTAAAGCCGGAGGAGTTGCTGAAAGAATGGGCCGATCATTATACTTTTCGCAAAAACGAGATTCGCGAATTTTACACCTTGAAAAATCCCGCGGACATCGAGGCGGACCTGGCCGAGGTGTGCGGGCAGAGAGCCGTTGATTACGCTCTCACCGGCTTTTCGGGAGCGGCCCGGCTTGCCCCCATGGTGAGATACCAGCGCGTCATGGCCTACATCGGCGCCGGCCTGGAGGAAGTAGCCGTACGGCTGGGTCTGAAAGAAGTGACAAGCGGATCGAACGTGACGCTGATGGTCCCTTTCGACGAAGGCGTATTCTACGGCGCCAGGCTGATCGATGGCGTCCGTATCGTTTCCCCGATTCAGGTATATCTTGACCTTAAGGGGTTCAGGGGACGGGGTGAAGAAGCCGCCAATGCCATTTTCGAGGAGGTTCTCCGGCCATCATGGTAAACAGGCGCGACTACACGGCAGAAAAGGTCGAAGCCGCCCGTTCGGTTCTCATCGAGCTCGTTCGGCTGCTTGGAGAATACAGGAACCACATCGTATTGATTGGCGGATGGGTCCCGGAAATGATCATCGCCGGCGCCCCTATGCCGCATGTCGGCAGTATGGATATCGACCTCGCACTGGATCACCGCGAAATCCCGGAAGAAGGGTATCGCACGATACAGCGGCTTTTGCTGGAGCGGGGTTACCGGCAGGGCGACCAGCCCTTTCGATTTTTCAGGGACTTCATCCTGAAGGGCACTCCCGTGACGGTAGAGGTAGACCTTCTCGCGGGTCAGTACGGGGGAACCGGAAAGAGCCGCAGACATCAGCGGGTACAGGATATCTTCGCCCGGAAAACGCGAGGGTGTGATCTCGCATTCGATAATCCCGTCAAGGTGACTCTCGACGGCGAACTGCCCGGGGGAGGAAAGGATTCCGTCACCATAAGGGTCGCATCGATCGTGCCCTTCATCGTCATGAAGGCCATGGCGCTCGATGACAGGTTGAAGGAAAAGGACGCGTGGGACATCTATTACTGTCTTCGACACTACCCCGGCGGAATCGATGCCCTGGTAGAGGAATTCAAGCCGCACCTCACCCAGAGCCTGATCCTTGAAGGTCTTGAAAAAATGGCCAGACACTTTGCCTCCGTCGAGCATTCCGGGCCAATGCATATAGCCAACTTTGAGGAACTCATGGACGAGGAAGCTCGAGGCCTCCAGATACGGGATGCCTTCGAGCGCGTTTATGAATATCCCGCAGAATACCCCGTCCTGTGGACGGGGATGAATGCGGAGCAGGGGCAAGGGGGATGCAATCCCCCTCATTGCCTTTCCAGATGCCCCGCCTTGTAGGCGGGGTAATTCNNAATTCAATCCAACGGCATGTCCCTGGACATCACGAAAGCGGCCACCTGGAAATCGTCGAGCACCAAGGTCGCAAAAGTCAGCAATGCCAAGGCGGACCGGGGTCTTGCGACGGGAGTCAAGAAAGGCAAGGCCACCATCACCGCAACCCTGAGCAAGAAATCGGGCACAGCCACGTTGACCGTGTCGGAATGAACGGCAGCTGATCGACCACCTGAGATCAAATCCCCCCTCTTGACTGAGGGGGGATTTTCTTTTCTGCAGACGGAAAAGACTGGATCGTTCTTCATCCCGAATCCCGAAGCCCGGTCTGCCCGATTAGTCCTTGAAAAACACGGCTGATGTGCGGTAATGTGCAAGTCATGAAAAGTGCAGATGAAATTGGGAATGCCATCAAAGGTATGGCCTCGGCATATGATCTGCAGATCATTTATGCCTTTGGAAGCCGGGCCTCGGAAGCTCGGGATTTTGTCGCCGGCACGATCGGGCGCATGTCCCCCGGGTCTTCCGATCTCGATATCGGCGTTACAGCCGCTCGCCGGCTCACCGTGCAGGAGAAAGTCGAGATCGCCGTATTTTTCGAAGATCTCTTCGGTGTGCCCCGCGCGGATGTCGTCGTTATTCCCGAGGCTCCCATAACACTGGCATTCCGGATCGTAACCGGTGAGCTTCTCTTTGCGCAGGACTCGACATACGAGGCGGAGTACCAGCTCTACATCATGCGGATGGCAGCCGACCTCGCGCCCTATGAAAAAGAGATGACCCGCCTGATCCTCGGAGCATGACATGTCGCCAGGAAGTATCGACGAGAAGGTAATCGCGCAGCGTGCCCGCTGGATCCGCGAGACCATCGCCGCCATGAGGGAGCTCCCTCTTGCCGACCGGCAGGCCTTCTTCGGCAATAAACACAACATCGCTGCTGCGGAGTCCTACCTCCGTCGGTCCCTTGAGGCTCTTTTCGACGTGGGTCGCCACATCCTGGCGAAAGGGTTTGCCTATCCGGCAACGGAGTACAAGGAGATTGCCCGGGGATTATTCGAGAAGGCTATTCTCGGGAAGGACGAGGCGGAACTGCTGAGGAAAATGGCGGGATACCGAAACCGGATGGTGCACTTCTATCACGATATATCCCCGGAAGAGCTCCTGGATATCTGCCTGAATCACACGGCTGAAATTGAACGCTTGCTGGAACAGATGCTTCAATGGCTCCGTTCCACCAAGGGGCGATAGCTCTTTTCCTCGTCCCCCCGCCCCGCGACCCTCTATCTTCTTACACCGGTCACTGCTGCGTCGCGGCCCCCTTGCACCCCTGAACCTTTGAACCTCTTTCCCCGACTGCGACGCCCGACGCCCGACGCCCGAAGCCCGAAGCCTGCGGCCTTTGGCCCACCTGCCCACTGCCATTAAGATGAGGGCTATTCAACAATAATGGAACAGCCGGGGGCGCCGTGCGTTATTATTCAAGAATACTTGAAAACGATTGCACGCGCATTGAAGCCTTACGCCGCTTCGCGGGGCTTCCCGGTAAGGAATGAACCGGACATGATTGCGCACCCTGGCGGGATGCGCCCCCGGTCCCCGCAGCTTGCTGCGGGATAAGCGAGCATAATAACAACTAACCCATTTCCTTAAGTTTCTAAATCCCTGGCACCTTGGTGCGAGGGATTTTAATAACGGGCTGCGCCAGGCGATGAAAAAGAGCTTGACTCTGCTGTACAGCATAATGTAAATTTGCATTGTAATATTACATCATCTAAGGCATAATGCACATGAAAGACCGCGCCATCATCCCTCGCCTTCTTCAGCGGCCTGAACGATCCTTCTTCCTTTTCGGCCCCCGAGGAACGGGCAAAAGCACTTGGTTGCAGCAGGTACTGCCCGATACCTTCCGTCTCGATTTTCTGGATGCCTCTCTTTTTCTTGAGCTTTCCCGGGATCCCCATCGGCTTGAGGCCCTGATCGGCCGTCGCCCGGCAGGCGCCTGGATTGTGCTGGATGAGGTTCAGAAAGTGCCTGCCCTGCTGGACGAGGTTCATCGTCTCATGGAATTGTATCGATGGCGCTTCGCACTCTGCGGGTCCTCGGCCCGAAAGCTCCGAAGGGGAGGGGCGAATCTCCTCGCCGGTCGTGCCCTTACGTTGTCCATGGAGAGCTTCTCTGCTGCCGAGCTGGGGGCGGCATTCGATCTCGATAGAGCAGTGGACTGGGGGTTGCTGCCTTTCGTCCACAACGAGCCCGATGCCGCAGCGGACATCCTCGCAGCCTATGTCAACACATACCTGAAAGAAGAGCTGCAGGCGGAGGGGCTGATCCGCAACGTTCCACCCTTCGTTCGCTTCCTTGCCGTTGCCGGCCAGATAAACGGACAAATTGTCAACGCCCAGAACATAGCCCGGGAGGCAGCCGTCGCCCGCAGCACGGTTGACACCTACTTTGCCATCCTTACGGACACCCTGCTCGGCCATCGACTTCCCGCCTGGCGCCCTGGCCTCAAGGTAAGGGAGGCGGCACAACCGAAATTCTACTGGTTTGATCCGGGCGTGGCGCGAGCCGCTGCCGGGTTACTTCGTGATCCTGCCGACCGCTTGTGGCAAGGATATGCGCTGGAGACCCTCATTTATCATGAACTTCGAGTCTACAACGAAGTGAGCCGGAAGCATCGCCTCATCAGCTATTATCGAACACCGGCCGGGGTGGAAATCGACTTCATCATAGAGACGGCGAAACGGCGCCCCGGCAGTGATCCGCGGGTCGTCGCCATCGAGGTCAAGCGGGCCGAACGCTGGGACCGGGCATGGGAAAAGCCAATGCAGGCGCTTGCCGCCTCAACCGGCATCAAGGTCGATCGCATGATTGGGGTTTACTGCGGCTCGCGGGCATATCGCTTTGGCGAGGTCCAGGTTTGGCCAGTGGCCGAATTCGTGAAGGCACTGTATGCAGGTGAGGTCTTCTGATGACCGTTTTCTTACATAACACATGACACACTATATTTCTTCACTTCCCCCCCTGCCTTGCGCCTTTGCCATCCTGAGCCTGTCGAAGGGTGGCTTGCGGCTTGAGGATATTCTTTTCCTGAATACCGAAGCCCGAAGCCTGAAGCCTATGGCCTGTAGCATGAAGTGAATTATGTAATACTATTTATTATTGACAGCAAGGTAAAGGGCTTGCACGGGGCGACGCAGAATAAGACTTGCAATAATTCCTGAAATGAGCTATTTTCTCA
>DCVI01000176.1 GCA_002327315.1 Syntrophaceae bacterium UBA2192 | reverse complement strand
TGAGGGGAGAGGGCAAGGGTGAGGGTGACAGATTCCGTTCCATGAAAAAAGGACCGGATCGATGCGGTTGCCGATACCTGCAGAGGGTCGGCGGTCATGAGACGTAAAATCGTTGATGCGGCCTGGCTTCGGCATGGTGAAAAAACCGAAACGGCATGAATCCATTGGATCCATGCCGTTTTTTGTCGGCGAAGCCGGAAAAAGGGGATAGTCCCCTTTTTTCTTTTCCCTCAGAACTTGAAGTTCCCGAAGTTGGACTCCCTGATCGGCTGCAGGAGCGCGACCTCGAAACCCAGGGCCAGGGCGTTGCGGCAGTCCTTGAGCGGGAGCGTCCCGTCGTTGAAGAGCCGCGCCTCCATGTAGAAGGGGTGCGCCTCGCGGTTGTACTTGTCGACCATCCCCTGCTGGAATTTTTGTGCCGCCTCCTCGTCCATCTCCTGGCCCCGCTTCTTGCGGTTGACGCGCTCGAGGCTCGTGAGGATGAAGCCCGCCGTCTCCCCGGACATGACCGACGTCTTCGCCCGCATCGTGGCAAAGATGAACAGCGGGTCGAAAGTCCTGCCGCTCATGCCGAAATTCGCGGCACCATGGTCCGGACCGATGATCCACTGGATCCTCGGGACCTCCGTGCAGGCGACGGCCCTGACCATGCCGGAGCCGTACTTGCCGATGCCGGCGTACTCCTCGGCCGTTCCCACCATGTAGCCGGGGGAGTTCTGGATGTACAGAAGGGGGATCTTCATCGTGGAGCAGCGGATCACCCATTCGATGGCTTTGCGGGCCGAGTCCACGAAGATGACGCCGTTGTTGTTGCTGGCGATGACGCCGACGGGGATCCCCTTGAGGTGGATCTTTCCGCAGACGACATTGTCGCCCCGCCCGATGTTGTACTGGCGCTTGTACTCGCTGAAGTAGCTGTCGTCGGCGATGCAGGCGATGACCTCGCGGACGTTGATGCCGCGGGCGGTCTCTTTCGGAAGAACCGAGTACAGGTGATCGGCCGGGACTTTCGGATCGACAGGCTTGCGGCGCTCGCAGCACAGGGTCTGCTTCGGGTCGAATGCCAGAAGCTCCCGGAGCTTCTCGATCCCGTCGTCCTGGGACTTCACGAAGTGATCGGCCCCGCCGGAGATGTGGGTGTGGACCCTCGCTCCACCCAGGTCCTCCATGCTCACCGTCTCCCCGATGGCGGATTTCACCATGGGAGGCCCGCCCAGGAAGGAGTAGGACATCCCGTCGATCATGATGGACTCGCAGGCCAGGTAGACGATGTAGGCCCCTCCGGCCGTGTTTCCCCCCGTGCTGAGCGTGTACTGCTTCAGTCCCTTGGCCGACATCCGGCACATGTTGTAGAAAAAGTGGCCGAACTGGTTCCGTCCCGGGAAGATCCGGTCCTGCAGGGGGAGATAGGCTCCCGCCGAATCGGCGATGTAAACGAAGTTCAGGCCGCACCGCTCGGCGATCTCCTGGGCCCGCAGGTGCTTCTTGCAGCTGATGGGGTAGTAGGCCCCGGCGCTCACGCGGCTGTCGTTGGCGAGGATCATGACCCAGTTGCCGTGGATCTTGCCGATCCCCGTCACGAGCCCGGCGGAAGGGACGTCGTTAACGCCTTCGTAGCCGATCCCGAAGCCGGCGCCGCGGCTCAGCTCGAAGAATTCCGTGCCCGGGTCGATCAGCTGCCGGACGAGCTGACGCGGCGGTTTCTTGCCCTGCTTGGCCAGCCTTTCGTTCTGGACCCGGCCTCCAGGGTTGTAGGCCCTCTCCCAAAGCTCGGCAATCTTCTGCTCTTCGGCCAGCCAGTGCTCCCGGTTCTCCCGGTGCTCCTGTTCTTTTTTCTCCTGGCGGCTCGATCTCTTCTCGTGTGTGTCAGCCATCCTCGATCTCCTTTCATCTCCTCTCGAACGTCAGGCGGGCTTTTTTCCGCAGAACAGTTTCATAACGAAGGTCGCCGCCGTTTCGCCCCTCTGGTTCTTAATCTCATTGCGGACGGTCAGAACCCCCTTGTCCTTTCCCTTGTCGGCGATCTCGATGACCTCCACCTCGCAGTGGATGGTATCCCCGATCCGCGTCGGCGCCGTGAAGCGGACCCCCTCCATCCCGTAAAAGGCGATAAACGACTTCGGCAGGTAGCTCGAATAGGCGCCCAGTCGGAAGGGCAGCGCCAGTCCGATGCTCAGGACGAGCATGCCGTGGGCGATTCGGCCTTTGAACGGTCCCCCGGCCGCGTATTCCGCATCCGTGTGAAGGGGATGCCAGTCGCCGGTGAGGGCCGCAAAATTCACGATGTCCACCTCCGTGACGGTCCTTGCGGGCGAAATCATCCTGTCGCCGACCTGATAGTCGTCGAGATACAAATATTCCTTTGCCATCTTCACCTCCCGAACCTTCGGATCGCCGGCCATCGGGCCGTCGTCCGGCGCCCGGTGAGGCCGGGGCACGAATGCAGAGTCTCTGACCCGTCGCCGGCCGGGTTCAACGTATTATCCGTACCCGAAAAGAGTCACATTGTCTGTAGGGGATGTTTGATATACCGTGTAGGGGAAGGCGGGAATGTTGCCGTCTCGAGGGGCGTCCTATTCCAGGGAGGTCAGACCGTGCTGAATGGCGAATTTGATGAGGCCGGGGATGTCCTTGATGCCCAGCTTCTGCATCAGGCGGCTCCGATAGGTCTCGATCGTCTTCACGGAAAGAAACAGGGTGTCGGCGATTTCAGCGCTGGTCTTCCCCTCGACGACAAGCTGCAGGACTTCCCGCTCCCTCCGGCTGAGAGTGGCCAGGGGGTCGCGGATTTCTTCCGTCCGGTTCAGGTACGCGCCGATCATCTGGTCCGAAACCTTGGGACTCAGATAGCGCCGGCCCGCGTGGACATCGTAAATGGCATTGACCAGCTCGCGGCCCGCCGACTCCTTAAGGAGATAGCCGCTCGCCCCGGCTTTCAAGGATCTCAGGATGGACTCCGATGAGGACTGCATGGAGAGCATGATGACCCGCGTGGAGGGACACTCCCCGCAGATCTGCCCCGTCGCCTCGATGCCGTTCAATTCCGCCATGAAAATGTCCATGATGACAATATCGGGTTGAAGCATCTTTACTTTCCGGACCGCGTCGCGGCCGTCGGACGCCTCGCCGACGACACGGATGTTCTTCTGCGCTTCGAGCAGGTAGCGGAGGCCGTCGCGGACGATCGTATGGTCGTCGGCCAGAAATACCGTGATGCTCACAGGGGAACCTCCACCGACACGATGGTCCCCCTGCCGGTTCGGGATTCGAGGGAAAAACGGCCGCCGATCATCTCGGCCCGTTCCGCCATGGTCATGAGCCCCCAGCCGTGATGTTCACCCGCTTCCTTCAGCCGGGACGGGTCGAAGCCGACGCCGTCGTCCATGATGCGCAGCCTCAGCTTGCCTTCCGTCGAGTCGATGTCGATCCTCACCGTCCCGGCCCGCGCATGCTTGCTGATGTTGGTCAGCACTTCCTGGACGATGCGGAACAGGTTGTTTTCAATGGCGGCCGCGGGCCGGGGATGGATCTCCTTTCCTTCCATGACGACCTCGACACCGGTCCTCATGGAGAACCGTTTACCGTACCAGCGGATGGAAGCGACGAGACCATAGTCGTCCATGTCCGGCGGCCTCAAGTCTGACATCAGGCTGCGGGTGTACTCCGTGGTCTGTTCCACCAGCGTCGCAGAATCCTCCAGCAGGCGCGACGGGACCGGGTTCATGCTTTCCGCGGGCAGCAGGGACCTCAGGACGTTGAGGTTGATCCCGACGACCGTCAGGTTCTGTCCCACCTGGTCATGCAGTTCCCGGGCGATCCTCCTTCTCTCAACCTCCTCGGCTTCCGAGAGTTTTGCCGAGAGCGTCCGCAGCTGCTCTTGCTGCTCCCTGAGGGTTCTTTCCACCTGCTTGCGCTCGGTGATGTCCTGCATGGTGCCGAAAAGCCCCATGACCTTCCCGTCCGGCCCGAGTTCCGCCTCTCCCATCGCAAAGACGTGGCGCGTCGATCCGTCGGGGCGCAGGATACGTATCTCCAGCCCATAGGGCGCCCCGTCGAGCGCCGCCCGGACGGACGCATGGAACTGCGGCCAATCATCGGGGTGGACGAACGTTTCGAGGTCGCCGTCAAACCCTGCGCCCTGCGGGTCCAGTCCGAGGATTCGAACCATTTCCTCGGACCACAGGGACTGCTTCCTGTCCCTGCTGTAACGCCAGCTGCCGACATGGGCCAGTTCCTGCGCCTTTGCCAGAGCAGCGGCAATCCGCCGCAGGGCATCGTCCGCTTTTCTGCGTTCCGTGATGTCGCGGCCGATACCGAATCGTCCCGTTGCCCGACCCTTGCCATCGTACTGGGTCGTCACGAGGAACTCCACCGGGATCCTCTCGCCGTTCTTGTGCAGAAGCTCCGCTTCGTAGGGCGGGGTGTCCTGACCCCGGATCCCTTTCTTGAACCGTTCGATCGTGGACTCGATGTACTCCGGCGCGACAACATGGGTGAACGGCTGACCGGCCAGTTCGCAGGCGGAGTACCCTGTGACGTTTTCGAACCTCGGATTGATGTATGTGTAGGTCCCCTCCTCGTTGACGACAAAGATGAGATCCAGGGTGGACTCGACAAGATTCCGGTATTTCTCCTCGCTTTCCCGCAGCGCCTCCTCCGCCTTGCTGCGCTGCAGTTCGGACTGCTCCAGCCGCATGATTTTCCGGCGCAGCAGGGCGATCTCGTCGACGAGCTGCTGCCGGGTCTCGGTTTTGTCTTCCCTCTTCCGCATCAAACTTTCTACCCTCTTGCGGATTGCGACGCCCGCATTCTCGATCCGGCAGATGATCCGTCCAGCCCGGCGTTCTTCCCTGCCGGGGCCTGCTCTGCCTCGATGACCGGGGGCGCGTCCCGCAAGCCCCGCCCTGTGGGCGGAGAGCTTCACAAGCCACCTGTTTTTCTTATGCTTTTGCCACTTTTCATCCCGGAATGCAAAACTAATCTGGGCACCGGGGGAAGACGCGGTTCCGGCGGGCTTCAGAACCAGAAAAAGCAAGGGGTTAGCCGACAAGGCCGCCCTCTTGCAACGTGCACGGATCACACGAGGTCGGCGTATGGGTCGACCCCTGCCAAAAGCTACTGCACCTGCCCTATTGCTTTCAGGTGCTTTCGGAGCGTCGTCTCGGCCGAACATTGTCCTAAAATATGTTTGACAGGCAGCGAGGAGAATGCCAGAGAAATGGTGAGGGTTCCGTATTAAGGCATCCAGGCAGGACGTGATGGAAAATGTATTTATCTATCCGATAGGGGATGAGACGGCAAAGGTGCACTATAGTTTCGCCGTTGAAACAGGGGTTGAACTGGAAACCTTGCTGCCATGGGTTCGTGATGAGGCTCAGATTGAAAACTTGAGGCGCTGTTACCCCGATGGAAAATGTTACGTCTGGGGGGTTCCGGATCGGGGCGACAACCGTTCAACCTGGAATGCCATGTCTGAAAATGATCTCGTGCTGGGCTACAGCAACCGTTCAATCGTATCCGCCGCCACTGTTTTGATGAAGGTCGACAACCCTTCGTTGGCGAACGCGCTATGGGGCAACAATGCGGAAGGGCCGTCTCGATTGATGAGCTTTTTCAATAAACCGTACGTCGGCGAGGTTCCGATCGTCGAGCAGATGCTGGGGTATCTCGACCGGGATTACCTGGAATTCACAAGACTCAATCCGGAAAAGTGCGGAAACATCCTGCGTGCCTTCGGGTCGCTGGACATCTTTGTCCGGCTGGGCTTGCGATACGATTTCCCCTTCAGTTTCCGCCATTCGGAGTGAGACGCGGTCTCAAAAGCGGGCTTGAGCAAAAAAAAGGCAAGGTGCCAGGCACCTTGCCTTTTTCGTTATGATCCTTCGCCGTGAGATCAGTCGCTGAACTTGGCGATCTCCTTCGGCGCAAACGCGATATCCGCGTACCCGTACTTGTGATCCTTCATCTCCGCCGGCGTCGGGAAGCGGCGGTCCGGGGCGCTCTTGAACATCCAGTGGTTTACCTTGATGTTCAGCTTTTCGACAGCCGCCTTCGCCAGCATCTCGCGGTCATCCGGATGGGCGATGGAGATGAGCTTCGTCGCCTTCTCGGCGTCCGTGCAGCCCTGGATGTTGACGATGCCGTACTCCGTGCAGACGTAGGTCACGAGCCAGTCGGGAACGGCCACGACGCTGCCCGGATCCAGCATGGGGACGAAGCGGGACTTGCCCTTGGCGTCACGCGCCGTCGCCGCGAGGATGGCCCGGCCACCCTTGGCCATGGAGGCGCCGAGGGTGAACGAGTACTGCCCGCCCGTCGAGGAGATGGGACGGCCGCCGACGTTGCCCGCCGCATCCTGGCCGCGAAGGTCCATCTGGGCGAAGTTGTTGACGGTCACGAAGTTGTCGATCTGGGCGAGCGTCACGATATTGTTCGTGTATCCGATGTCGCATCCGCAGAAGAAGGGGTTGCGGTGCATCCACTCGTAGTAGCGGGGCGTGTCGACGGGCATGATGTAGGCCCAGCCGCATCTCCCCGTGTCGATGCTCTTGCGGGTATTGTCAACGGCACCCGCCTCGGCGAGCGTGAAGGCGTACTCGCCGATCATCTCGCTGTGCACGCCGAGGTGCTTCATGCCGTGATCCCGCATGCCGATGACGACGGCCGTCGGGAGGGCGCCGATGCCGACCTGGATGCAATCGCCGTCCCGCATGATCGAGACGCAATTTTTCGCGATGGCCGCCTGTTCGGCGTTCGGTTTGATGTCCTTCTCGGCGATGTACATCCACTGGTACTTCGGGTCGTCCACGTCCACCTCGACGAAGTAATCGACATCGTCGATGGGAAGGAACATGCCCCTCCCTCCCTCACACCAGGCGTAATCCGAGCGAATTTCGCAGACGAACTTCTTGCAGGATTTCGCGGTGATCATGAAGTTGTTCACGCCGTAGCTGGCGTTCACCCAGCCCGCCTCGGGGACCGCGCAGGCCTGGATGCCCCAGTCCATGGAGCGTTTGCCCTTTTCCTTCCGGTAGTTGCGGGCGTATTCGGCATCCATGCCCAGCGCCCATCCCCAGTGCTTCCAGTCAAGGCCCTTGTAGCCCTTTCCGACGAGGCCGCGCAGGGTGGGCAGCAGGAAGGATTCGTGGGAGACGTGGTACTTGGCCTCCTGGTCGGCTGCGGCCAGGAAGTTGTGGCCAAGCATGATCGCCTGGTTCCAGATTTCGATGTTGTTCAGGTCGCCGGGGCCGCCGCCGAGCCGAGCCGCCAGGGCCTCTATGCAGGGCAAGGTGTCCGACCCGGGGCCGCCTCGGTTGATCCAGTCGCCCGGCTTGACCATCTCCGCCCATTTCTTGGCGGTGATCATCTTGTTCCGGAGCTTCTGCTGTACCGGGGTAGGAATCCATACTTTGTCTTTGTTTGCGATTTTCTGCTGAGGCATATTCCGATGTTCCTCCTTTTAAAATAGTGATGTCATGAAGCCGTTCATTCTCTCTGTCATCGATACAGACCCCTGATCGATACAGACCCTGTTATGGAAAACAATGATAGGCTAAAAAAAGAAAAGCTGCCGGCAGGACCCCCCCTTTCGTGAATGGATTTTTTGTTCAAATTGCGTCCAACGCAATCATATTGCTGTGCCTGCCATCCCCGGCGCTGAAACCCCTGACGTTTCGGCGAAAGAGACGGACGCGGCGAATGAATGCGAGTATGCAGGGTTGCGACTATGCTTCTGTGTCCGGGAAAAGCCCGGGCATGACGTTTGTCATGAGATGAGAATGAGTGGAGGCCCTCCCCCAGGCCCCCTGTCTCCAGGGCGGTACGGTTTGAGGACTGGCGCTTTCGGAACCTCGGGAAAGTCCCGATTCAGCGGGCTGCGGCATGAAGGATAAGAATCGGCAGGCGTCCCGGAATGATCCGGTTTCTCGCACCAGTCTTCTCCCGTCCATCCGGTGTCAGGGAGGTCGAAAACCTAATAAAATCCGCGCTTGCCGTGAACTGCCGCATATCTTACCCGCGGGATTCGGGTTGCGAGACTATCTCCGATTACCTGAGGTGATAACAAAAAAAAGCTCCGAAATCAAATCCTTTTTGCTTGTATTCGCGTAATTTCCCGATCCGGTTTCCGGGATGTCCCGGACGGCAGGCCGGTGCCAATCCATTCCTCCTTTTCCCTTGACCGCCGATTTCGGAATCCCTAAACTCATTTACACATACTCGATACGGGAATGGAGATGATTTCCTTCGAGCATCACCCAATGCAAATACTATGTACACCTAGCTCCCCGGGATGCCGGGCGCTTGGCATCTGGACCTTTTTGACCGGTCATAAACAGAAATATCAGGTATCGTCATGCCATGAAGATTCTCGAATGTGTCCCGAACTTCAGATTCAACTCCCTCTCCCTATTAGGAGACAGACCTTATAGGTTCCCTCTTCCTTGAGAGACTGTGTCGCAATAGG
>DCVI01000090.1 GCA_002327315.1 Syntrophaceae bacterium UBA2192 | reverse complement strand
AATAAGAACCCAATGGATCGTCCGGATTTCTGGCGTGAGAAAACTGGTCCTTGTCCCATTTGTGGCTATCACGAGGTGGTTGCTAGAAAGTCAAGTAAAACAGGTGAATTGTATTTTGGCTGTGCCCGTCCTAAATCAGGTCCGCGATCAGGATGTAACTTTAAAGGATGTCGTAGCCATTAACCATAATCCCTGTGTGGCAGGATCTCTTGCATTCTGTTAGTTCTTCTGGGCTGTTCAAAAAGGTCCAGATGCAAGGCGCCCGACATCCCGAGGAGCGAGGCGTACTTTGGGTACGTTGAGCGACGAGGGACGAGGGCAACGCAGCAGATGGGCGTTTTTCAACAGCCCACTCCTCAGAAGCTGGCCGAGACCAGCTCAAACACAAAACTCCCCACCGCCACCTTGCTCTGGATCCTGACGGGGACCTGCTCCTCGTCGGCGGAGAACCAGATCTTCATCGACGGTTCCCCTTTCTGCCCGACAACCCCCAGCAGCCGATCCATGTCGGGAATCACAAGGAAGGTATCATAATCTTTCCCGTCGATCGTGAGTGTCTCCCGACCCGCGACGGCTGCCTTGACGGCGATGCATTTCTTGCCATCGGTGATGGGGATCTCGATCACGTCCCCCGCTCTCAACCTGTGTGTCCGGATCACGAAAAAAAGCGCCAGCGGGTCAAAGCTCCCCGGCAGGAGCTCCACGGGCTTTTCGGCATTGCCGAAACTTGCATAGGTGGCTGTCCGGTTCTTCCAGTCGTAGGTGACGACAACATCCCTGGGGTGATTCCCGGTGCTCTTTTTCCGGTACTGGAGGGTCCGGGTCAGAGAGATATCCGTGTAGGAATCCTGCCGCTCGCGGACCTTGTAGAACACGTCGACCTGGGAATTTGTGGTCGTCGTCATGGCAAAGTGGTGGGTCCTGGCGCCGTCGACGGCGACGGATGGCAGGACCTCGATCACGGCCTCGCCGGCGGGGATGGCCCCCCACATCGCCCGGTAGACCATTTTCTCGCCTTGCCGGAACGGCAGGGCCTCCGTCGCGGCACTGCAGTCCAGGTAGCCCGCGAGCACGAGCAGGCCGCACAAAAAGATCATCATCCACAGGAGGCGTCTTGACATATTTCTTCCCTCTTGCCTCTGATTAACGCGCAGAACGGTCTTTCGTTAACGATTGAAGCTCCCCGCCCACGGGGCGGGGCTTCCCGGCAAGGAAAGAATCATACATGATTGCGCGCCCTAACCCCGCCTGTAGGGCGGGGCCTGCGGGACGCGCCCCCGGTCCTCCAGATACCGCGCCAGCCATCGGGCTGTATGGGAGACTTTTTTTCGTTTCAGCAGGTCGACCGGCGTACCCTCGGCCACGAGCCGTCCACCGCCCTCTCCGCCTTCGGGGCCGAGATCGATCACCCAGTCGGCCTCGCGGATGACCTCGAGGTTGTGCTCGATGACAAGCACCGTGTTTCCGCGATCGACGAGTTTCTGCAACACCTGAAGCAGTTTTTCGATATCGGCCAGATGCAGCCCCGTCGTCGGCTCGTCCAGGACGTAGAGTGTCCTGCCCGGCCCCTCCGTCGAAAGGGAAAGCTCGCGGGCGAGCTTGATCCGCTGTGCCTCGCCGCCGGAGAGTGTCGGGCTCGGCTGCCCGAAGGTCATATAATCGAGGCCGATGGCGACGAGAAGTTCGAGTTCCCGCCGTATTGCGGGTATGGCGGCAAAGAATTCCAGCCCCTCGCCGAAGGTCATGTTGAGGACATCGTGGATATTCTTTCCGCGATACCGTACGGCGAGTGTCTCCTCGTTGAAGCGCCTGCCGCCACAGGTCTCGCAATGGATGTAGACGTCAGGCAGGAAGGACATCTCCACCTTGATCTCCCCCTGCCCCGCGCAGGCCTCGCAGCGCCCGCCTGCCACGTTGAAGGAGAAGCGTCCCGGGCCGTAACCCCTGGTGCGCGAATCGGGGAGCTGTGAAAAAAGTTTCCGGATCTCGTCGAAAAACCCCACGTAGGTGGCCGGCGTCGACCGGGGCGTGCGGCCGATGGGCGTGTGATCGATCTCGATGACCCGTGAGAGCTTCTCCCAGCCGGCAAGTTGGCCATAACCGACGGGCCGCAGCCCATTCTTCGAGAGCTTCGCCTTGAGTGCCTCGTAGAGGACCTCCTTCACCAGGGTTGACTTTCCGGAGCCGCTCACGCCCGTGACACAGGTGAGTGTCTCCAGGGGAAAGCCGGCATCGATATGCTTTAGATTGTTTTTCCTTGCCCCCGTGATCGTAAGCCAGGACCGATCGGTAACAGGTCGCAGCCGGGAGGTGATCTCCCTCCGGTGACCGTTCACCCAGACGCCCGTCACCGAGTCGGGATTCTTCTTGAGATCGCTGAGCGTTCCCTGGGCGACAACACGGCCACCCAAAGGCCCTGCGCCGGGTCCGAGGTCGACGATCCAGTCGCTCTCGCGGATCGTCTCCTCGTCGTGTTCGACGACGATCACCGAATTGCCCCTCCGTCGCAGGTCCCGAAGCGTCGATATCAGCATGGCGTTGTCCCTCGGGTGAAGGCCGATCGTGGGCTCGTCGAGGATATAGCAGATCCCCGTTAGATTCGAGCCAAGCTGGGCGGCCAACCGGATGCGCTGGGCCTCTCCGCCGGAGAGGGTTTCCCCGCTGCGATCGAGCGTCAGGTAATCGAGCCCCACCTGCCTGAGGAACCGGAACCGGGGCATGAGCTCCGCCACGATCCCCTCGGCCACGGGCGCTTCGTTGCGCTCGAATGCAAATGATTTGATGGTTTCCTCGGCCTGGCTCACCGAAAGTTCTGTGAGTTCCGCGATCCCCTTTCCCTTGACACGGACGGCAAGGGCCTCTTCCCGAAGCCTCTTGCCGTTGCACACCGGACAGACGGCCTCGTCGACCACCCCAAGCCCCTCGCACCGCGTGCAGGCCCCGTAGCGGCTGTTGAAGGAGAAGAGTCTCGGGTCGAGCGGCTCAAACCCCCTCGAACAGCGACGGCAGGTCAGCTTCTCGCTGAGGATCCACGACTCGGCCCGGTCGTCAATGACCCGAAGGCTTCCTTTCCCCAGGTCCAGTGCCCTGCCGACAATCGCCTGCAGCTCGCCGCTCGCAGCGGCACCCGCCTTCAGCTTCCCGATGACGGCGTCGATGTCGTGCTCCCGGAAGCGGTCCAGCGACGGCACGGGATCGAGAGACAACGTGCGGCCGTCGACGCGGACCTGCCGGACGCCCTGTTTCTTGAGCTTTGTCAGCACTTCGCGATGGAAGCCCTTCCGCCCCAATACCACCGGCGCAGCAACGGTCACGCTGCGGCCGCCGAAGCGGCGCGCGATCTCCTCGAGCATCGCCTCGGGGTTCTGCGACACGATGGGCTCACCGCAGCCGGGGCAGTGCTGGACACCCAGCTTGCTGTAAAGAAGCCGCAGATAGTGGTAGATCTCCGTGAGGGTGGCCACGGTGGACCGGCGCCCTCCCTGGCTCATGCGCTGCTCGATGGCCACCGTGGGCGGGATACCCGACACGTCGTCCACCTCGGGACGGTCCATGATCTTCAGGTACTGACGGATGTAGTTTGGAAGGCACTCGAGGTAGCGGCGCTGCCCCTCTGCAAAGAGGATGTCGAAGGCGAGCGTCGATTTCCCGGATCCGCTCACGCCCGTGACGACGACGAGTTTGTCCCTGGGGATGGTGATCGAGAGATCCTGCAGGTTGTGCTCGCGGGCGCCCCTGATCTCGATGTCGTGCCCGTCCGCATCGCCGCCCTGCCCTCGGCGTGTCTTTACAGGAGAGACAACCCTGCGGGCCTCTGCGAGGTAGGGCCTCAGGTGGATCCCGGTCTGCGACGATGGGTGATTTGCGATCTCTTCCGGGGTTCCTGCAGCCACGAGGTGCCCTCCGGCCTCGCCGCCTTCCGGCCCGAGGTCGATGACGTGGTCGGCGCACTTGATCACCTCGGGGTTGTGCTCGATGACGACGACGCTGTTCCCGGAGCCGATCAGGTTCTCGAAGGCCGCAAGCAGTACCGAGACGTCGCGGGGGTGGAGTCCCACGGTGGGCTCGTCGAAGATAAACAGCGAATCGCGTACTTTTTCCAGCCCGAGGTGGCGGGCGAGCTTGATCCGCTGGGCCTCGCCGCCGGAAAGCGTGTTGACGGGCTGGCCCAGCCGCAGGTAGCCGAGCCCCACGTCGATGAGCGGCTGAAGGGCTTTTTTCACTTTCTTCTGCCCGTCGAAGAAAGCCATCGCCTCACCCGCCGTCATCCCGAGGATGTCGTGAATGCTTTTCCCGCGGTGCCTGACATCGAGAACTTCCTCCTTGAAGCGCCTTCCATCGCACTGCGGGCAGGGCAGGTAGACGTCCGAGAGAAACTGCATCTCCACCTTCTCGAACCCCTCACCCTGACAGGTCTCGCAGCGGCCCCCTGCCGTGTTGAAGGAGAAGGTCGACGCCGTGAATCCCTTTTCCTTTGCATCCGACTCGGATGCAAAGAGCGCCCGGATGGGGTCAAAGGCCTTGAGGTATGTAAGCGGGGTTGCCCGCGGTGTTTTCCCGATAGGGCGCTGGTCCACGAGGATGACGTCCTTCACCTGGCCGGCCCCCTCGATCGATTCGTGCCGGCCCGGACGTTCCTCGACACCGCCGAGTTGTCGTTTCAGGGCCCGATAGAGGATGTCCACACCGAGGGTGCTCTTGCCTGACCCGGAGACACCGGTGATGGCCGTGAATACTCCGAGAGGGATGGTCACGTCGATTGCCTTCAGGTTGTTCTCGGCTGCCCCGCGTACGATCAGGGACTCCCGGGACGGCCGCCTCCGCGCGGGCACAGGGATCCGGAACGTGCCCTTGAGGTAACTCCCCGTCGGGGAATCCGGTGATTCCAGCAGGCCCTTCAGAGTCCCGCTGTAGAGAAGCTCGCCTCCCCGTTCGCCCGCCCCGGGCCCCAGGTCGACAATGTGATCGGCCCCGGCCATGATCTCGGGGTCGTGCTCGACGACGACAACCGTGTTGCCCTGATCCCGCAGGGATTTCAAGATTTTAAGGAGCCTTCCGCTGTCGCGGGGGTGAAGGCCCACGGTGGGCTCGTCGAGCACAAAGAGGGTGTTGACCAGTGAAGAGCCCAGGGCCTTCGTAAGGCTCACCCGTTCCACCTCTCCGCCCGAAAGGGTTCTTGACTGCCGCTCAAGGGTCAGATACCCCAGGCCCACGTCGATCAGGTAGTGCAGGCGTTTGCCGACCTCCGCCACGAGAAGCGCCGAGGCCTCGTCCAGCGCGCCCGCTGCCAGTCCGTCGACGAATCGCGAGGCGCCCTCGACGGTCGAGGAGTAGAGCTCGGCGATGTTCTTCCCGCCGATCTTCCAGAGGAGCACCTCGTCCTGGAAGCGGGTTCCATGACAAGCCGGGCAACTGTGGTAGCCCCGGTAACGAGCCAGAAAAACCCGGACGTGCAGCTTGTAGCGTTTCGTCTCAAGCCACTGGAAGAAGCCCCGCACGCCGTAGAAGCTGTCGTCCCCCTCGGCAATGAGCCGCTGTTGTTCATCAGACAATTCCCGCCAGGGGATCGCGACGGGGATGCGTTGCCGCCTGCAGAAATCGAGAAGGTCTTTGAACTCCGCCCGTGCGATGCCCGCCCAGGGCTTGACGGCGCCGTCGCGAATCGATTTGCCCGGGTCGGGGACAACGAGATCCATGTCCACGTCTATGATGCGACCGAAGCCGCGGCAGGTCGGGCAGGCGCCTGCAGGCGAATTGAAGGAGAAGGTGTTCGCCGTCGGCTGCCGGTAGGAGATATCGCAGGCCGGGCACTGGAGGGCCGAACTGAAACGCTGCGTCCGTCCTGCTGCGTGCAGATCCACCTTTCCCTGTCCGGCTCTGAGGGCCATCTCCAGGGAGTCGACGATCCGCTTTCGATCTTCTTTCCGGAAGATCAGGCGATCGGCCACGATATCCCGGGGGGCATCGCCGCGAGCCTCGTCCAGGGTCAGGATTTCGCCCCCTTTCCATATCCGGTCGTAACCGGAGCGCCGCAGCGCCTTCTGCTGTTCGGCGGCTTCGCCGTTGACGGCCACGGGGAAGGTCAGGACGACGGGGGTGTTTTCAGGGAGTTCCTTGAGCTCGCCGAAGATCGACTGGGCAGTGTCTTTTCGTACGGGCTTTCCGCATCCCCGGCAGGTGAGGGTGGCCATCCGTGCGAAAAGAAGCTTTGCATAGTCGGTGATCTCCGTCATGGTCCCCACGGTGGAGCGCGAGGTCCTGACAGGGTCGCCCTGCTCGATGGCCAGGGCCGGCGGGATTCCCTCGATGCGCTCGACAAGGGGACGGTTCATGCGGTCGAGGAACTGGCGGGCATAGGGGGAGAAGGTCTCGACGTAGCGCCGCTGGCCCTCGGCATAGAGCGTGTCGAAAGCAAGGGAGGACTTCCCGGCGCCGCTCACACCGGTGATCACGGTGAGGCTGCCGAGGGGAATGTCTAGATTAAAGCCTTTGAGGTTATGCTGCCGGACCCCGAAGATCCGGATACTCGTCAAATTCATCTACTTATTTTAATCATGCCTTTGCGTTTCGGCAACCCCTCTTTTCCCGCCCCCGATCCCTCTGTCTATCCTTCTTCTCTTCACTCAGACACATAGACACTCAAACACTCAGACACTTTTTTCGTCCCTACACCCTGGTCCCTCGTCCCTTTTTTCTCTTCCACCGGTCACTGCCGCAAAGCGGCCCCCCCTGCCTTTTGCCTTGAACCTTTTTTCCTTTTGTTTTTAAATGGCGCACATGGAAAGACATCCATTCAATATCACCATCATCGGTGCAGGCGTTGTTGGACTGGCCATTGCCGAGGAGTTGTCGAGGCATTTCGACTCAATCCTGCTGCTTGAGAAGAATGAAAGCCAGGGGCAGGAGACCAGCAGCCGAAACAGCGAAGTCATCCATGCGGGTATCTATTATCCCGAAGGATCCCTGAAGGCCTCGCTGTGCGTCGAAGGCAGAAAGCTCCTGTATGAGGCCTGCGAAAAGCGGGGCATTCCCCACAAGCGGATCGGAAAGTTGATCGTCGCCACCGGTCCCGACGAGGAGGAGGCACTTCTGGGGCTGCAGGCAAAGGCACAGAACAATGGCGTCGACGACATGCTGTTTCTGAGCGGCAGGGTCGTCCATTCGCTGGAGCCCGATGTCATTGCCTCGGCAGGTCTGCTATCGCCCTCTACAGGCATCATCGACTCTCACAGCCTCATGCGTGCCCTGCTCGCCGGCTCAACGGGAAACGGTGTCACCGCCGTCTTCCGTTCCGCCGTCACGGGGGCACGCTTCGACGGCAGCCGATACGATCTGGAGGTCAACAACGGGGAATATCTCGTTTCGTCCCGCGTTGTCGTCAACAGCGCGGGGCTCCAGTCGGACCGCCTGGCGGCCCTGCCCGGCATCGATATCGACCGTGAGGGATATCGATTGAAGCTCTGCAAGGGAAGTTACTTTTCGGCCACACCCCAGCCCCGGCTCCGGCACCTCGTCTACCCCGTCCCGACACCGAAGCACGAGGGCCTGGGCGTGCACGCCACGCTCGACCTGGCCGGTCGCGTCCGTTTCGGCCCTGACGTGGAATATGTGGATGCCATCGACTACCGTGTCGACGAGGGCAAGCGCGATGCTTTCCACGCATCGATCCTGACCTACCTGCCCCTCCTCGTGAAGGAGTCGCTCAACCCCGACATGTCCGGCATCCGTCCCAAACTCCAGGGCCCGGGCGAGGACATTCGGGATTTCGTTATCCGGGAGGAGAGCCGCCTGGGACTTCCCGGCTGGGTCAATCTCATCGGAATCGAGTCGCCGGGACTCACGGCCTGCCTTGCCATCGCGAAGCAGGTGGCTCACCTCATCGAGCCTCTGATGGAGTAACCCGAACCTGTCTGATCACGTCTCCTTCTCGAGGCGACAGGCAACGGGCCACAGGCTGCAGAAGCGGACATTTTAACCGGCAAACGCAAGATGATCTCACCGCCTGTGACATTGCAGAAAGCATTGGCTGCCTATGGAGGCGAAGCATTCTGGCGTGCGGCCCGATCGGTCCGGGCGACCGTTTCGGCCTCGGGGCTTGCCTTTGTGCTGCTGTGCAGGAATTCCTCTTCGATCCCGTCTCGGGGCTCCTGAGCCAGCACAACTACACGGCCGGGGTCATGGGGGGATGGGCGAAGGCGGCAAATACGGTCATCGCTCACGGCACCTGGGATGAAATCCCCTACCCGTCGCACCGGCGAGTGACACCGCGGAAAAAAGACGGGTCCCCCGCAGGCGGACCCGTCCTGATCGATCTTGCCATCCACGACTGGTCGGTTGTGTCCGGCCCGGCCTAACCTCTTTTCTTCAGTTCTTCATACGCCTTCTCGTGCAGGGGCACCGGGATGCCCAGATCTTTCCCCGCCTTCACCATGTAGGCGATAAAGATGTCGAGTTCCGTCCTGTTTCCCCTCTCGTAGTCCAGCTGCATGGAGGTCTTCGTCGTCGGGGCAAATGCGGCGGCCTTGCCGAGGGATGCCTGCACGATGTCCGGAGGGAAGTTCACGCCCCTCCGGCGCGCAACAGCCTCTACCTCCCTCATCATCCCCTCGACCATCGCGCGGTCGCCGGCGTTTCCGAGCACCTCACCGAAGGGCTTTCCGGTGATCGAAGTGACTCCTGCCATGGGGCCGATAAAGATGTATTTCGTCCAGAGGGGAAGCAGCGCGTTGGCTGACAGCTCCGCCTTGATGCCGGCCCCCTGCAGCAGGGCTTCGACGGGGCGGAATTTCTCCACGTCGGCCTGGCGCTCGGGACCGAAAAACAGCTGACCGGTTCCGCCCGCCTGCTTGACCACGCCGGGGCCCTGGATGGCGGAGCTGATAAAGACGCCGCCGTACAGGACGATCCCCTTGGGAAAGACCGCCCGGAGCCTCTCCGAGATGTCCACGCCGTTCAAGAGCGGCAGCACCACGGAGTCCTCGCGGAGATTCCTGGCGATTGCCCGGGCGGCATCCTCGAGCCCGTAGCTCTTCGTGCAGAACAGGGCCAGGTCCAGCGAACCCATTTCAGCGGGCTTGTCCGTGGCCACTGTCGGCCTGACGGTGTATTCCCCGTCAACCGTTACAAGCTTGAGTCCGTCCTTCCGGATTGCCGCAAGGTGCTCGCCCCGGGCATAAAATATGACTTCGTGCCGGCCGGTGCCTGCATACTTCAGGGCCAGCTTGCCGCCGTAGTATCCTCCTACGCCGCCGATTCCGATAATTCCGATCCTCATGCCGTGCCTCCGTTGCTGTGCAGTTTCTTCTCTATCAATCTAGCATTTTTTTATCACCATTCCAACCTGCCAATATTCCAGGATCACGGCCCGACAATCTTCTCATAAGGTAAAGAAGAGAAAACGGATGCGGATACAACACCGGGGGCCGTGATGCGGCCCCCGGTATGGTCATGGAATATTAGGCAGGGAGAGGATCGTGAAATAAACGGACAGCCCCGCGATGCCGGTCTTGCGACTAGCCGCCCTTGGTGATGAATCCCAGGTTTTCGATCTCTTCGAAGAGTTTTTCCCTCCGGACCGGCTTGACGATGTAGCCGTCGCATCGGGCATTGAAGGATTCCATGATCACGTCGGCATCGTTCATGGCCGTAGTCATGATCACCTTGACGCCCTTGTCGGGGCCGATCCCCCGCTCTGCCTCCATCCTCCGTACGGTCTTGAGCACGTCGATGCCGTTCACCTCGGGCATCATGATATCGAGAAACAGCAGATCGTAAGGCTTTTCTTCCTTCAGGGCCGCTTCGAAGGCCTCGATGGCCTCCCTGCCGTCAAAGGCCAGGTGGCAGAAACAATCCGCTTCGAGAAACTTCTTCATCAGGCGGCTTCCGATGAAATCATCTTCTACAATCAGGACGCGCATGAGTCACGTTCTCCGGTTTATGTATGGCGCGGGCAAAGGCCTTCGCCGAGGACATGTCAAAAATATGCAGAATTCCTACCAGGATGGGCGACGACGCCTGCAATTAAAATAGGCCGTCTTTTCAATGTAATACGTTAAGCTCGCTCTTCTGGCTCAGGGTATTTCGGCAAGATGCCGATGAAACTTTAGAGGGCTCATTCGCAAGCGCACCCCGCCCGTGGCAACGAACTTGCAGTCAACCGGTCAACGGGTTCTCTGAGAGAGGAGCAAGACATGCAGACCGTCTATCCGCGATACACCCTGGCCGAGCGACTGGTTCTCTCAGTCATCTCGATCGTCACATGGCCTGTCGAGCATTTTCTAGGCTGGGTTCGCCGCAAGGTTGTCGTCGATCCGATCCCTTCGTCCGGCCGCCGCTAGCCTGAAGTCAGACGGCCCCCCCCAGAGGTCCCATCCCCTTCCGCCACGAAAAGAAGGGCGCCGGAAACCGGCGCCCTTCTTCATTTCAGCACTCCAGCGTTTAAGATTTTCTCAGGCCTTGAGCTCCGATGTACAATGGGGGCAGCGGATGGCCTTCAGGGGAACCGCCGACAGGCAGAAGGGGCACTCCTTCGTTGTCGGTGCAGCCGGTACTTCTTTTTTCATGGAGTTGATCTGCTTGATGAGCAGGAATACGGCAAAGGCCACGATGAGGAAGGTCATGATCGAGTTGATGAACAGGCCGTAATTCATGGTCACCGCCGTGGCCGCCTTGGCCTCCGCCAGCGTCGCATAAGGCCCCGGGATCTTTCCGGCCTTGAGCACGAGGAAGAAATTGGCGAAATCGACGTTGCCCATCAGAAGTCCGATGACAGGCATGAGGACATCGTCAACCAGTGATTTGACGATGGTACCGAAGGACGCGCCGATGATGATACCCACGGCCATGTCCACGACGTTGCCGCGCATGGCGAATTCCTTGAATTCCTTGATCATAAGGCTCCCTCCTTCATAGTCAAGCTGGCTGGTCTGCCGGGCCGCACCTGTTTTTAATATTCCCGTATCCCCCCACTCTTTGTCAAGGAAACCTTCATTTGTCGCGAAATTCCCGACCACGCCAGATCATGTAGATTGCGGGGTATATGATGAGCTCGAGGATCGTGGAGGTGACGACACCGCCGATCATGGGCGCGGCGATGCGCTTCATGATGTCGGCCCCCGTCCCGTTGCTGAACATGATTGGGATGAGTCCCGCCAGGATGACGCTCACCGTCATTATCTTGGGCCGTATCCTTTTCACGGCGCCGTGCATGATGCTGTCTTCAAGGTCTGCCAGGCTGCGCAGTCGCCCTTCTTTTTTCCACTGCTCATATGCCAGCTCCAGGTAAAGGAGCATGATCACCCCCGTCTCGGCATCGAGCCCGGCCAGGGCGATGATGCCTACCCAGACGGCGATGCTCATGTTGTAATTGAGCAGATAGAGGAACCAGAAGGACCCCACGAGGGAAAAGGGTACGGCCAGGAGCACGATCAGCGTTTTGGTTGTCGACTTTGTATTGAAATAGATGAGGACGAAGATGATGAGGAGCGTCAGCGGGATGACGATCTTCAGTCTTTCGTGTGTGGTGATGAGATATTCATATTCGCCGCTCCACTCCAGACGATACCCCTCGGGAATCTTCAGGGAGGCCACCTTGAATTTGGCTTCCTCAACATAGCCCCCCACGTCCCGATTAGAAAAGTCGATGAACACATACGAAACCAGGAGGCCCGCTTCGCTCTTGATTGCTGTAGGCCCTTTGACGACCCGGATATCGGCCAGCTGTCCCAGCGGGACCTGCATCATCGGCTTCACAGCCCCCATCGGCGCAGAAGATCCCAGGGACGATTGCGACATGACGGGCACCAGGACCCGCTTGAGGGTCTCCACGTCGTTTCGCATCTCCCGGGGGTAACGGACGTTGACGGGAAACCGCCCCCTGCCTTCGATCGTGGTGGTCAGGTTCATGCCGCCGACGGCGGACTGGATGACCTCCTGAACGTCATCGATACTCAGTCCGTACCGAGCCGCCTCCTGGCGGTTGATGTTGAAGTCGAGAAAATACCCGGTGGTGACCCTCTCGGCGTAAACGCTTCGTGTGCCGGGGACATCCTTCAAATGATGCTCAAGCTGAAGACCGATCTTTTCGAGTTCCTCGATCTTCGGCCCCATGACCTTGATCCCCACGGGGGTGCGGATACCCGTGGCCAGCATATCGATGCGGGCCTTGATGGGCATCGTGAAGGAGTTGGCCACCCCCGGGATCGTGAGGGCGTCGTTCATCTCGTTCTTGAGTTTCTCCACCGTCATTCCCGGCCGCCACTCGGACTCGGGCTTGAGGTTGATGACGGTCTCGAACATCTCCAGGGGAGCCGGATCCGTGGCCGTCTCGGCCCGTCCCGCCTTGCCGAATACCTGGGCCACCTCGGGAATCTGCATCAGGAGCTTGTCCTGGAGCTGGAGAAGCTTCGATGCCTCCGAGATCGAGGCGGCGGGAACGGTCACGGGCATGTAGAACAGGGTGCCTTCGTAAAGGGGCGGCATGAACTCCGTTCCAAGCTTCATGAAGGGATAAACGGTCACGGCCATGATGACGAGGGCCGCAACGATGACCGTCTTCTTGAACCGCAGGGCGAAATGGGCCACGGGCTCATAAATCCTGTGGAGAATCATGCTGACGGGATTCTTTTCCTCGGGCCTGATCCTGCCACGAATGAAAAGGGTCATCAGCATGGGCGTCAGCGTCACGGCCAGCAGGGAAGAGAAGAGCATGGCGAAGGTCTTCGTGTAGGCCAGGGGCTTGAAGAGCCGCCCCGCCTGCGCCTGCAGGGTAAAGACGGGGAGAAATCCCACGGTAATGACGAGAAGCGAAAAGAAGAGCGACGGCCCCACTTCCTTTGCCGCCTCGATGATCACCTCGATGCGGCTCCCGGGCTCTCCGGCTGCCTCCCACTCCTCGAGCTTCTTGTGGGCGTTTTCCACCATGATGATGGAGGCATCCACCATGGCCCCGATGGCGATGGCGATGCCGGAAAGGCTCATAATGTTCGACGTTACGCCCAAGTAGAACATGCAGATAAAGGATATGATGATCGCCACGGGCAGCGTGCAGATGACGACGAGTGCGCTGGGCAGGTGAAAGAGAAAAACGAGGCAGACCACGCTGACGGCAATGGCCAGTTTCAGGATCTCTTCTTTCAACGTGTCGATGGCGCGGTGGATCAGATCGGAGCGGTCGTAGGTCGTGACGATTTTCACCCCTTTCGGAAGACTGGGCTCGATATCCCGCTTCAGCCGCTCCTTTACCCGCTCGATGACATTCAGGACATTCTCCCCGAAGCGCACGACGACAATGCCGCCCGCCACCTCGCCACGCCCGTCAAGGTCCGCCAGGCCGCGCCTGATCTCCGGGCCGATCTGCACACGTGCCACGTCCCGGAGGAAAACCGGAGTCCCGCCGCTGCCAGCCGCGAGGGGGATATCTTCTAAGTCCTTCGAAGACTGGATGTACCCCCTTCCCCTCACCATGTACTCGACGCCCGAGAGCTCGAGCACCCGCCCTTCGACATCGCGGTTACTCTTTTTTACGGCCTCAAGGACCTTTGTAATGGGGATGTTGAAGGCCGCAAGACGGTTGGGGTCGACGGTTACCTGGTACTGCTTCACGAAGCCGCCGATGGAAGCCACCTGTGAAACGCCCTGGACGCTCTCCAGGGCAAGCTTGACATCGTAATCCTGGATGGTGCGGAGTTGAGCAAGGTCGTGCTGCCCTGTTTCATCCACCACGGCATAGGAAAATCCCCAGCCGAGACTCGTCGCGTCGGGCCCCAGGACGGGATTGACGTCGGTGGGGAGTTTGTTCTTTACGGCCTGCAGGTATTCCAGGATCCGGCTTCGCGCCCAGTAGATGTCCGTCCCTTCCTCGAAGATGACGTAGATGAAGGAACTTCCCAGGAAGGAGAATCCCCGCACGACCTGCACCTTGGGTGCCGCCAGGAGTGTGGACGAAATGGGATAGGTCACCTGGTCCTCGATGAGGTCCGGGCTTCGTCCGAGCCACTCCGTATAGATAATGACCTGCGTGTCGGAAAGATCGGGGAGGGCGTCGAGCGGCGTGTTCTTCATCGCCCAGTATCCCCACGCAATGGCGGCAGACACGAAGAGAATGACGACAAACTTATTTCGGGCGCTGTAGTCGATGATCCGGGCTATCATGCGGACATCCGTCTGTTCCGTCTGTTCCGTCTATTCGGTCCGTCCCGTCTATTCCGTCAAATCCCCCCTGCCCCCCTTTACGAAAGGGGGGATTCATTTTTCCATCCCCCTTTTAAAAAGGGGGAAAGAGGGGGATTTCCCTGTACCCTGTACCCGGACTTCAGTGCTTGTGCCCCGCGCCTTCCATGGGCTTGACACCCTTGAGCTGCGACTCCGAGTCAATGAGGAAGGCGGCTGACGCGGCAACCTTCTCACCGGCCTTCAGACCCATGAGCACTTCCCGATAGCCTTCCGCTCTCAGCCCCAGCATGACTTCCCTCGGTTCGAAATACCCCTCCCCCTTGTCCACGTAAACGATCTGACGCGCGCCCGTGTCGATAACGGCATCATCGGGGATGGCCAGTTTGCTGCCCAGGTTGATCTTGATCTCGACGGTGCTGTACATCTGCGGCTTGAGCCGGCCGTCGGGGTTGGGAATGGAGAATCGAACGCGAGCCGTTCGTGTCTCGCCGGAGAGTG
Organism: Syntrophaceae bacterium UBA2192; assembly: GCA_002327315.1. Classification (GTDB taxonomy): domain Bacteria; phylum Desulfobacterota; class Syntrophia; order Syntrophales; family UBA2192; genus UBA2192. The sequence continues at coordinate 11,670 of DCVI01000090.1, read as the reverse complement.
TCGGATAAACATAGTCAATTTTCGATTTGAATTCTTTACCGGGCATGTAGCTCAACCCGATGGATGCCGTCTCTCCCACCCGGATGGATGACAACTCATATTCATAAACATCGGCGATGACCCAGACCGTGGAGAGATCGGCCACATCGAAGAGTTTTTCTCCCGGCATGACCCTCATTCCCTGGAGCGCCATCTTCTGGACAACATACCCATTGGTGGGACTGTAAATGGTCAGGGTACGCCGGGCTTTGCCCGTCTGCTCGAGCTCCCGGATCTGCGCCTCCGAGATGTCGAAGCGCTGCAATCTCTTCCTTGCGGCCTCGACGAGGGCGTCGGCGTCTCTCGAGAGCATCGCTGCCGTGCCGTCATCCGCTATGCGTTCCTTCCGCCATTTCAGGATATTGAGAAACTCTTCCTGCGTCGCCACGAGTTCCGGGCTGTAGAGTTCGGCCATGGCCTCTCCCTTTTGAACATAGCGGCCCGTATAGTCGATATAGAGTTTTTCGATCCACCCCTCGACCTTGGTGTTCACCGTTCTGAGCTTCCGTTCGTCATATTCGATACGGCCGACTGTCCGGATTGTCTTGAGGAGCGGCCGCACGGCTGCAGGGACCGTCTTGACACCGATCAACTGCTGTTTCTCCGGCGTGATTTCCACGGTCGGGGCTTCCCCCTGACCCGCGCTTTCGGGAGGGGCCTGGGAAGGGGTCCCTTTCTCCCCGCCGTGGCCTTCATGCCCGCCTGCCGGAGCGCCTTGTGTGGATGCAGGCGCCTGGGCTTCCGGTTTGAGCTCCTTCCGCAGCTCGGTTCCCGCAAAGAAATAAACCAGGAACGCGGCCGCGACAAGGGCTGCAACGATGGTCAGTGTGTATTTTTTCTTCATCCTTGGAGTCCCTGAGATTATAAGTTTGCTTTCTGCCCCCTGCTCATTGCGCCGGATCCCCCGTATACGCCCCGATCCTCGCGATGGCCTTCTGCCGTTCCGAGAACTGGTTCCAGTAGAGGACTTCAAACTCGATCAGAGCCTTGAGTCGCGTGACGACCGTTAGGGCATCCGCCTTCCCGTTCGAATAGGCGGTAAGGGCTGCCTGGTAATCCTGGGTGCTCTTGGGGATCAGCGCATTCCTGTAAAGCGCCATGAGCCTCTGCGCCGAGGCGGCCATGGCGAAGTTCTCACGGATGGATGACGAAATCATGAGTTTTGTCGCCTCGAGCTCGTGCTTCGTTTCCAGAAGCTGGGCCTGGGCTTCTTTCACGGCAGGTTCCTGTCTGGTACTGAAGAAAACCGGCAGATTGACGGATGCCGTGAGCTTGTACATGTTCGTGTAATCCCCGCCCCGCTGATCCGTGCCGGCATTCAGCGTCACATCGGGGAAATACTCTTTTTTGGACATGTTCACCTTCGCCTCGGCGCCGGCGATCATTTTCTCTTTTGCGCGGATCTCCGGGGAGCGATCATAGGCCTTCTTCACCAGTTCACCGAGTGTCTCGTCCAGTCTCGCTTCGCGGCTCGCTGAGGGCCGCCCCAGGGGCAGGCTCGTGTCTCTCCCGACAAAGAGGTTCAGCATTCCCTCCAGGGTCTGGATCTTCTGCCGGAGCATCTCCTCCTTCTCCTGAAGCATGTATTTCTCCGCCTGCGCCATGATGGCGTCCTGCTGCGACGCCATTCCGGAAGAATATCTGGCGAGGGCCGCCTCCTCCATGCTCGAGAACAGCGCCTTCCTGTCCCCGATGATATCGAGGCTCTTGTAGGCAAAGAACAGATCGTAGTAATTCTCGCTCACCTTCGAGATGACCCTGCGCTGGAGGGCTTCGTAGGCGGCCTTCTGGCTTTCGGCATCGGCCTTCGCCATGTCCTCCCTCAGGCCCCGTTTGCCCGCGAAGGGAAACGTCTGGGACAGCTCGAACATCCACTTCGAATCGGGAGATTGCCCGTAGGTGTAACTGCTCAGGGTGTCGTTCTGATATCCGAAGGTGAACATGGGGTCCGGGAGGCTCCCCGCCTGGGGAATCCTGTATGTATAAGCCCCGACCCTGGACTGTGCGGCCAGCATCTCCCGGTTGTTGCGAAGCGCTTCATCGATGAGCAACTGCAGATCCAGCTCTTCGGCGAAGGCCGAAGAGGATATGGATAGAAGACAAATCAAATACAGGAAGATTTTCAGCGGGCGGGGGCTGTTCCTTCCGATAATGCATACTTGCATGGGGAAGTTCTCTCTTGGCAATGGCGATATGTCTCCCCCGGTCATGGCCTGAAGGGGAGAAACAATTTCTCTGAAAGCATGCTTCCCGAGGACAAGGGTGCAGGAGCTATACACCGCTTCCCACCCGTCACCCTGTCGGGGTACCGGGTGGGAAGCAGCCTGGCACTCGAATGGGTTAACTCACATCGAAGGTGAACTTTGTGGATACCGTCTTGCCGCCCGTGGTGATCTTCACGTTGACAAACCACGGGCCGCCCATGGAGACATTCAGGCTGGCTTTATATTTATCCCCGTCGGGCTTCGCGTCGGTCTTGTAATTCATGGCGGGCATCCCCGGCATGGCGGGCATGCCGTATTCCACGACAACCTTCGCATCTTTCAAAGCCTTGCCCCCCTTGTCGGTGACGGCAATCTCCATATTATTAATCCCCACGGACGGGGGGTTCTTGTCCATCTTGATAGCGACGGCATACTCTCCCGCCTTCCTGTTCACCTCGTAGGCTTTGGCAAAGGCGAGTCCAGTCGTCAGCAGTAAGATCAGGGTTGCGATAAGAAATCTCTTCACTCTTGTAACCTCCATATTTATCTATATTGACGCGCCCCATCGGCAGTGTCTATGGCCTGAGGGGAACCGCTTACTTGTTGCTCTGTCAATCCGCCCTTGCCGCATCGATTCTGCAGTACTGCTCGAACTTGTCCCTCCCGAAGGGGGAATAGGATCGCAGCTCCTTGATGATGGGCGGCAGGACCTCGATGACCCGGTCGATCTCGCTTTGCCTGTTGTAGCTGCTCAGCGAGAACCGTACGGAACCGTGAACGGCCGTATAGGGGATCCCCATGGCCCGCAGCACGTGGCTCGGCTGCAGCGACCCCGACGTGCAGGCCGAACCGGAGGAGGCGCAGATCCCGTATTCGTTGAGCCGCAGCAGGATGGCCTCCCCTTCCACGTATTCGAAGCTGATGCTCGTCGTGTTGGGAAGCCGGTTTTCCCGGTCGCCGTTTACGACGGCGTCGGGGCAGCTCTTGAGAAGGGCCGCCTCCAGTTTGTCCCTCAACGCGGCCAGAGGGGCCGTTCCCCACGCGATTTCCTTTTTTGCCATCTCGCAGGCCTTGCCGAGGCCGATGATGGAGGCCACGTTTTCCGTGCCCGCCCTTCTTCCCCGTTCCTGGTGCCCGCCTATGAGGTATGGACAGAACCGCGTGCCCTTCCTCACGTACAGGACGCCGATCCCCTTGGGGGCGTGGAGCTTGTGCCCCGAGAGGGAGATCATGTCCACGGGCAGCTCCTTGAGGTTGATGGGGATTTTCCCGGCAGCCTGCACGGCGTCCACGTGAAAGAGGATGCCGCGGGCGCGGAGCATCTTCCCGATCTCTTCGATGGGAAAGATCACCCCCGTCTCGTTGTTGGCGCACATGATGGAGACAACGGCCGTCTGATCGTCGATGGACTCCAGCAGGGCATCCATGTTGAGCCGGCCGAGGGTGTCCACGGGAAGATAGGTGACGCGGTAGCCCTTTCCCGCCAGGTGCTTGCAGAAATTCAGGATCGCCGAGTGCTCCACCCGCGTCGTGATCACGTGCCGCTTTGCCGGGTTGCACTCCACGGCGCTCATGAGGGCCGTGTTGTCGCTCTCGGAGCCGCAGCCGGTGAAGATGATCTCATCGGGCTCCGCGCCGATCAGCTCCGCCACCTGGGCCCGTGCCACCTCGATGCGGCCGTGGATCTGGCCTCCGAAGGTGTGCATGCTCGATGCGTTCCCGTAGAGCTCCGTGAAATAGGGAAGCATGGCCTCCACGACTTCCGGGGCCACCTGAGTCGTCGCATTGTTGTCGAGGTAGATCGTTTTCATTCCGTCACCACTGTGATGTTCTGGCCGGTTACGTCCTTGAGCCTCTCCTCGATCCCCTTGATCGTCATGCCGCCGCTGGGGCAGTCGACGCACATCCCTCTCAGGCCGACGATGACCCTGCTGCCGTCGATGTCGATGAGGTCGAGATCGCCGCCGTCCGCCTTGAGTTTCGGCCGGATCTCCCGCTCCAGAACATCCTGGATGAGGGCCATTCTCTGGATGTTCGTCAGCTTCTTCTTTTCGACGGGTCGTTCCTTGATCTCCGTGATGGACCACACTTCTTTCAGGATCTGCTCGATCTCGGGGATGCACATGCCGCAGCCGCCGCCTGCCTTCGTGTAGTGGGTGATATCTTCGACGGTCTTCAGGTTGTTCTCGATGGCCGTCCTCCGGATCTTTTCCTCCGAGACGTCGAAGCACTTGCAGATGATGTTCTCCTCGGGCCGCGTGACCTTCTTTACGCCCCGGTACTTGTTGATGGCGTCCTCGAGGGCCTCCATCCCCATGACGGAGCAGTGCATCTTCTCGTCGGGGAGCCCCCCGAGATACTCCGCAATGTCCTGGTTGGTGATCTTCGAGGCCTCATCGAGGGTCTTGCCCTTGACGATCTCCGTGAGGACCGATGAGCTGGCGATGGCCGATGCACAGCCGAAGGTCTGGAATTTCGCGTCGACGATGCGGTTTGTTTCCTTGTCGACCTTGAGGCTCAGTTTCAGGGCATCGCCGCAGATGATGCTCCCCACCTCGCCGACGGCATCGGCATTCTCGACCTCTCCCACATTTTTCGGCTTCAGGAAGTACTCCTTTACCTTGTCCGTGTATTCCCACATATCCCTCGCTCGCTTTCTGGATGATCAAATTTCAGGTTGCCCCGTCCACACCATGCTTCTGAACGGATCCTTCCTTTAGTTTACCTATACGGCAACCATTGTCAAACGCTCTCTTCAAATTCCCGCGCCGCTCTTAAAGTCCTCCTGGAGGGACCTGTGCCTGGGTGATCCGACTGTTCGGCGGCACGCTGTCGACAAGCCAGACGTTGCCTCCGATCACCGAACCGCGGCCGATCGTCACCCGGCCGAGGATCGTGGCCCCGGAATAGATGGTCACGTCATCCTCGACGATGGGGTGCCTGGGAATTCCCTTGATCGGGTTTCCCGCCTCGTCGAGCTTGAAGCTCTTCGCCCCGAGGGTCACACCCTGGTAGAGCCGGACGTTGCGGCCGATCTCGCAGGTCTCGCCGATCACGACACCGGTGCCGTGATCGATGAAGAAGTATTCGCCGATCGTCGCCCCGGGGTGAATGTCGATCCCCGTGATGCTGTGGGCGTGCTCCGTGATCATCCGCGGGATGAGGGGCACGCCGAGGACGTGCAGCTCGTGGGCCAGGCGGAAGTTCGTGATGGCCATGAGCGCCGGGTAGCAGAAGATGACCTCGTCGGCGCTCGATGCCGCCGGGTCCCCTTCGTATGCCGCTTTCACGTCCTTGGCCAGGCACTTCTGAATCGCAGGAAGCCTCTCGAGGAAAGACCTCGTGATATCCCCTGCCTGGTCGTCGCAGACGGGCGTGCATTGTGATTCCTCGAGGCAGGTGAAGCACAGGCCGCGACGGATCTGCTCCTGGAGCGGGTGCTGGATACGATCCAGGGTGGAGCCCACGTGATAGAGAACGCTTTCGACCTTGACGTCCGAAAACCCGAAATAGCCGGGGAAGAGAACCGACCGCAACGCCTCCACGATCTCAATGACCACGTCCCGCGAGGGGAGCGGCTGGTCGTGGTGGGCCCGTCTCATGGCCGGGGAGAGCCCATTGCTCAACGTGCTGAGCTCCGTCACCAGCCGGGAGAGCCCCGCATCCTCCTTGTTATCCAAGATTGTCATTATCGTCTTTTCCTGCTTCTTTGTCTTCATGGCCCTGTCCTTCTTTTCTCCCGATCTTTCATGTCACAATCTCCACTTCGTCGCCGGTCCGGATTTCGCCCCCCTTCACGACCTTTGCGAAGACCCCCTCCTTGGGCATGATGCACTTGCCGACTTCCTTGAAGATCGCACAGCCCGTATGACAGGCCTTGCCGATCTGGGAGATTTCGAGAATCACCTCTCCACCGACGGTAAGCTTCGTCCCCGGCAGAAGGGTGTAGAGCTCGATGCCGGCCACGGTCAGGTTTTCGGCGAAGTCACCCGGGCCCACATTCAGTCCCATGCTTTTCATCTTATCGATGCTGTCGACGGACAGGAGGCTTACCTGCCGTTTGATCCCACACTCGGCGTGTGCATCGTTTTCCATGCCGTAATTTTTCAGGAACACGCCCGATGGGCATGGCGTCTTCCGTACACCTTTTGTATCGCTGATACAGACAGCGGTGATCTTGCCTTTCATCGTGTCAACCAATCCTCCCTTCTTCCGCATAGACGTTCATGTGCCCCCCGCGAACAAAGCCGACGAGGGTGATCCCCAGTTCCCCGGCGAGGCCTACGGCCAGATCCGTCGGCGTCGACCGGGACACCAGGATGGGTATATTTCTCTTGGCCACCTTGAAGAGGATCTCCGAAGAGATGCGCCCGGTGGTCATGATGATCCGGTCCGCCAGGGGGATATCCCCCCTCAGGCAGTGACCGAAAATCTTGTCGATGGCGTTGTGCCTGCCGATATCCTCCTTGAAAAGAAGAATGCCCGACGCATCGCACAGGGCTGCCCCATGGACGCCGTGGGTTTTCTGGTAGATCTCCGATCGGATCTGGAAGGCCTTCATCATCTCCAGGATCTGCGCAGGCGTTACCTTCAGGGCCGATTCGACCTTCTGTAGCTTCTGGTCCAGGTCTGCGAAATTGTAAAAGGAGATCCCACGCCCGCACCCCGTCGTGATGACCCGCTTCATGAACAGCTCCCGGTCGACGCCGCCGGCCGCGTCGGTATTCACCCGGACAATTCCCCGTTGCTCATCGAGGGCAATCCCCTTGATTTCCTCCTTGCTATGGATCAAGCCCTCGGAGAAGAGAAACCCCACGGCCAGGTTCTCCATGTCGTCGGGTGAGCACAGCAGGGTTGCCAGTTGCTCGCCGTTGAACATGACCGTCAAGGGATACTCCCGGGCCACTTCGCCCTGCATGACTTCCCTCGTGTTGCGGTCCATTCGTATGAGGGTAACTTCTTTCTGCATTTCTTACTGCCTTTTCCTCTTCACCCGATACCCAATACCCTATACCCGATCCCCTGCTAGCTGTATTCCAGCATCCTCTCGATGCACCGGCGCGCCTTCGCGGCGATCTCCGGCGGCACGTCGATCTCGGGCTGCATGTCTTCGAGGGCCCAGAGCACCTTCTCCAGGGTGATGAGCTTCATGTTGGGGCAGATGGCCCGTTCCGATGCGGGATAAAAGACCTTTTCGGGGTTTTCCTTTTTCAGCCGGTGAATGATCCCGACCTCGGTGCCTACGATGATTTCCTGTGCCTTTGTCTCCTTGACGTATCGGCACATGCCCTCCGTCGATGCCACCCGGTCGGCCAGTTTTCTGACCTCTGGGGTGCACTCCGGGTGGGCAATGACCTCGGCTGCGGGGTGCAGGGCCTTTGCCCTCACGATGTCTTCGGGCAGAATCCTCGCGTGGGTCGGGCAGTAGCCGTTCCAGAGGATGAACCGGCGCCCCGTCTGGCCGGAGACGTAGTCGGCCAGGTACTGGTCCGGGATAAAGATGATGTCCTGTGCGTCTTTCAGGGCCCCCTTTACCATCGTGACGGCATTGGCCGACGTGCAGCACAGGTCGCACTCGGCCTTCACCTCGGCCGAGGTGTTGACGTAGCAGAGCACCTGCGCCCCCAGGTGTTGCTCCTTCAGGGCCCTGAGCTGCCTTCCGTTGATCATGTTCGCCATGGGACATCCGGCATTCTTGTCGGGCAGAAGCACCTTCTTTTGCGGCGAGAGGATCTTCGCCGTCTCGGCCATGAAATGGACGCCGCAGAAGACGATGACCTCGGCATCGGTGCGGGAGGCCTGGATACTGAGCCCCAGGGAGTCCCCGACGAAGTCGGCGATGTCCTGCACCTCCGGGACCTGGTAGTTGTGGGCCAGGATGACGGCCCTGCGCTCGGTCTTCAGTTTTCGGATCTGTTCGACGATGTTCAATTCAAGACCTCCCTGATGACCCCGCCGCCCAGAACGATGCCGCCGTCGTAGAGCACGACATACTGGCCGGGGGTGATTGCCTCCTGGGGTTCGTCAAAGACGACGCGGAGCAGATCCCCGTCGAGAGCCACCCTGCAGGCGGCTCCGCGGTGGGCATAGCGGATCTTCGCAACGCATCTCTCAGGCAGATTGTCCACCAGGAGATTCATCCGTTCTGCCGCGAGACCCGGTGCCATGAGATCCGCCTTTTCTCCGATGATGACACGGTTTTTCCGGGCATCGATTCCCAGTACGTAGAATGGTTCGCCGGACCAGCCCCCCAGCCTTGCCCGCTGGCCCATCGTGTAAAGGGCGAACCCCCTGTGCTTGCCAAGGACGTTTCCCTTCTTGTCCACGAACTCGCCGGGTTTCACTTCAATCGATCGGGAGCGCAGGAAAGCGCCGTAACCCTCATCCGGGATGAAACAGATATCCTGGCTTTCCTGCTTGTCGGAAACGGGAAGCCGGTGCTTCCGGGCGATCTGCCGCACCTCCTCTTTCATGAGTTCGGCCAGGGGAAATCGGATGCGCCCCAGTGTCTCCCGCCTTACGGCATGCAGAAAATAGGTCTGGTCCTTCCGTGATTCCCGGGAACGCGCAAGGATCGATCGGCCTCCCGTTCCCTCAATCTTTGCATAGTGGCCCGTGGCAATGAAATCGAAACCCAGGGCCGCAACCTTGTCGAGCAGAGTCCCGAATTTGATGAATCGGTTGCAGGCAACACAGGGATTCGGGGTCCTGCCCTGTGCATACTCATCGATGAAGGGTCTCACGATGTGCTCTTCCAGGTCGCCGGAGAAATCCATGACGTAGTGAGGGATCTCGAGCAACTGGCAGACCCGGCGTGCGTCTTCGATCTCACGGGGCCCGCAGCATTTCGTATGTCCGCCTTCCTCGGCGGCCACCCCGAGGCACATGGTGATCCCCACGACCTCGTGCCCCTGCTCTTTCAGGAGCAAGGCCGCAACGGATGAATCCACGCCGCCGCTGATTGCAATGACCACTTTATCCTTCATCGTTTCTTTCCAGCGCGGTTATCGTGACCGTTACCTTCATCCCCCTGTGCCTTTGACTGCTGCACTGCTCCTGTATGCCGGCGACATGGCTCGCAGGCGTTTCACGATCCTGGGCAGGACCTCGAGGACTTTGTCGATCTCCTGTTCCTGCGTATACCGCCCCAGGCTGAAGCGAAGCGACCCGCGAGTCTCTTCGACGGAAAGGCCGATGGCCCGAAGCACGTGGGAGGGCTCCACGCTGGTCGAGGAGCAGGCCGAGCCCGTCGAGCAGGCAATGCCCATCAGGTCGAGACTCAGGATCATGGCCTCGCCCTCGCAATATTCCATGGAGACGTTGACGTTGTTCGCCAGCCGCTTCTCGGGATGTCCGTTGAGCCTCACCCGGTCGATCTTGTCGAATATGCCGCGTATCAACCTGTTCCGAAGTGCCATGATCCGGATATCTTCTTCGGCCATGGCCTTTTCCGCCAGCTCCACGGCCTTCGCCAGCCCCACGATCCCGGGCACGTTGTGCGTGGAGGCCCTGCGCTTGCCTTCCTGCTCGCCGCCATGCATGTGCGGCTCCAGACGGGTCCCCTGCCGGACGAAGAGGGCCCCGACCCCCTTGGGTCCATAGAGCTTGTGGGCCGAGAGGCTGAGCAGATCCACGTTGAGATCGCCCACGGTGAACGGCATATGCCCGAAGGTCTGGACGGCATCGGTGTGAAAACAGACGCCGCGCTCACGGGCGATCATCCCTATATCGGTGACGGGCTGCAGCGTTCCGATCTCATTGTTTGCGTGCATGATGCTGACGAGGACCGTCCTGCCGGTGATCGCCTTTGCCACATCCTGAGGATCCACGAAACCCCGGGAATCCACGGGGAGAAATGTCACCTCGAAACCCTCCCGCTCCAGGAAGTGGCAGGGTTCCATCACGGCGTGGTGCTCGATGGCCGAGGTGACGATGTGATTGCCCTTCTTGCGGTTGGCCCAGGCGACCCCCTTGATCGCGAAATTATTGCTCTCCGTCCCGCCGCTCGTAAAGATGATCTCGGCTGGCTTCGCCCCCAGAAAGGAGGCCACCTTTTCCCTTGCGTTCTCAACCGCCGAGCGAGCCTGCTGGCCGAAGGAGTGTATGCTCGAGGGGTTCCCGAAGGTATCCCTGAAATAGGGAAGCATCGCCTCGATGACCCCGGGGTCAACAGGGGTTGTGGCGGCGTAGTCGAGATAGATCGCACTCATGCTTTCGATTTTACCCTCTTCACGGCACTTCCGCGACCGTGTATTTCCGCTTTCTCGTGATCGATGTTATTCAGCTCCGCAAGGCTCACCGAACCCAGCGTTTCGGATATCTTCCCACCCAGCAGCATCCAGATATCCCGGCTCGCGCAGGTTGTCACCCTGGAACAGGTGGAGGGATCCTTGATGCATCGCACCAGGCAATCCCCCTCGAGGATGTCGACGATCTGTCTCAGGCTGATCTCCGAGGGCTCCCTGGCCAGCATGTAACCGCCGTGGGACCCCCTGCTGGAAAGGACCAGGCCGGCTCCCCTCAGAGGGATGACGATCTGGCCGAGGTATTTCTCCGAGATCTCCTCTTCCTTTGCGATATCCTTGAGATAGATGGGCCCCTTGCCGTAATTGCGGGCCAGGACCATCATCAACCGGACGCCGTATCGGGCCCTCGCAGATATTTTCATAAGCGGACTCGAACCGTTTTATTAATACTACTATTTTAGTAGTAAATCAGGCGTTGTCAATGTATTTCCGGTGCCTGTGCGTTCCTCCCGGTGGGAGCCTGACGGAGCCTGTTCCGTTTCGATCCTCATGATGCTCCTGCTGCATGCCCCGCACCGGCCGCCGACGTCTCGTTCCCTTTTGCCAGGACGAAGATCGCATTCAGTGCCCGGAGATTGGGAAGCCACCGGATCTCACCGGTTTCGTCCAGATATCGGGCCGCAAGGACCCTGAGTCGTTTCTCCCTGCTGAAATCCCTGAAATCGCTGATGCTCAGGAAGCGCACGTTGGGTGTATCGTACCAGCGGTAGGGAAGAGAGGGCGTGATCGGGGAGCGCCCCTGGAAAAAGAGCATGACCCGGGATTTGATGTAGGCAAAATTGGGAAACCCCACCACGATCTTCCCCGCCACGCGAAGCGACTCCTCGATGACAAAGTCGGCCTTCCTGACCTCCTGCATGCTCTGGTTCAGGATCACGTAATCGAAGGACCGGTCCGGGTATTCGGTGAGTCCCGTCTCGATGTCGCTGTGAAAGACGCTGAGCCCCTTCTTCACGCACTCGTAGACGGCCGTGTCGTCGACCTCGATCCCCTGGGCCCTGACATTCTTTTCCCGGGTGAGGATATACATGAGATCGCCGTTTCCGCAGCCGAGGTCGAGGACCTTCGAGCCCGGTTCGATCAGATCGAAGATGATCCGGTGATCCAGCCGGGCGTCCTTA
>DCVI01000019.1 GCA_002327315.1 Syntrophaceae bacterium UBA2192 | reverse complement strand
GATATTATTGTAACACTACACTAGGCGGTCTGAAATACTGCGGCTGAAATGGGAAGATGTAAGCTTTGAAAAGCGAGAAATCCGGTTATGGACTCGTAAGACAAAGGATGGAAGCATGGAAGGGGAGTGGCTCCCTATGACGGACAAACTCCATGAATCGCTCTGGTGGTGCTGGCAAACGAGGCTGTTCAAAGAAAGTCCCTTTGTTTGGGTCAACGAAGAAGGACCGAATGCGGGTAAACCTTACATAACAAGACACAGGTTCATGAAGGGCCTTTGCAAGCGTGCCCAAATCCGTCAATTCGGATTTCACGCCTTACGTCGATACGTGGCATCTATCCTGGCCGACACACATAAAATATCAGCCAAAACGATCCAGAGGATTCTAAGGCACAAGAGCTTGCAAACGACCGAGCGATACATACAGAATATCAATCGTGACCTGTCAGGCGTGATGAGTCTTTTGGACGTAAATTTGAGAGAGACTACCACGACAGCTACCACAGAAGAAAAAAGGGAGTCAGGACGAATCCCAACCCCCTGATTTTATTGGCGTCCCCACGGGGAGTCGAACCCCGGTCGCCGGCGTGAAAGGCCAGTGTCCTAGGCCACTAGACGATGGGGACGCTTGCTTTCTCTGTAAAAAGAGGGCCGGAGAGATCCGGCCCGTTTGTCCATCGGAATGGTCTTTATAGCCTTCCCGGCACAAAATTGTCAAGCAACAAAATTCGCCCTTGTAAAGGACGAAGTTGATTCGTTGAAAAGTTGACTCGGTGATGAGGGAAGAGCACTGGTTCCCTAATCAACCAGTTACCCAATCAACGAATTACTGCTGCGAAGCAGCCGGTCACTATGTTTTGATGCCGTTGGCCTCAAAACACCACCGGCTCCCTCAGCAGCGACTCCCGCGCCTTCCAGGCCAGGGCGGCCACATCGGGGTGGGTGTCCCGCAGGGCGGCGATCTGCCGGAGGTTGTCGGCCGTCCGGGAGACGAGCATGGCCATGTCGCCGTCGGCAAATCCGTAGCGCTCGACGATCCGGTCCCAATCGCGTCCCCGGGCCCAGTCGTAGATCACGGCTGCCGTCCAGAGGGGCAGGGGGTGCAGGCCAAAGCCCTCGGCATCGAGCTTCTCCATCATGGGGAAAACGGTTTCGACCACCCGGTCGTAGGCCTGGACAAGCCGTTTGGGCAGTTCCTTTCTTTTCACGGAGATTTCCTGGCCCCGGTCGTAGACGAAGGGCGCGATCACGGCGGCCAGCAGTGCCGCGTCCTCGTTCGGGAGAGCTCCGCGCCGCAGGCACTCGGCAATCAGCACGGGGTGGTCGAGCCTCAGCTGGGAGGTCCAGACCCCGTCGGCGGTGAGCCGGTCGTTGTCGCCCACGAAACCCTCGGCCTTGAGGAACGACACGTGCCGCTGGAAGGCCCGCCAGAGACGCGAGGCGGCGCTTTTCTTGCCCTCCCTTCGCTCCTTGTCCTGCTGGAAGTCGGCAAGCGAGTTCTCGAAGATGTGGCGGACGTTCTCCATCGTCTGGGACAAAAGCAGGTTCAGCACCATGGAGAAGTCGTTCTTGATGCGGCTCTCGATGTCCTCGGAGCGCGTGAAGACAAGCCTCCGGACGTGCTCCAGGTCCATGAACCGGCCCGGCACCAGCATCATGAAGCCGATGTTGTCCTGCCCACGGCGGCCCGCCCGGCCCGTCATCTGGTGGAAGCCGGTGGCGCCGAGCGGCACGCACTCGTGCCCGTTGAAATAGTCCGAGTTGAAAAGAACGATCGTCCGCGCCGGGAAGTTCACCCCCGCCGCCACGGTGGACGTGGCGAAGATGGCATCCAGGTAGCCGCGCTTCATCATGGTCTCCACGACAAACTTCCACGGCGGGAGCTGCCCCCCGTGGTGGGAGGCCACCCGGGAGAGGCGAAGCGGCGCGAGCTGCTTGTGCTGGGCAAGCCTCGGCGTCTGGTCGATCATTTCCTGAAGCGCATCGTCGAACTCGACGTTTGCCGGTCGCGTGATCTGCCGGCAGCTCTTCAGGGCGTTGTCGCACTCGGCCCTCGACTGGAGGAAAAAAATGGCCGGCAGCAGGTTGAAGTGCCTCAGGGCCCGGACGATCTCGCCGTAAGGCGTGAACCCCCGGCCGCCGCGCTGCTGTTTGCCCCGCTCGCGTGCAAACTGTTCCACACGGCCATAGAACCTTCGTTTGTCGAGAAAGGGCATGAGCCGACCCGACGGGTGGAGAAAGAGCGGGTAGAGGGGCACCGGCCGCCGCCTTTCCTCGACGACGACGCATTTCTTGCTGCGCAGGCCCTCGAGCCAGGCGGCGATCTCGCGGCCGTTTTCGATCGTGGCCGAGAGCAGCAGGAGGTTCACCCGCGCGGGCAGGTAGATCATGATCTCCTCCCAGACCACGCCGCGCTCCTCGTCGCCGAGGTAGTGGGCCTCGTCGAGGATGACCAGGTCGAAGGGCAGATCGCGCCCCTCGTGCATGGTGTCGTAGAGCTGGTTGCGGAGGATCTCCGTCGTTCCCACGATGACGGGCGCATCGGTGTTCTCTTTGGTGTCGCCCGTGAGGATGCCCACGTTCATGCTCTCGAAGATGTCGCCGAACTCCACCCACTTGGCATTCGACAGGGCCTTCAGGGGCGAGGCATACCAGCAGCGCTTTCCCTCCCGGAGCATCTTCCGGATGGCCTGCTCGGCGATCCAGGTCTTCCCGGAACCTGTCGGAGCCATGACAAGGCAGTCCGAGCGCCCGATGGCCTCAAGGGCCTCCAGCTGGAAGGGGTCCGGCCTGAAAGGCGCTTCTTCGGGCTTGCCGATCCGGGCGAGCACGTCGTTCAGAGCCGGGTCGGCCTCGAACTTGAGCCACGAGGAAGGCTCTTCCCGTTTTGTTTGCCTTCGACGCCGGGCCGGGAAAGGGATGCGGGTGCGACTTCCGTGCATGGGGCTGATGGGTTCCTTGGAGGTGCCTGTTGATTTCTGTTTGTAGCACAATTCGGCCGTCCCGTAAAGGAAGGCAACGCGGAAGAAGTGTCAGAGTGCCTGACTGTCAAAGTGTCTGAGTGAAGACGATGAAGGGACCAGGGACTAGGGTGTAGGGACGAGGAAGAAGGGCATCCGGATTCAGAATGTCCCAATACCCAGTTCCCAATTCCCAGTTCCCGATTGACAAACCTTGCCGTTCCGTCGTTAATGATCCGATGTTTTCGCAGACGAAAGAGAACGCCAATTCCGGGATCTTCTGGGGCTGGTACGTCGTGGCGGGTTCCTTTCTGCTTCACGCCGTCAGCTACGGCGCCCGCTATAGCTTCGGCATTTTCGTGCAGCCGCTCACCGTGGAAAACGGCTGGTCGCGCACCGCCATATCCCTGGCTGCCTCCATCAACATGCTCTTCTTTGCCGCGGGGGGCATCTATGCCGGCAGGCTCCTGGACCGCATCGCGCCGCGCTGGATCGCTACGGCGGGAGCCGCCGTCGGCGCCCTGGGATTCATCCTGTCGGCCTTCGCCGGCACTCCCCTGACCTTCTACCTCGCCTACGGTCTGCTCTGCGGCCTCGGATCGTCCTGGACGGGCATCGTCGTGGGGAACTCCTCCGTGGGCAAGTGGTTCGTGCGCAAGCGGGGCCTGGCCATCGGCATTGCGTCGATGGGCATCAGTTTCGGCACGATGGTCATGACCCCGGTCGTGGGCTGGATTGTGAAGGACTACGGCTGGCAGGCCGGCTTCATCGTCATGGGGCTCACCCTGCTTTTGCCGGGGGTGCTGATTGCCCAGGTCTTTCTGGGAAAGATGAAACCGGAAGACCACGGGCTCCATCCCGACGGGGAAAAGCGCGTGCCTGCTGAAGCCGGAGCGGCGAACGGCGAGGTCCCGGAGAAGACGGGCACGGCGCCTATCGGGGAGGCCCTGAGGGATTCCCGTTTCTGGGTCCTGTCGGTCTGCCAGGGAACGGCGGTCATGACCGTCTTGATGGCGTTTGTCCACCAGGTGCCCTACGCCCTGGATCTCGGGATCGATCGCATTGCCGCGGCCTCCTCCCTGGGCGCGATCGGTCTTGCGGGCTTTTGCGGGCAGTTTTTCTTCGGCTGGCTGAGTGACCGCCTGCACGATCCCAAGTACTCCGCCGTGCTGGGCTATGGGTTCATGGCCGCGGGGATGGCCGTCCTGCTCTCGGTGACGACGGTGGAGGGGCTCTTTGCCTATGCGCTGATCTTCGGCTTCGGGTACGGGTGCCTCGGGCCCATTTTGCCCATCATCGCCTCGGGCCGTTTCGGCAGGGAGCGCATGGGGTCGGTTTACGGGCTTCTGAACTTCTTCGTCGCGGGCGTCGGCGGGGCCCTCGGGCCCATCGTCGGCGGGATCCTCTACGATGCCCTTGGCTCCTACCGGTTCGTGTGGACGCTGGATATTGCGCTGCTTCTGGCCGCAATGGCGGGAATGCTGGCGCTGAAGCGGAAATCGGACCTGTCCGGGTCGTGACGATCAAAGGAATCGGTGATGGAAAAAAAGAGAAAAGCGGTGATCCTTGCGAGCGGCGGTATCGACTCCACGACGGCGATGGCCGTGGCGAAACGCGAAGGGTACGAACTCTACTGCCTGAGCTTCGATTACGGACAGCGTCATGCCGTGGAACTGGAGGCATCGCGGAAAATAGCCGGCGCCCTCGGCGCCCGGCAGCACCTCGTCATCCGGATCGACCTCGGGAAGATCGGCGGCTCAGCCCTCACGGCCGACATCGCCGTGCCCCACGGCCGAAAGGAGGAGCAAATCGAATCGGGGATCCCGGTGACCTACGTGCCGGCGCGCAACACCATCTTCCTGTCCTACGCCCTGGCCTGGGCGGAGGTCCTGGAGGCAGCCGACATCTTCATCGGCGTCAACGCGGTGGACTACTCCGGATACCCCGACTGCCGGCCAGAGTACATCAGCGCCTTCGAGGCCATGGCAAATCTGGCCATCAAGGCCGCCGTCGAAGGAAAAATGAAAATCGCCATCCAGACCCCGCTCATCCACATGACAAAGGCCGAGATCATCCGGACAGGCACCGAACTCGGTGTCGACTACCGGCTCACCCACAGCTGCTACGACCCGGACCCCCGGGGCAGGGCCTGCGGCGATTGCGACAGCTGCCTTCTCCGGAAAAAAGGGTTCCGCGAAGCCGGCATCCCGGACCCGACGGTCTACGGCCGGTGATCGCTTCAATTTTCTATTGACGGGGAAAGGGTTTGCCGTTACTTAGTAGGTAAGCGCATCCCGATATTCTTTTTGTTCATCTGTCAATCATCCAACCGCTCATTCCGAATCGATTTTTCGACGGCCGGCGTACAGGCAACGATCCAGTCATCCAAACCGGAAAATTCATCATTCATCTCAGGTCCAAGGAGGGTACCCATGAAAAAGCTGCTCGTATTATTGTTGGTCTGCCTTCTCATGACGTGGGGGTGCGCCTCCGTCGTCTACGTATCGCAGGAGACGGGCAGGGGACAGCTGATGACGGCCACCGATGATAGCCCGCTGCAGCCGTCGGCCCTGTTTGTGACCGCCTTCGACGATTCGATGCCCGATGTTTCGCACGACGGCAAGTGGGTGGCCTTCAAGCGCGTCGTCGGCGGGTTCGACCGCATCATCGTGAGGAAGGTGGACGACGCCGCGGGCACATCCGAAAGGGACCTTGCACAGGGCACCCGGCCCCGCTGGTCCCCTGCGGGCGATTGGGTCCTTTTCAGGAACCTGGGCAAGATCTACCGGATCAGGCCGGACGGGACATCGCTTGCGCAGGTCACGACCCCTCCTGCGAACAACCCCGACAACTTCGGTCATGACTACTGGAACGCGAGCACCATCGTGTTCGGCCGCGGCACGGGCATGGGGCCGGGACAGACCGTGGGGATCTACCTGCAGGATATCGCCACGGCAACGGTCACGGGGCCCATCCTGGCCGGCAGCCAGCCCGTCGTCTCCCACGACGGAAGCCGGATGGCCTACGAGATCAAATTCTACTTTGGATGGGGGATCATACACTACATCCAGATCGTTGCGGTCCCGACGCTGCAGTACGTCAACCGGATCGGCTTCCAGTACGGGCCGAACCCGACGACCGTACAGAACGTAAGCGACATTGCCTTCTCGGCAAATGACGAGCGGCTGCTATTTTCGGCCATCCCGCCCAATGAGACAAAGAGGGAGATCTTCTCGATCAAGGTCGAAGAAACGGCCGGCGTGACGCAACGGCTGCTGACCAACACCTGGAACGATGTCTATCCCGAGGGGTACAAATAGAGCGGTAGGCTAAAGGCTAAAGGCTAAAGGCTAAAGGCAGGAACACACCATACTAACAAAAAGCCCCGGGCTGCTTTGAGCACCCGGGGCTTTTTACACTAGCCACTGATCACTGACCACTAGCCACTATATTGCCTCGTCTTCGATGGCGGTGCCGGTGCTGCGGTGCAGGATGCGGGTCACGCGGAGCACCTCCTCGATCGTCGTGACTCCCTCGAGGACCCTGCGGGCCCCGTCCTGGACCAGCGTCGACATGCCGTTGCGGACGGCCTCGTCGTTGATCTGGTTGGAGTCCGACGTCCTGAGGATCAGCTTCTTGACCCCTTCGTCCATGATCATGATCTCGAAGATTCCCGTCCGGCCGCGGTAGCCCGTGTTCATGCAGGCGTTGCAGCCCTTGCGGCGGTAGATCGACCGGCCGTTGACGGCGTTGCGGGGAATTCCCGCGTCGATGAGCGACTCTGTGTCGGGCTCGTAGGTTTCCTTGCAACGGGGGCACAGCACGCGCACGAGCCTCTGGGCCACGATGGCGATGACCGACGAGGCCACCAGGAAGGGCTCGATCCCCATGTCGATCAGGCGCGTGATGGCGCTCGCGGCGTCGTTGGTGTGCAGCGTCGAGAATACGAGGTGCCCCGTCAGCGAGGATTGGATGGCGATCTCGGCCGTCTCGCGGTCGCGGACCTCCCCCACCAGGATGACATCCGGGTCCTGGCGCACGATCGAGCGCAGGCCGGTGGCGAAGGTGAGATCGATCTTGGGGTTGACCTGGATCTGCCCGATCCCCTCGATCTGGTACTCGATGGGATCCTCGATGGTGATGATGTTGATCGCGGGGCTGTTGATCTTCGAGAGCGCCGCATAGAGGCTCGTCGTCTTGCCGCTTCCCGTGGGCCCCGTGACGAGGACGATCCCGTAGGGCGACTTGATGAGGCGGTCGAACTGGGCGACCTTCGCCTCGTCCAGCCCCAGGTCGGAGAGCGTGAGAAGCGCCTGGGACTTGTCCAGGAGCCTGAGCACCACCCGCTCGCCGAAGGCCGTGGGGATGACGGAGACGCGGATGTCAACGCTCTTGTCGCCGATCTTTACCTCGATGCGTCCGTCCTGTGGGAGGCGCTTCTCGGCGATATTGAGCTTGGCCATGATCTTGATACGCGACACGAGCGATGACTGGATGCGCCGCGGCAGGTTCAGCAGGTTGTAGAGCATGCCGTCGATCCGGTATCGGATCTTCAGCGAGTTGGCATAGGGCTCGATGTGGATGTCGCTGGAGCGGTCCTTGATCGCCTGGGCGAGAACCAGGTTGACGAGCTTGATGATGGGCGCGTCGCTCGTTTCGTCCAGCAGGTCGGCCGTCTCCTCGATTTCGGAGATGATGCTGTCGGCCGAATCGCCGTTCATGATCTGGATGAATTCCTGCGCGGAATCACGGCCCAGGTCATAGGCGGAATTGATGGCCGAGAGAATCGTCCCCTCGGAGGCCAGCACCACCTCGGCGTCGTCGCGGTCAAGCAGCCGCATCAGGTCGTCGACGGCCTGGAAGTTGGTGGGGTCGTTCACTGCGACCAGGAAGGCGTCGGGCGTCTCCACGGGGACCATTTTCTGCTTCTTGAGGTACTGGATGGGGACCTTCCGGGTGAACTCCACGCTCATGTGGTCCGTGGGGAGTTCCGGCAGGATGGGGATGCCGAACTTGAGGCTCAGGCTGCGGAGCTGAGTTACCTCGTCGGTGGCCTTCTTGTGGGTGTAGATCTCCCCGATGGTCCGGCGCCTCGCCACCCCGCCCTCGGACACGGGACCGAAGGCCTCATCGAGCAGCTCGACCATGGGCTTTCCGTCGGGGTTGATCAGGCCGGGGAACTCCGCGGGCCGGGGATCACGCTTGTCTTCTTTTGCTTCCATCTGTTTTCAGCCGATCCCTGTCACTGGATTTTCTTGTCCGCCGGCCCGGGTTTTTGAGGACCGTAGCTCTTGATCACCCCTCCCTCGAAGGATTCGATCTGTTCACGCTTGATCTCCTTGATCGCATCGGCCTCGGCAACGTTCTCGATGATGTGGGGGGTGATGAAGATGTAAAGGTTCGTTTTCTCGCGCCTCTGGCCTTTCGTTTTGAAAAGCCATCCCAGAAGCGGAATGTCGCCCAGCAGCGGGACCTGGTAATTGCTCGACGTGGAGCTGTCGCCCATCAGACCGCCGATGACGATGGTCTGGTTGTCCTTGATCATGATCGTCGTCTTGGCTGTGCGCTTGAGGGTCGTCGGCAGCCCCACCGTGGACTCCTCCTGTACGATGGTGGAGACCTCCTGGTTGACCTTGAGGCGCACGAATCGCTCCGTGTTGATGGAGGGGGTGATGGTCAGGATCACGCCGACGTCCCGGTATTCATAGGTCGTGTAGTCCACGTTGGTCGTCGATCGCTCCGCCCTCGTGATGTAGGGGATGTTTTTGCCGACGCTGATCGTCGCCTCCTCGTTGTCGCTTGTGAGCAGCTGGGGGTTCGAGAGAATGTGCACTTGAGAGTCCTGCTGCACGGCGTTGATGACGGCGCCGATATTCGGGAAGGTGATCCCCCCGAGCGTGATTCCTGCTGCGAGCATACCCAGCGAGAAGCCGCTGGGAAATGTGGGCTGTGTGGATGTGCCCGGGAAAAGCTGGTATGATCCGCCCTGCCCGCCGCCGCCGGAGCCTCCGAAAGCGGCCGCCTGTCCCGTGTCAAACCCGCTGATTTTGCCGAGATCCTTGATGGCCCGCCACTCGACGCCGATCTGGAAGTTCTTGTTCACGTCCACTTCCATGATCAGGGCCTCGATATAGACCATGGATCTTGCGATGTCCACCTTCCGGATGACTTCCTCGAGGATGCGCCAGTCCTCCTTGTTGGCCGTGATGATGAGCGTGTTCGTCGCCTTGTCGGAAACGATCTGCACGTCGCTGGAGAGCATCGCGATCCTGCTGCGAAGGCCCGCTACGGTCTGGGCCGCGGGCTGGCCGGGCGCTGCGGCCGCCGGCCTTGCATCTTTCGAAGGCAGGTTCATCAGGATCTTGGCCAGGTCCTCCGAGTTGGCATACTGCAGGCGGAAGACATGCATCTTGGATTCGCCCTGGGGAATATCCCGGTCGAGGATCGTTACGAATTCGCGGACCCGGATGGCAAAGACCTCCGAGGCCAGCACGATGAGGCTGTTGGTGCGGTCGTCGGCGATGATCCTCATCGTCATCGTGGCCTGGGGCCGCCGCGCCGCCTGGTCGAGCTGGAAGATGGTGTTGAGAGAAGCCGCCGTGTCCGATGCCACGGCGTGCTTGAGCGGGATGATGTGCATCTGTTCGCCCACGCCCTGCACATCCAGGGCATTGACGATCTTGACGAGCCGCTTGATGTTGGACTGGACATCGGTGATGACGAGCATCCCCGTGGGCGGGTAGGAGAGGATGACGCTTGCCTTCGACACGAGCGGATCGAGGACCTTTTTCATGTCGTCGGGGCTTGCGTGCTTCAGGGGCACGATCTGGGTCACCACGCGGTCATTGGGGCCGACGCCCTCGGCTCGCAGCCGTGTCTCGATGCTCTTCTCCCTCGCCTGCTGGCTGGGGACGATCTTGATCACGTCGCCCGAAGGGACCGTCGTCAGTCCGTGGATCTCGAGGACGGACTCGAAGACCCGGTAGGCCTCGTCGGAGGAGATCTTGCGCGGTGAAAACACGCTGACCTTTCCCTTGACGGCCTCGTCAACGACGAAATTCTTTCCCGTCAGCTCACTGATGAACTTGATGAAGGCGAGGATGTCGACGTTGTCGAAATCGATGGTGACGTACTTGCCCAGTTTTCCACTTGCGGTGCCGGGCTTTCCGGGCGCGCCGCCGTTCTCGTCACCGTTATTCGCCGCGATCTGCCGGGCCGGCGCCGCTTTCTTCGGCGGGGTTTTCTGTACGACTTTTTTCCTGGCCGGGGCTTTCTTTTTCTGCACGGGGGCCGTCGCCGGCTCATCGTCCTCAAGGTCGGGCTTCTGCAGGGCTGCGCCCTCTTTTGCCGGGCCGGGGGATTCCGTTGACAGCGTCGAAACAGGCTGGGCGTTGCCGGCCAGACGGGCCGCGCGGGCCGTTCCCTGGAAAACGAAAAGCAGCGCCAGCACGACGAGGGCCGTCGTGGGGATCATCTTCTTGCCGGAAAGGGTTGACATGCTCATTCACACTCTAGTTTATGATTTTCCGATATTCAGGGTTTGAGCGCAAAGGCTCCAGGTCCGAGTCGTTCCGGGCCCACTCCCGGAGCTCCTTGTTCATCCACAGGGCGACCTTGAGGTACCACAGGCTCTTGGGGCTGTCCCCCTGGCGGCTGTAAAGGCAGGCCAGGTTGTAGTAAGGGTCGGCCCAGTCGCCTTTCACGTCGATGAGCCGGGTGAAGATGTCGATGGCCTCCCTGTCGCGCCGCTGGGACAGGAAGAGCACGCCGAGGTTGTTCAGGGCGTTGAGGCTCTTCGGATTCGTATCGATGGCCCTGCGGTATAGGGCCTCTGCATCATCCAGGCTGCCTGCCTGCTGTCGCCGGAGCCCGGCCTGGAAGAGGATATCGGCGTCCCGGGCCGGGTCCGCCGTGGCGGGGACCGCCAGGTGTCGCGCGGCAGGTTCGATCCGGGCCCGGTGGGAGGCGGCGGTGACGCTGATAGCGCCCTCCTCGTTCCCGGTCCCTTCCTGGCCGATATACGTGATGAGGGAGAAGGCCGTCGAGGCCAGGAGTACAAGCGAGGCCAGGCAGACGCCGAGGATCAGGCGCTTCCTGCCCTGGACCCTGCGCCGCGGCCGGGCCGATATGATATCCCGGTAGGGCAGATACCGCTCATCGTTGGCTTTATGGGCTCTTTTCAGTGCGGTGGTGATGTAGCTCATGGCGACTCTCTTGTTGTACCAAAGAATGTTCACCCTCACCCCGACCCTCTCCCCTCAAGGGAGAGGGAGACTGAGGCAGGGTTCTTGCTAGGCAAACAGCCCTTTCCTTCGTCTTGCAAAAAAGGGTCCTTTTTTCACGTCGCTCGACTTCAGGTCCTTGATGGCCAGCTTTACAATCCTGCTGTCGATCTCCAACTCGTTCCCGGTGTAGGCGATCAGAAGCGCCCTGTCGCAAAGGATGTTGATGCGCCTCGGGTTTCCCCGGCTGAAGTCATATATCCTGCCGAAGGCGTCGTCGACAAACGAGAGGGTTCCCGTGTTTCCCGCCACGGTGAGCCGGTGCAGAATATAGTCGGGCACGTCATCCTCCAACAGGGCATCGAGGTGGTAGCGCACGGAGATCCTCTCATTGAGCTGTCTCAGCGAGGGCTGCACGAGGAGATCCCGCAACTCGGGTTGCCCCACCAGGACAATCTGGAGCAGTTTTTCCGTCTCCGTTTCCAGGTTGGAGAGCATCCGGATCTGCTCGAGGACGTTCCGGGAGAGGTTCTGGGCCTCGTCGATGAGAACGACGGCATTCTTTCCCGTCCTGTGATTGGCCAGCAGGAAAGTATTGAGTGCGTCGATGTAGCGCCTCTTTGTCCTTTCGACGCCTGTCAGCGGAATCCGGAAATCCTGGTTGATCACCTCGAGAAGTTCCATATCCGAGAGGTACGAGTTGAAGATAAGCGCCGTTTCCACGGAGGGATCTATTCCGGAGAGTAGCGCCCTGGAGAGGGTCGTCTTCCCCGTACCGATTCCTCCCGTGACAACGATGAACCCCTTTTTTTCCTTGATCCCGTATATCAGGTGGTTGAGGGCCTCCCGATGCTGGCGGCTCAGGAAGAGATACTTCGGGTCGGGTGTGAGGCTGAAGGGATTCTCCCTCAGTTTGTAATGGGAGGTGTACATACCCGGGGTTCATCCTTGGTTATCATTAGTACATCGGACAGCAAATTGCCACCCTCAAATTAGGGTATCGGGAATCGGGAATCGGGTATCGGGAAGGAAACAGATTTTACTCAAACTTTTGAGTACATCCGGACCCTATACCCTATACCCGAGACCCTAGACCCATTTACTCCACCGTATGATTCAGAACCACCTGTCTGCCCGAACGGGTCACCTTGACGGACAGGTTCGTCCCCGGCTTGAGGTCCCGGTACAGGGACACCAGATCGGCCACCCCGGTCACGGTCCTGCCGTTGACCTCCTGGATGACATCCCCGTTGACGAGCCCGACGTTCTCGAAGAGGCTCCCGGGCTGGATCTCATTGATGATGACCCCATCGGGCTTGCCCGAGGATCCGGCCTTTACGTTGGGTATCACACGGGCCTGGGTCAGCAGGCCTGCCAGGTCGGCGGCCGAGCCCGAAGGGCCTGCCGAAGGGGGACGGGACAACGGTCTGGGGGAGGGAGCGGCTCCCGGCGAGGCGGGTTGTGCCTGCTGTGGGACCATACCCGGCAGCGCCCGACGCTCGCTTCCTGTCGATGCGATCTCTTTTTTCTTCAGGACCTGGTCCTTCTCCCCGAGTCGCAACACGACGGCGTTTCGCATGATCTTGACGATCGTGGCCCCGGCGACCCTGTCTCCGACCTTGTAGACGCGCTGCCTCTTCTTGTCCCTCTCCTCGATGATGGCATAGCCCCTGCCGCCCTCCCCGGCGATGGTGCCGTAGAGATCGAGCTGGAGGGCTGTAGCCTCGAGCGAGTTGGGGTCCGTCTGGTCTACGACGATGGGCCGATCCGTCGTCCGGAAGAGGTTTCGCTCGACGATGACGGCATAGGCTTCGAGGGGGTCTTTCCTCATGTCCGCGGCCGCCGCGGCCTGCGGCTCAGGCGCTGGAGGCGGCGTGTTCAGTTCGATGAGCCGGTACGCGATATCGACGACAAAATACACGACGACGGCAATCACGAGGAGGACCATCAGCGCATGCTGCCTGTTTTTCATGAAGTTTCGCATACCGATTCCTGGCGCCTCAGATGGGCGTTACGACCGGGCTGGCAATCGTGCCGCCGACATCGACGGCAAAACGCTCCTGGCCGGCGGCCGGGACATTCACGTCACCCCGCAGGGCGATCTGGCTGCGGGAAAAGTCCCCTTCGAGGCGGATGCTGCCCCGGAACTCCCCCTGAAGGTGGTCGCCTGCCACCTGAAGCCGGTTCACCTGGAGGGTCCCGTTGCCAAGGTCCACATTACTTTCCATTCTCGTAAAGATCATTTCCTGCAGGCCGAACAGGGGGGCCTGCATGGAGATCAGCCCGTTGACGAGCGCCAGCTCCAGGTGCCCCGACCCGGCAGTCCACTGCCCCGGAAGCCCTTCGAAGCGGAGCCGGCCGTCCACCCGACCCCGGACAGCGCGTCCCAGCAGCTCGGCAACCCAGGGGCAGACGGCGGCATTAATGCTGCCGAAAGTGAGATCGGCGCTCACGGGGCCGCTGGCGGAAAAACGATCCCTGAAGGCTATGTTGCCGTCGATCCTCCCGCCCATGGACGCCGCCTGGATGCGAAGAGCCAGCCGTCCCGCCAGCAGAGAAAGCAGCGCCGGGTGTGCCGTGACCGTGTCGGCCTCGAATCTCAATCCCCTGCCGTGCTTCGTCTGCACGGTGAGCCCCGTCAGCGTGACGCCGAAGGGGAACGCAAGTTCGGCTGTGTCAAAGCGCACCAGGGCCCCCGCCTGGTTTTTCGAAATGGCGGAAAGCACGAGCGAGCGGACAGCCTCCGAGGGCATCCGCACCCACGCGAAAAAAACGAGCACCGCCAGGCCAAAGAGAGCATAGGCGCCGTATTTCCGGATGGCTTCCTTCATCGGCCGCTCCGCCTATCCTCCCTGCCGGGCAGGTCCCGCAACCGGCCTGGCGCCTGCCGCCGCCTGATAGGTGGCCAGCTGGACCGTGACTGCGAGATACTCGGGACTCTCCGGGCTCTTGCGCACGGTGAGCTTGCGCACCCTTACGGCATCCCGCGGCGAATCGGCAAGGTAGAGAAACTGGACCAGCTGTCTCAGCGTGAGCTTCTCGAGAATCACATCGGCCATCGCTTCCTCGTAGCTCCCGGCGCTCATTCCCCGGGAGGGGTTGATGGCCTTTACGTTGGGGCGCACGCCCGCCTCCCGGGCCTTTCGCTCCACGAAGGAGTAGAGCGTGAAATTGGCCGGTCTTGCGGCCATGGCCCTCTGGATAGTGTCCATGTCGCGCTTGAGCACACGGTGTTCGGCGAGCTGGGCGTTCATCTCCTTGAGAATCTTTTCCTGGGCATCGACGGCCTTTGCCACGCGCTCTCGTTCCTCCCAGAAGGGCAGGATCGCGAATTGGACGAGAAGGATCAGTGCCGCGATTCCCGTTCCGGCCAGGATGTAGAGCTTTTCCCGTGCTCCCAGGTTGTCCCAGAACTTCTTCATGGTTTCTTCGCCAGGGTTGTTTTCAACTCGAACTCCACGCGGCTCCCCTGCTTCACGGTGGAGGAGCTGACGGCAATACTCGCGTAATGCCCCGTTTTCTCCAGTGCCTTCTTGATGTTCTCGGCTGCGTCGAAGCCCGTCGCCTCGCCCCGGATATCGACCCTGTCGCCGTCGAAAACGAGGGCTGTGATGAGGAAGTCGGAAGCCTCGGGGGCCTGCTCGGAGAGGTCCTTCATGACGTCGAGGACGGAGCCGCCCGAGGTTGCGCCCCGGGACGCCGTGGCGAAGCGCTTTGCCTCGGCGATCTTCGCCCGGAATTGCTGTGCCGGGTCGACGACGCGCGTCACCTCGGGAAAGTTCTGATGCAGAAGGGCCGCCGTCTCGGTCCTGAGCCGATCGAGACGGGCTTTGTCGGTAAAATAGGACAGTGCCAGATCTCCGCCCGCCAGCAGGAGGACAAGGGCCGCCACGGCCCCTGCCCACTTGAGGTTCACACCGAGGTCGAACTTGAGGGGCACGCCCTTACGGCGCAGATCGCCCTGCCGGAAGTTGAAACCCGGTCCCTTCGCCAGGGGCCGCAGGGCCAGGGCAAGGGCGCCGTTCATGATCATGGAATCCCATCCCGCGTCATCTCCCCCCACGGGCTTGATGCCGGCGAGCTGGGTCACGTTGACCCGCTCCACCGGTGCAGCCAGGAACCGGGAAAGTTCCTCGGCGAGCCTCCGGTAGAGACCGCCGCCCCCGGTCAGCCAGACCGTTGCCGGATCCTCATCGACAAGCCCCGACATGCGCAACGAGCTTACCGTGTTCTTCAGGGATGCAAAGAACTTCCGGCACGCCTCGGTGATCCGATCTACGGCCTGTTCCGTGTCGCCCCGTTTCTTGCGCGCCTCCGCCTCGGCGAAAGAGATCCCCAGGGCCCCCGAAAGGGCGTTCGTGACGTGATCTCCGCCGAAGGGGAAGGAACGAACCTGCAGGATCCTGTCTTCCTTAAAAAAGACGCCCGTCGTTTCCGCCGCACCGACGTCCAGAAGAAGATTCAGGGAATCCCCCGGTACAGCCGTCATCAGCCGTGCCGCAACGGGAACCGTGTCGACGTCGATGGTCTCGGCGTCGAAGCCGTAATCGGCCAGCAGCGCGATGCGCTCCTGCACTTCCGCCTTGGGGATTACGGCAGTGAAGAGATCGGAGCCCTGCGCCTGTCCGAGGACGGTGAAATCGATCATCACGCTTTCCACGGGGTGGGGGATCTGGGACTCCAGTTCGAAGGGCAGGGTCTGGAGGATTTTTTTTCGGTCCTTGAAGGGGAGCTTGATGTTGCGGAAGGAGAAACCTTTGGCCGCAAGCGATATCTGGCATGCCGGCACGGTGAGGACCGGGATTTCCTGGATCCGCCGCAGGGCTTCCCGGACGCCGCCCGTCCCGGTGATCTCGACCTTTTCCCAGGCAACGATGCGCATGCCGCCCCGGAGGCCTGCCTCGATGAGGACAGCCTTCAGGCCGCTTTTGCCGATATCGAGCCCGAGAATGTGTTTTGCCATCAGCCGAGCCTCCAGGCGACAACGGAGAGTTTTTTCTCGCTGTCGCGCTTCACGAACCCACGGATGCTGCGTTTCATCGTCCCCAGATGGCCCGTTGCGGCGATCTGGAAATACTCGCTCTTCGTCGTAACGGTCACCGAGTCGATGGCCGTGTTTTGCAATCCCGAGACCCTTCTGTACCAGGAGGGCTCGGTGAGGTTGTTTGCCGCGTTTCTCCGGTAGTCGTCCATCCGGTTGGCCGCATCCTCGGTGATGGACGGCGACAGGGCCCGGAGCACTTCCTTCGGAGCCGTGTTGATGTTGACGCTCCCTTCCCCGTGAACTGTCAGAAAGCGGGCCAGTCCCGGACTCTCCGAAGTACCGTAATAGAGCTCCCGCGAGATTCCCCGGACGAGCAGCAGCTCGTCGATCGATTCCATGGGCCCGTTGCGAACGGTGTAGGATTTGCCAAGGCCCTGATAATATGCATTTTCTGCACCAGTTGCCGTTACTTCCGCGTCCGCGTCGATCCAGTCCTTGATGGCGTTCAGGAGGTCTTCCACCTCCCGGTCCTTTAGCTTGAACTGCGGCTGTGTGAGCAGGCGGGACAGGACCCCCTTCACCGCGTTGTTGAAGCCGTTGCCCTCGACGAGCTTGTTGATGTTGACCTTCCCGGTTTCGTCTTCGATTACGAGCTCCAGGTGACCTCCGTCGAAATAGTCCTTCGACTGCTCCGAGATCGCGTCCGTGCGGGCCCAGGCCTCGTTGAGCGTGTCCGCATTGCCCCGGTCCTCGGAGAGCAGCCCCATCCCGGCGAAAAGCCCCGACTTGGCGATGTAGAGAACCCGGATCCCGTCGCCGAGGTTGGCGGCCTCGTGGACCTGCGACCTCGAGGAGACGTTGAGCTGCAGGGTGAGCACCACCATAACGCTCACCATGAGCAGGACCAGGATGAGGGCGACCCCCTTTTCGTTGGTTATCGGAGTTTTCATCATATCACGTTTTGGTGGAGCCCGTCAGGAGCAATCGGGTCATAAACTTGTACGGGTTGGCCGCATCGTCGGGGTTGATGAAATTGAGCTCGATGAGGATCGACGACGGGACCTTGTTTCGCTGGGCCTCCGAGCCCGCGCGACTGTCCCACAGGGTATACTCCCGGCCGCTCGCGTCATAGAACCGCAGGTTCACGAACTGCAGGCGCCGGCACAGGGTGTAGCCTTCGCCGCCCGAGGAGCCCTCGCCCTGCCTCAGTACGTCGCGGCGGATGATGGAGAACCCCCCCGAATCGGGGTCGCCTTCGAGCTCGTAGCTGATCTGGGCCACGGCCATCGAGTCGCCCGGGCCGCTGAAATCGAGATGGGCCCGGGACAGGAAGGAAACGCCCTTGAGCGGGAGCTTGCCCGTTGAATCCTTCAGGGTCGTGAATTCGTAGGACTCCTTTTCCTTGCAGGTCGATTGCAGGTCCAGGATCATCCTCTCCAGGGTGATGCGGGCCATGTAGTAGATCTCGTCGCCGTACTCGAGGCTCCGCACGATGCGCATCGTGGAGATGTAGGAGACGTAGATCGTCGAGAGCACGACGGCCAGGATGGCGATGGCGACCAGGATTTCGATCAGGGTGAAGC
>DCVI01000055.1:10146-10608 GCA_002327315.1 Syntrophaceae bacterium UBA2192 | reverse complement strand
GGCAGGTGCGCGACGCCGGTGACGTCGGTCGTGCGGAAGTAGAACTGCGGGCGGTAGCCGTCGAAGAACGGGGTGTGGCGGCCGCCTTCGTCCTTGGTGAGGATGTAGACCTGGCCCATGAACTCGGTGTGCGGGTTCACGGAGCCCGGCTTGCAGAGGACCTGGCCGCGCTCGATGTCGGTGCGGGCGACGCCACGGAGAAGCACGCCCACGTTGTCGCCGGCCTGGGCCTGGTCGAGGAGCTTGCGGAACATCTCGACGCCGGTCACGACGGTCTTGCGGGTGTCGTGGATGCCCACGATCTCGACCTCGTCGCCGACCTTCACGACGCCGCGCTCCACCCGGCCGGTCGCGACGGTGCCGCGGCCGGTGATGGTGAAGACGTCCTCGATGGCCATGAGGAAGGGCTTCTCGATGTCGCGGACCGGGTCCGGGAAGAAGGAGTCGATGGCGTCCATGAGC
>DCVI01000055.1:0-10141 GCA_002327315.1 Syntrophaceae bacterium UBA2192 | reverse complement strand
CTCGAGCGCCTTGAGCGCCGAGCCGGGGATGATCGGGATGTCGTCGCCCGGGAACTCGTACTCGGAGAGGAGCTCTCGGACCTCGAGCTCGACGAGCTCGAGGAGCTCGGGGTCGTCGACCATGTCCACCTTGTTGAGGAACACGACCATGTCCGGCACGCCCACCTGGCGGGCCAGCAGGATGTGCTCGCGGGTCTGGGGCATGGGGCCTTCGGAGGCCGCGACGACGAGGATGGCGCCGTCCATGTGGGCCGCCCCCGAGATCATGTTCTTGATGTAGTCGGAGTGCCCCGGGCAGTCGACGTGCGCGTAGTGGCGCTTGGCGGTCTCGTATTCCACGTGGGCGATATTGATGGTCACGCCGCGTTCCTTCTCCTCGGGCGCGTTGTCGATCATATCAAAGGACATAAACTGGGCCAATCCCTTGGAAGCGAGATGCTTCGTGATCGCAGCGGTCAATGTGGTCTTGCCGTGATCGACGTGTCCAATGGTGCCGACATTGACATGCGTCTTCGTCCTTTCGAATTTTTTCTTAGCCATCTCCAGTTACCTCCTTCATTCCATATGATGATCGATGTTGAGTTAGTTGGCCCTGTGCCTTAGTTCTTTCTTTTCCATGATGTCCCTGGCCCTCTCCTCCGACACGGTTGCGTAGTTGAGAAACTGCATCGTGTAGGTGGCCCGTCCCTGCGTCTTGGAGCGCAAATCCGTTGCGTAGCCGAACATCTCGGCGAGCGGCACTTCGGATTGGATCGCCTCGGAGCCCGGCCTGGACTCGATGGAGACGATCTTTCCGCGCCGCGAGGTCAGATTCCCGATCACGTCTCCCAGGTACTCCCTGGGAACGACGACCTCGACGGACATGACGGGCTCCAGCAGGACCGGGTGGGCCTTTTTGACCCCGCTCTTGAATCCCATGGAAGCGGCGATCTTGAATGCCAGCTCCGACGAATCCACATCGTGGTAGGAGCCGTCTACAATGGCCACCTTGACATCCACGACGGGGTAACCGGCCAGCACCCCCTCCTCCATCGCCTCGATGATGCCCTTTTCGACGGCCGGGATAAACTCCCGGGGGACTGCACCGCCGATGATCTTGTTTTCGAAAAAGAAGCCCTTGCCCGATTCGTTGGGAGCGACCTCGAGCCACACATGGCCGAACTGGCCCCGCCCCCCGGACTGCCGCACGAATTTTCCTTCCGTTCGGACGGCCTTGCGGATCGTCTCCTTGTAGGCCACCTGCGGCGTGCCGATGTTGGCGCCCAGGTTGAACTCCCGCGAGAGGCGGTCCACGATGATCTCCAGGTGGAGCTCGCCCATCCCCGAGATCAGCGTCTGCCCCGTCTCCCGGTCCACCCTGACCCTGAAGGAGGGATCCTCCCTCTGGATCTTGTCCAGGGCGACCCCCATCTTTTCCTCGTCGGCCCTCGTCTTCGGTTCGATGGCGATGGCGATGACCGGCTCGGGGAAGCTCAGGGTCTCGAGCACGATCAGGTCATCGGGGCTGCAGAGCGTGTCGCCCGTCGTCGTCGACGAGAGGCCCACGGCGGCCACGATGTCACCCGTTCGGGCTTCCTTGATGTCTTCGCGCTTGTTGGCGTGCATCTTGAGGATGCGGCCGATGCGCTCTCGTTTGTTCTTCGTTGCGTTGAAAATGTAGGAACCCGCGTTGAGCACTCCGGAGTAGACCCGGAAGTAGGTCAGCTGCCCAACGTAGGGGTCCGTGACAATTTTGAAAGCGAGCGCAGCGAAAGGCTCGTCGTCGCTTGCCACCCGCAGGACCTCGGCGTCTTTTTTTCCCTTCCCCGCAACCGGCGGCAAGTCCGCTGGAGAGGGGAGGAAATCGACGACCGCGTCCAGGAGCGGCTGGATCCCTTTGTTCTTGAAGGCGGCGCCGCAGCACACCGGGACGACCTTCATGGAGAGGGTCTGCCTGCGGAGCGCGGCCAGGATCTCCTCGCGGGAGAGGGCTTCGCCTTCCAGGTATTTCTTCGCGATCCCGTCATCGAAGTCGCCCAAGGACTCGATGAGGCGCTCCCGGGCTGCCCGGGCCTCCTCTCCGATCTCGGCCGGAATGGCCTGGATGGAGAACTCCGCCCCGAGGCCTTCGACTTCGAACATCATCGCCTGCATGCCGACAAGATCGACGATCCCGCGGAAGCCGTCCTCGGCGCCGATGGGGATCTGGATCGCTACGACATTGGCGCCCAGCCTCTCCCGGATCATCTCGACGGCCTTGGCGAACTCGGCCCCCACGCGGTCCATCTTGTTGATGAAGGCGATACGGGGCACGCGGTAGCGGTCGGCCTGCCTCCAAACGGTCTCGGACTGGGGCTCGACGCCCTCGACGGCCGTAAACAGCGCCACGGCTCCGTCAAGAACGCGGAGCGAACGCTCCACCTCGATCGTGAAGTCCACGTGGCCCGGCGTATCGATGATGTTGACGCGGCAGTCGCGCCAGGAGCACGTCGTGGCAGCGGAAGCGATCGTGATTCCCCGCTCCTGCTCCTGCTCCATGAAGTCCATGACGGCGGTGCCGTCGTGGACCTCGCCCATCTTGTAGGAGATGCCCGTGTAGTAGAGGATGCGCTCGGTCACGGTCGTTTTACCCGCATCGATGTGAGCCATGATGCCGATATTACGGACATTCTGTAGTGCCGTCTCCCGTGCCACGCTGAAACACCCTGATGTTGTGAAAGAGCTGCTTGTTAGAATCTATAGTGGGCGAAGGCCTTGTTGGCNNCCTCGCGCTTCTTCACGGAGGCGCCCCGGTTCTGTGCTGCGTCCATGAGCTCGCCGGCGAGCTTTTCCCGCATCGTCTTCTCCGCCCGGGACATGGAGTTGCCGATGATCCAGCGGAAAGCCAGGGCCTGCCTGCGGCCCGGGGCCACTTCCGTGGGGACCTGGTAGGTGGCGCCGCCGACCCGGCGGGAGCGCACCTCGATGACCGGCTTCACGTTGTCGAGGGCCTTTTCGAAGACACCCAGCGGCGGCAGATCCTTCATCCGCTTCTCGATGATGTCGAACGCCCCGTAGAGGATGCTCTCGGCGGTGCTTTTCTTGCCCTGCTTCATCAGGCTGTTGACGAACTTCGCCGCGAGCGCGCTTCCGTGCTTGGCATCGGGCGTGATCTTTCGTTTCTGTATCTCTCGTCGTCTTGGCATTTGAACTTCCCCGATCAGCTCGGCTTTTTGGCGCCGTATTTCGAGCGGCTCTGCTTGCGGTCCTGCACGCCGACGGCATCCAGGGTGCCCCGGACGATGTGGTAACGGACGCCGGGGAGATCCTTCACGCGGCCCCCCCGCACGAGCACGACCGAGTGCTCCTGGAGGTTGTGGCCGATGCCGGGAATGTAGGCGGTCACTTCGTAGCCGCTCGTGAGACGGACGCGGGCCACCTTGCGCAGCGCCGAATTGGGCTTCTTGGGCGTCGTCGTGTAGACGCGAACACAGACGCCGCGCCGCTGCGGGCATGACACCAGCGCAGGGGCTGTCGTTTTCTTTCGGACCGGATGCCTGCCTTTTCGCACTAGCTGGTTGATCGTCGGCATGAAACTCCTTCTATCCCTTTCTATCCAAATTGAAGGGGGTTGCGAAAGCTTGATTTTCTATCAATTTGCCGCCTGGTTGTCAAGCGTTTTCTGCTGTTCCTTCTCACTTTCCTTCTCTTCGCCCTCGACCACCATGCCGAGCCTCTTGTACAGCGGAAGCCCGGTGCCGGCCGGGATGAGACGGCCCATGATAACATTCTCTTTGATTCCGAGCAGATAGTCGATCTTGCCGGCCAGGGCTGCCTCGGTGAGGACCCGGGTCGTCTCCTGGAAAGAGGCCGCCGAGANNGAGGCCTTCGTGATCCCCAGCAGGATGGGCTGGCCGATGGCGGGCTGGCCGCCCTTCTCCATCACCCGGTCGTTTTCCTCCTGGAAGCGGCCCTTCTCGACCTGCTCGTCGGCCAGGAAGGTCGTATCGCCGGAGTCGGTAACGCGAACCCTCCGGAGCATCTGCCGGACGATGATCTCGATGTGCTTGTNNACGCCCTGCAGGCGGTAGACCTCCTGGACCTCGTCGACGAGGTAGCGGGCCAGTTCCTTCTCCCCCTTGATCATGAGCAGATCGTGGGGATTCGAGGCCCCGTCCATGAGGGCCTCGCCGGCGGCGATCCGGTCGCCTTCCTGCACGGTGATGTGCTTGCCCTTGTTGATGAGGTACTCCTTCTTGTCGCCCACGTCGGGGGTGACGATGACGCGGCGGCGGCCCTTGACGTCCGTGCCGAAGGAGACCGCGCCGTCGATCTCGGATATCACGGCGAATTCCTTCGGTTTTCTCGCTTCGAAGAGCTCCGCGACGCGGGGCAGGCCGCCCGTGATGTCCTTCGTCTTCGTGGTCTCGCGGGGGATCTTGGCGATGATGTCACCGGCCTCGACCCGGTCGCCTTCGTTGACGCCGATGTTGACGCCCACGGACAGCAGATAGCGGGCGGTGCCTCCCGCGCTTCCCGCCTTGGCCGTCTTGCCCTCCTTGTCCTTGATGGAGATGCGGGGCCGCAGGTCGGCGTCGGTAAACTCGATGATGACCTTTCTCGAGAGGCCCGTCACCTCGTCCACCCGCTCCTGCACGGTCTTTCCTTCGATGACGTCACCGAACTTCACCGTCCCGGAGACCTCGGCAAGGATCGGGATGGAGAAGGGGTCCCACTCGGCGATGAGATCGCCGCGCTTGACCTTCGCGCTTTCCCCGACCTTGATGTGGGCGCCGTAAGGGATGGGATACTTCCCGCGGTTGCGGCCCTCCTCGTCGAGGACGTGGATCTCGCCGTTTCGGTTCATGACGACAAGGTCCTTGCCGCGCTTGACGTAATTGATGCCGACGAATCGGAGCGTCCCGTCGTGGCGCGCCTCCAGGGTCGAGTGCTCCTCGAACTTGGCCGTGCCGCCGATGTGGAAGGTACGCATCGTGAGCTGGGTGCCCGGCTCGCCGATGGACTGGGCCGCGATGATCCCCACGGCCTCGCCGATGTTGACGAGGTGCCCGTGGGCGAGGTCTCGGCCGTAGCACTTGGCGCACACGCCGAATCGCGACTTGCAGGTGAGCCCCGAGCGGATCTGGACTCGCTCGATGCCGGCATCGTCGATTCTCTTGGCGAGCGCCTCGTCAATGGCCTCGTTGGCCTTGACGAGAACCTCTCCCGTGAAGGGGTCCACGATGTCCTCGAGGGCCACCCGCCCCAGGACCCGCTCGCCCGCCGGTTCGATGATCTCGCCGCCCTCCACGAGGGCCTGGACGAAGATCCCGTCGAGGGTCCGGCAGTCGTCCTCCGTGATGGAGCAGTCCTGGGCCACGTCGACGAGCCTGCGGGTCAGGTAGCCGGAGTTGGCCGTCTTGAGGGCCGTGTCGGCAAGACCCTTGCGGGCGCCGTGCGTNNGCCATCAGGCCGCGCATGCCGGCAAGCTGGCGGATCTGGGCTGCGGAACCGCGGGCGCCCGAATCGGCCATCATGTAAATGGGGTTGAAGCTCTCGAGGTTTCGCTTCTTGCCGTCGGCCTGTTCGATCTCTTCGCTGCCGATCGAGGAGAGCATCTCGGCGGCAACCTTCTCGGTGGCCTGGGCCCAGATGTCGATGACCTTGTTGTAGCGCTCGCCGTCTGTGATGAGCCCGTCCATGTACTGCTTCTGCACCTCGAGGACGTCCTTGTCGGCCTTGGCCACGATGTCCTTCTTGCCCGCCGGGATCACCATGTTGGAGATGGCGATGGAGGACCCGGAAACGGTGGCGTATCGGAAGCCCATGTCCTTGAGGCGGTCGGCCAGGATGACGGTGGCCTTGTCGCCGCAGCTTCGATAGCAGAAGTCGATGAGGTTGGCGACCTCCTTCTTGTTCATGACCTTGTTGATGACCTCGAAGGGGATCTCCTTCGGGACGATATCGTAGAGGAGCACCCGGCCCACCGTGGTCTCGACGATGTGGCCGTTCATGCGGACCTTGACCCTGGCCTGGAGGTCCGCCTCGCCCGAGTCGTAGGCCTGGCGCAATTCCTCGGGGCCCGCGAAGATCATGTCGGTGCCGCGGCTCCCCGAGCGGGCCCGGGTCATGTAGTAGAGCCCCAGGACGATGTCCTGGGAGGGCACGATGATGGGCTTGCCGTGGGCCGGCGACAGGATGTTGTTCGTCGACATCATGAGCACGCGGCTCTCCACCTGCGCCTCGATGGAAAGCGGCACATGGACCGCCATCTGGTCACCGTCGAAATCCGCGTTGAAGGCCGCGCAGACGAGCGGGTGGAGCTGGATGGCCTTGCCCTCGATGAGCGTGGGCTCGAAGGCCTGCATGCCCAGCCGGTGCAGGGTGGGGGCGCGGTTGAGGATGATGGGGTACTCGCGCACCACATCGTCCAAGGCGTCCCAGACCTCGGGGGTCTCGCGCTCGACCATCTTCTTGGCGCTTTTCACCGTCGTCACGTAGCCCTTGTCCATGAGGCGGTTGTAGATGAAGGGCTTGAAGAGCTCGAGGGCCATCTTCTTGGGAAGACCGCACTGGTGGAGCCGCAGGTCGGGCCCCACGGTGATGACGGAGCGGCCCGAGTAGTCGACGCGCTNNAGCAGGTTCTGGCGGAAGCGGCCCTGCTTTCCCTTGAGCATGTCCGAGAGCGAACGCAGGGGGCGCTTGTTGGAGCCCGTGATGGCCCGGCCCCGCCGGCCGTTGTCGAAGAGCACGTCGACGGCCTCCTGGAGCATCCGCTTCTCGTTGCGGATGATGATCTCGGGGGCGTTCAATTCCATGAGCCGCTTGAGGCGGTTGTTGCGGTTGATGACGCGCCGGTACAGGTCGTTGAGATCCGAGGTGGCAAATCGCCCTCCCTCCAGGGGAACCAGGGGCCTGAGATCGGGCGGGATCACGGGGATCGTCGTGAGGACCATCCACTCGGGCCGGTTGCCCGACTTGCGCAGGGCCTCGACGACGCGCAGACGCTTGGTCAGTTTTTTCTTCTTCGTGTCGGAGGTGGCCTCCTTCAGGTCGGCCCGGAGCTCCGCATCCAGGCTCTCCAGGTCAATTTCCTTGAGGAGCGTGCGGGCCGCCTCGGCGCCGATGCCGGCCACGAAGCCGTCGGCCCCGTACTTCTCGCGGCACTCCACGAAGCGCTCCTCCGAGAGAAGCTCCTTTTTCTTGAGAGGCGTGTCCTTCGGGTCCAGGACCATCCAGGACTCGAAGTAGAGGACCTTCTCGAGCTCCTTGAGGGTGAGGTCGATGACGTTGCCGATCCGGCTGGGGAGGCTCTTCAGGAACCAGATGTGGGCCACGGGAGCCGCCAGCGTGATGTGCCCCATCCGCTCGCGGCGGACCTTCGACTGGATGACCTCGACGCCGCACTTCTCGCAGACCACCCCGCGGTGCTTCATTCTCTTGTAGCGGCCGCAGAGGCACTCGTAGTCCTTCACGGGCCCGAAGATCTTGGCGCAGAAAAGTCCGTCACGCTCGGGCTTGAAGGTCCGGTAGTTGATCGTTTCGGGCTTTTTCACCTCGCCGTGCGACCAGGAGGCGATCTTCTCCGGGGAGGCGATGGATATCTTGATGGCGTTGAATCGGATGGGATCCTTCGGCTTTTCGAAAAAGCTGAAAATATCTTCCACGTCGGTACTCCTTTTAAATGCAGGCTTCAGGCTGCAGGTTTCAGGCTACAGGCTCTAAGAAATCGCGTCTCTTTTCCCGTTGCCCGTGGCCTGGTGACTGTTGCCTATTCTTTTTCAACCAATTCCACGTCCAGGCAGAGGCTCTGGAGCTCCTTGACGAGCACGCTGAAGGACTCGGGCAGCCCCGGCTCGAGCGAGTGCTCTCCCTTGACGATGGTCTCGTAGATCCTCGTGCGGCCCGCCACGTCGTCGGACTTCACCGTGAGGAACTCCTGCAGGGTGTAGGCGGCGCCATAGGCCTCCATGGCCCAGACTTCCATCTCGCCCAGCCGCTGTCCGCCGAACTGGGCCTTGCCGCCCAGGGGCTGCTGGGTGACGAGCGAGTAGGGGCCGATGGAGCGGGCGTGGATCTTGTTGTCCACGAGGTGGTGGAGTTTGAGCATGTAGATCATGCCGACGGTCACCTGCTGCTCGAAGGGCTCGCCGGAGCGCCCGTCAAAGAGGATGGCCTGTCCCTTGGTCGGCAGGCTCGCCTTGCCGAGCATGTCCCGGATATCCTCCTCGGTGGCCCCGTCGAAAACGGGCGTGGCGACCGAGATGCCCTTCTTGAGGCGCCGCCCGAAGTTGCGGACCTCCTCTTCCGAGGCCCCGTCGATGAACCGGTTGAACTCGTCGGAGCCGTAGATCCGCTTCATCTCCTTCTTGAGGGCGTCGTTGCCGGCGCTCTTCTCGATGAGGCCGTTGATCTTCTCGCCGATTTCCTTGGCGGCCCAGCCGAGGTGGGTTTCCAAAATCTGGCCTACGTTCATGCGGGAGGGAACGCCCAGGGGGTTCAGGATGATGTCCAGGGGGGTCCCGTCCTCGAAGAACGGCATGTCCTCCGCGGGAAGGATCCTTGAGAGCACGCCCTTGTTGCCGTGGCGGCCCGCCATCTTGTCGCCCACGGAGAGCTTGCGCTTGATGGCGATATAGACCTTGACGAGTTTGATGACGCCCGGGGGCAGTTCGTCGCCCGCCTTCTGTTTGTCCACCTTTTCGTCGAAGTAGGCCTCGATGAGGTCCACCTTCCGGCCGAGGTTGTCGAGCATGCCCCGGATGTTCTCCTCGAGGGTCTCGTCCTCCAGCGAAATGCCCTTCCAGAGGCTGAAGGGGGTCTTCTCCAGAAGCTCGCCGGTGATCTCCTCGCCTTTCTTGAGGACCGTTTTCTTTTTCTTCGGGTCGACGAGCTTCCCGGCGGAGACCTTCCCGACGAGCAGGTCGTAAATCTTGCTCTTCACCGTCTCGGAGATGATCCGGATCTCGTCGTCGCGGTCCTGATAAATCCTGCGAACCTCGTCCTCCTCGATCTGCTGGGAGCGGCGGTCCTTCTCGGCGCCCTTGCGGGTGAAGACCTTGGCGTCGATGACGATGCCTTCCACGCCGGGCGGCACCCGAAGGGAGGTGTCGCGCACATCTCCCGCCTTCTCGCCGAAGATGGCCCTCAGGAGCTTTTCCTCGGGGGAAAGCGTCGTCTCGCCCTTGGGGGTGATCTTCCCGACGAGGATGTCGCCGGGCTTGACGTAGACGCCCATCCGGACGATGCCGCTGTCATCGAGGTTACGGAGGGCCTCCTCGCCCACGTTGGGGATGTCGCGGGTGATCTCCTCCTTGCCGAGCTTCGTGTCGCGGGCCATCGTCTCGAATTCCTCGATGTGAACCGAGGTGTAGACGTCTTCCTTCACGATCCGCTCGCTCACCAGGATGGAGTCCTCGTAGTTGTATCCGCCCCAGGACATGAAGGCGACCATGACGTTGCGGCCGAGCGCAAGCTCGCCGTCCTGGGTCGCCGGGCCGTCGGCGATGATGTCGCCGGCCTCCACACGGTCGCCCGCCACGACGACGGGCCGCTGGTTGAAGCAGGTGTCCTGGTTGGTGCGCTGGTACTTGGTCAGGTTGTAGATGTCCACCCCGGTGTCGAAGCTGCCCCGCTCGGCCTCGTCGCACTTGACGACGATGCGCGAGGCATCGACGCTCTCCACGGTCCCCGGGCGCTTCGCCGTGACGACGGCGCCGGAGTCCTTGGCCACGACGGGCTCCATGCCCGTGCCGACAAGAGGCACCTCGGGGCGCAACAGCGGGACGGCCTGGCGCTGCATGTTGGAGCCCATGAGGGCGCGGTTGGCGTNNGCGCGGTTCGCGTCGTCGTGCTCCAGGAAGGGGATGAGGCCGGCGGCCACGGAGACCAGCTGGTTCGGGGAGACGTCCATGAGCTCCACTTCCTCGGGGATCACGGTGACGAACTCGCCGCCCTTGCGGGCGTAGATGAGCTGCTCCGTGAAGCGGCCCTTGGTGTCCAGGTCGGCGTCGGCCTGGGCGATGGTGTATTTCTCCTCCTCCATGGCCGTGAGGTACTTGATGTCGCTGAGCACGCGGGCGTTTTCCACCACCCGGTAGGGAGTCTCGATGAAGCCGAACTCGTTGACGCGCGCGTAGGTCGACAGCGACACGATGAGGCCGATGTTCGGGCCTTCCGGCGT
>DCVI01000194.1 GCA_002327315.1 Syntrophaceae bacterium UBA2192 | reverse complement strand
CCTGGCGGCCGTTCTGTTGCAGGACAGTTTGTCCGTGGAGGTGCTCGATCAGGACATGGGGTCGTCACCGGACCCCATGGTAAAGCTCGACGAGACGCTGGGCCGTCTCGATCCGGCCGTCGTGGGTGTGACTGCCATGTCCGACAGCTTCGGGGCCGCCCTGGAGGCCTGCCGCCGTGTGAAGGCCTGGAATCCCTCTGCACTCACGGTTCTGGGAGGGGTCCATGCAACGGTGCACGACAAGCCGATCCTCGCCTCCTGCGCCGATGTGGACGTCGTCGTCCGGGGCGAAGGAGAGGTGACCTTCCGCGAGGTGGTCCTGGCGCGAAGCGCCGGGCTGCCGGTCTCGGGAATCAGGGGGATCACGCATCGGGACCTAGGTGGGGTTATTCGCAATCCTCGAAGAGACATCCCGTCCGATCTCGATGCCTATCCCATCCCGGCTCACCACCTGCTCGCGGGGGAGGGGTACCGAGCGCGGGGCGTTTCGTCTAGCCGCGGGTGCAGCCACCGCTGCACCTTCTGTTCGATCCGCAGCCTCTATGGAGGCACCGTCCGGTTTCGGGACGTCGGCAGCCTGATGGATGAGATCGACCTGCTGGCCGACCTGGGGACGGAACGGATATTTTTCAGTGACGACAATTTCACGGGTGACGCGGCGAGGGCGGAGCTCCTGTGCCGCGAGATTGGGATGCAGGGGTTCCACCGGCACATGCGGTTTTTCGCCGAGGGGCGGATTGACGACATGTGCCGAAATCCCATGCTGCCCGGCATCCTGTCGGGGGCGGGGTTCGGGGCCGTCTATTTCGGGGCGGAATCGGGTTCTCCGGAGATCCTCGAGTATTACCGGAAGGGGATCACGCCGGACGACATGCAGCGGTGCGTGTCGCTCTGCGTGGAGCAGAACCTCACGCCTGTCGTGAGCTTCATCCTCCTGGGACCGCGGGACACAGAGGCAACGGTGCGGGAGACACTGGCGCTTGCCTGTCGGCTATTCGAACAAGGGGCCGAGATCGCCTGCACGGAGATGCTCATTCCCTATCCCGGCACGCCGATCCAGTCAAGACTGGCAAGAGACGGGAAATTCCGGCGCTCGGAACAGGTCTACTATTTCGAGTCCTACAACGGCATGGATACGAAACGCATCCTGCGGCTTTTTGCGCGGGCAAGGCGGGCGGCGCGACTGGTTCACGGGGGCGAGCCCCTGGCGAGTCAGCGACGGGTCTATCGCGAGTTCAGGTATTTCGATGACCTGCTTGCTGGAAGGATCCCCGATGGCTTCGAGTCTTATCTGGCGGGACTTGGCGCGGGGTCGCCGGAGAAGAAGGAAGGCGAGCAACTCCTGCGGGACATGCTATGCCAGCTCGATAGCGCTCGGAAATGTGAAAGAAGTGCCTGAATGGAGGACAGTGAAGAAGTGTCGTGTGTTATGTGGAAGAGAAAGAAGCGCCTGAGTGAAGAATAAGAGGGATTCGGGATTCCGGCTTCAGGCGTCGGGATCGGAAAATAGAAAAAGAGTCATTGCGAGCCGAGCCTCTAGCAAACCCCTTCCATAATCTCCCTCTCCCTTGAGGGGAGAGGAAGATTAAGGTATAGGGCATTAACAGGCGTGGCAATCCACGATTGAGACATCTCTCCGAGATTGCTTCGTCACTTCGTTCCTCGCAATGACGATCCAAACGAACGACCGAAATGAACGAATTGACCCGAATCCCGGTTTTATCCTGAAGCCCGAAGCCGGAATCCCGACGCCCTGCCGCTCCGCGGCATGACCGGACAGACCGGACAGACCGGACAGACCAGACTTTGGAGGATACATGATCAGGGAAGTTGTGATTGACGGGACACCCATCGCGTGCTGGGTGAACGACGGGGGATTCGTGGAGGGAAGGAAGGGTATCGTGTTCGTCCACGGCTCGGGAGGCGCTCATACCCTCTGGGAGGGACAGTACAAGGCTCTTCAGTGCGAGTTCAACGTGGCATCGATCGATCTGCCGGGCCATGGCCTCTCCGGCGGCAAGGGCGAGCGCGAGGTGATGCGCTACGTGGAGTGGGTGAAAAAGACAATCGGCTCCCTGGGCTTGCGGGGGCCCGCGCTCGTGGGGCATTCGCTGGGTGCGGCGATCAGCCTGAACTTTGCCATTCGGGAGGGGTACCTGCTTTCGGCCATCGTCCCCGTCGGGGGCGGTGTGACGATGCCCGTCAACCCCATGATCCTCGAGAAGATCCACACCGATCTGCCCTCCGTAATTGCCATGGTCGTAAAGTTTGCCATTGCCAAGGCCAACCGGGATGTCGTGGGGCCTTACCTGCAGGAGGGGCTTGTGAAAGGGGATCCCGATGCCTTTTACGGCGATCTCTATGCCTGCGACAGAATGGACATTGCGGCCCAGGTCGGCTCGATTGCCCTCCCCGCGCTCGTCATCTGCGGCGACGAGGACAAGATGACGCCGCCGGATCTGTCTCGGTTTATCGCGGACGCCGTCCCCGGCGCAAAGCTCGCCGTCATCGAGGGCGCCGGCCATTACGTGATGAGAGAAAAGCCCGGCGAATTCAACCAGGTGCTGGCGGATTTTGTCAGGCAACTCCCTTAGAAGTGTCTGAATGAAGAAAAAGAGGGATTCGGGATTCGGGATTCCGGCTTCGGGCGTCGGGATCGGAAAATAGAAAAAGAGCCAATGCGAGCCGAGCCTATAGCAAACCCCTTCCATAATCTCCCTCTCCCTCGAGGGGAGAGGAAGATTAAGGTATAGGGCATTAACAGGCGTGGCAATCCACGATTGAGATATTTTAGATTGCTTCGTCGCTTTGCTTCTCGCAATGACAAAATAATCGAATGTCCCCAATTAATTATTTAACCAGTCAACCAATCAACCAATTACTGCCGCAACGCGGCAAGCCGACGGAAGGAGGCGTTGATGACTTTCGAAAACATCATCTTCGAGCGCAAGAACGGCGTGGGCATGATCCGGCTCAACCGCCCGAAAAACTTCAACGCCATCGACTTCGGCCTCGGCAACGATCTGGCCAGGGCCCTGGAGATCTGCCACGATGACGACGAGACGCGCGTTGTCGTGCTCACGGGCGAGGGGAAGGCCTTTTGCTCGGGAGGGGACCTGAAGCTGTTCCGCGAGAACATGCAGCCCCATCCCCAGGACATCGTCCGCCAGCTCATCAAGGTATTCAACATCATCATCATGGGTCTGAGGCAGATGCCCAAGCCCGTCGTGGCGGTGATCAACGGGCCCCTGGGCGGAGGCGGTTTCAGCCTTGCCGCGGCCTGCGACATCCGGATCGCCGCCCGCTCGGCCATCTTCCGCCAGGCCTACACGAGCATCAGCCTCGTGCCCGACGGGGCCTGGACGCTTGTGGTCCCCATGCTGATCGGTTTCGGGAAGGCCACGGAGCTTGTTCTCCTGGACCCGGTGCTCACCGCGCAGCAGGCGCAGGAATGGGGGCTGGTGAACCGCGTGATCGACGAGGCCGATCTCTGGAAGGAGGCAAACGAAATCATCGGAAAGCTGGCGAGCGGCCCGACGCGAGCCTTCGCCATCGCGAAGGAAAACCTCAACAACGCCATGCTGGGGCTGTTGTACCGGCAGCTCGAGCTGGAGCGCTCCGGTATGATCCGGGCGGCCCGCTCCGACGACTACCGCGAAGGGCTCACGGCATTCTTCGAAAAACGCACGGCCAACTTCACGGGAAAGTGAGAAGAAGTGTCTGAGTGCTTGAGTGTCTGAGTGAAGAACAAGAGGGATTCGGGATTCCGGCTTCGGGTGTCGGGATCAGAAAATAGAAAAAGAGTCATTGCGAGCAACAAACCCCGATTGGGTTCGGGGTTATCGATGAAATGAACAGTGCCTTAAAATCCTCCCCGGCCCTCCTTATACAAAGGAGGGAGTTTAGATCTTCCCCCTTTTATAAAG
Source organism: Syntrophaceae bacterium UBA2192 (assembly GCA_002327315.1). Lineage (GTDB taxonomy): Bacteria > Desulfobacterota > Syntrophia > Syntrophales > UBA2192 > UBA2192. Next base: position 1,403 of record DCVI01000194.1, on the reverse strand, counting down.
GGGGAAAGAGGGGGATTTCCCCCTCTGTGAATTGACGCTGTTCATTAGGAGCCGAGCCTCGCGAGGCGTGGCAATCCACGATTGAGATATTTTAGATTGCTTCGTCGCTTCGCTCTTTGCAATGACCAGACAGACGAGACAGACCAGACAGACTCTTTGCCCCGACGGGACAGACGGAATAGACGGGACAGACCGGATAGACGGAATAGACGAGATAGACCAGACAGACTCTTTTACCTCGACCGAACAGACGGAATAGACAGAGCCGACGCAAGGAGGCGAAATGGACCTCAAGACCATCCAGACCGTCGAAATCTCAGGCGGGATCGGGATTCTCACCCTGAACCGCCCCGACCGGCGAAATGCCATATCCATCGAGATGAGACTCGAAATACTGGAGTGCATGCGAAAGTGGAAAGAATCGCAGACGGTGGGCGTGATGATCATCACGGGCTCGGGCGATGCCTTCAGTGCGGGGTTCGATCTCACCGAGTTCAATCACCCCGAGCGTTTCAGCGAGATCTTCGACACGTCCTCCAGGTATCACCGGGAACTCTGGAATTTCCCGAAGCCCACCATCGCCGCCGTCAACGGCGCNNAAGGCCGTCTTCGGCCACCCCGAGATCAAGTTCGGCATCCCGCCGCTGGTCACGCCACTGCGCTGGATCATCGGGGAAGGGCTGGCCAGGCACCTTTGCCTCACGGGCAGGCGGGTCGAGGCCGTGGAGGCCTGCCGAATCGGGCTGGTCAGCGAGGTTGTCGAGGGGGAGAAGCTCCTCGAGCGGGCGGTGAAAATCGCCACGGAGATCATGGAAACGCCGATGGAAGCGCTTCGCCTGACCAAGCAGCTCATGATCGGGTGCTCGGGTCTCGGCTTCGAGGAGTCCTTCTGCCAGGAGCACGACCGGGTTTTCCAGGAGTTCCTCTTGAAGAGGGCATCGGAGAGCCTCAAAAGTAAGTGACCGGTGACCGGTGACCAGTGACCAGTGGAAGAGCAAGAAGGAACACAAAAAAATCCCCCTCTTTCCCCCTTTTATAAAGGGGGATTTTTCTTGCCTTGACCAATCCGGTCATTGCGAGAAGCGAGGCGACGAAGCAATCTTAAGAGAATATCTCAAACGTAGATTGCCACGCCTCAGAAAATCCACCCTCACCCCGACCCTCTCCCCTCAAGGGAGAGGGAGATTAAGGAAGGGGTTTGCTAGAGGCTCGGCTCGCAATGACAGTCTTTTTTATACTCACTCACACTCAAGCACTTCTTACTCGTCCCTCGTCCCTTTTTCTCTTCCACTGGTCACCGGTCACTGGCCACTAGGCAAAAAAAGAGCGATCCCGCTTGACGGTGATCGCTCTTTATTTTGCGTAGGCCTTTCAGGCCTATTTCAGTCCGCTCAGGATGTCCC
>DCVI01000150.1 GCA_002327315.1 Syntrophaceae bacterium UBA2192 | reverse complement strand
GCCGATCATCGTCGAATCGCCCGGGGGCCCCTACTCCCCCGCCCTGCTGCGCATGGCCTACCGCCGCACCAAGATGGATTGGGCCGCCGAGGTGAGCGGCGCCGAGCTCAACCTCGATTGCGCCAGCGTTCAGGTGTCGCACCCCGATGGCGTGGCCCTGCATCGCCTCGACCTCGCCGAGGAAGCCCTCGATGCCGATCTGGTCATCAACCTGCCCAAACTCAAGACCCACGGCATGATGATGCTGACCCTCGGGGTGAAGAATCTCTTCGGATGCGTCGTTGGGCTCCGAAAACCGGAATGGCACATGCGGGCAGGCGTCAACCACGAGATGTTCGCCCGGCTGCTTGTCCAGATCTGCCGGAGAGTAAACCCGGCCGTCACACTGCTGGATGGGATCCTCGCCATGGAAGGGGAAGGACCCGGCAAGAGCGGAACTCCCCGTCACCTTGGAGTCCTCATGGGGAGCACCGACACGGTGGCCCTGGACCGAACCGTCTGCGCACTCGTCGGCATGGATCCCGAGGCGCTGCCTACGAACCGCGCCGCCCGTGAACTGGGAATGGCCGGGGGGGAAATCGAGATCGACGGGACGCTTCCCGAAGTCCTCCATTACAGGATCCCGGGCATGCAGACCGCAGGGAGACTCACGAGGTTGCTTCGCAACCAGCTCATCCGCAAGCCCGTCGCCGACGACGAGGCCTGCAAGCTCTGCGGCGAGTGCTGGAAATACTGCCCGGCGCAGGCCCTCGCCGAGGAAGGCAACAGGCTGCGGTTCGATTACGGGAAGTGCATCCGCTGTTTCTGTTGCCTTGAGGTCTGCCCTCACGGGGCTCTGCGCATCCGGGAGACCCTCCCCGCCAGGCTCATAAGGACGCTGATCGAGAAGAAGGGCTGAGAGGACGGGCAGGGGTTTCCTCAGGATTATTTTTCGGGATGGTCAGACAGGAAAGCGACCTGGGGCCTCAGGGCAGTTGCGTATAGCAGACCTGGTTTTTCCCGCTGGCCTTGGCCGTGTAGAGGTTTCCGTCCGTCCGGCGCAGGAAGTCCATCATATCCTCGTTTTTGGCATGCTGAGCCACCCCGATGCTGACGGTAACCTGGATGCCGATATCGGGACGGGGCTTGAAGACCTCGTTTTTGAGGGCGACCCTTACGCGCTCGGCCGTGACCACACCCTGCTCCCCCCGCGTGGCAGGCAGGATGACGGCGAACTCCTCGCCCCCGTAGCGGCACGCCGCGTCGCTCTGACGCAGGCACTCCTTGATGATCTCGGCAAACCTCACCAGGACCCTGTCACCCTCGAGATGGCCGTAGGTGTCATTGTACTTTTTGAAATCGTCGATGTCGAGCATCAGCACGGTGAGCGGGTGGTCGTAGCGGTTGGATCGTTCGATCTCGCCGTGGAGCACCGCATAGAACTGCCGCGAGTTGAAAAGCTTCGTGAGGCCGTCGGTGATGCTCAGCTCCTGGTAGCGCTGCTCGCTTTCCCGGAGCTGGTCCATGGCATGGTTGCGCTCCCGAAGCAGGGCCTTTTCCCGCAGTACGCGCCGGATCCTCATGCAGAGCTCCGCGATGCTCACGGGCTTGAGCATGAAGTCGCTTGCGCCCTTCGTGATGATCTCCTCGTAGGTGAAGTCCTCGGTGAACCCCGTCATCACGATGACACCGACGTCATGACTTTTCTTGATGTGGGTCGTGAGCTCGAGGCCGTTCATCTCCGGCATCTGGATGTCCGTGAGGACCACGTCGACGGGGTTTGCCGCCAGGCACTCCAGGGCCTCCCGGCCGTTGCCCGCCGTGAGACACTCGTAGCCCGACAGGACCATCGCCTCCTTGAGCATGTCCCGAAGCTCCACGTGGTCGTCGACAATGAGAATGCGGGTCTGAGAGCCTGTATTTCCGTTTGTTTCCATGAGTCCTGTTCGCTGACGTATTCCTGAATTTATGGCGACCGACTCAGAACCGTGATGCATGATCCGTACCCGGCTCGCAGCACCGACGATCGCGGCGAGATTCCGCTTCCTTAGCCTCACAACCGGACGAGTTCATAGCCCCTGCGGCCAAGCCCGATGGACTCGGCGTAGCCGAGGATGTGGGTCCCGTCGATCCGGGTTGCCTTTTTAAAGATGTCGACGTCGCCGTGCTGAGCCCTGACGAGATCGAATGCCGCCTGCTCACAGGCCACCGGGTCCACGGATGCAACGATCCCCACGTCGCTCCCGATCAGCTCGCTGTCGGCCATGCAATCGCAGTCCTTTGCGATGTTGTTGATGAAGGTCACGCAGACGCAGGGCTTGCCGCTCAAGGCCCCCAGGGCATACTCGGCCGTCCGTTCCATCACGGCGCTCGAGGCCAGGGCCATCCAGGGAATCTCGACGGCGTCGAACTCGCAGACGGCGATGCAGGTGGCGCAGCCCTCGCAGAGATCGGGGTCGATCGTGGCCTTGTCCTCGGTGAGCAGGATCGCGTCGGCGGGGCACACTTCGGAGCATTTCCCGCACACCGTGCAGCTGTCATTGATCGAGGGTTTTACGGCAGCGTGCATCGCGAGCTTCCCCGCCCGGGACCCGCAACCCATACCCAGGTTCTTGATGGCCCCCCCGAAGCCGAAGAGGATGTGTCCCTTGAAGTGGGAAACGACGACGAGGGCCCCGGCCTCGGCGATGTGGCGGGCGATCCGGACTTTCGGGAAAATCTTCCCGGCGATGGCGATCTCCCTTTCCTCTTCGCCCCGCTCGCCGTCGGCGATGACGACGGGGAGCCCCAGCTTGTCGAAGCCATGCTTTTGGACGATCTTCAGATGGTCTGTCGCATTGTGACGCATGCCCCGGTACAAGGCATTGGCATCGGTGAGGAAGTGATTGCTGTTGTGCTTTGCCAGGGATGCAATGATGGGTCTGAGGTTTTCCGGCGATACAAAGCGGGTGTTCCCTTCCTCGCCGAAGTGCAGCTTGACGGCGACACGGTCCTTCTTGCCGATCCGCCCTCCCGTGTCGGCCAGGGCCCGTTCGAAAAGTCTGCCGATTGTATCTGCATTGAATTTTTCGGAAAAATAGACAGGGACCTTCATCCTTCACCCCCCTCGGATCGTCACTTTGTTATAAATACCGGAAAAATCAATCTTTGCCAAGAGAATCATGGGCGGAATTTCCTTTACAAAACGGGGCCTTTTCATTATATTGACCGCAGCTGACAGGCACCGATCGAGGCTGCCGGCCATTTCTCAAGGGGAGGGGAAAGAAGATGTCTCAGATCCAGCCCGAGGGCGAGGAGATCAGGAAGGCCATCAAGTGGATCTCCGCTAACCTGGACGAAGGAAAAAAGAAGAGTAAGCTCATCGAGGAAGCGGCCATCAAGTTTGACTTGTCACCGGCACAGACAGACTTCCTCATGAACTTTTTCTCGAAGAAGCAAGGGTAAAAGCGGGCTCCGGAATCACTTTACGGGGATCTCATGAGGATCGACGGTACAACATCGACGGGAAGCCCGGATTGGCGAGTTCCTTCCCAGGGAAATCCCCTGGCAGGAATGCTCATCCCGGTGGGCCCCGGCGAAGGCCGCAGGGGGCATGCACCGCCTTTGCCGCACGTTGCCCCCGAGGAGTTTATTCTCGTCCATGATCGTGCGCATGGTGAGGTCGTGATCGACCTTTACTGCGCCGCCACCCGATACGACGAGCCGCCCACCTACCGGCTGACGGGGGAGGGCAGCGTCGAGGTCGGCAAGAAACCCCGCAAGGGGGGCATCGTCGACCTTCTCGCCTGATCCGCCGGAGTACAGAGCGGTTGCCGGCAACCGATTGACCCTGCTGACGTTATAAGCTTCGCGGGAACAGGGACACTTTTTTCGACTTCACATCCTGCGGCTCCCGTCTCGCCCCCCTGTCCGCGAAAAAATCCTCCATCGACAGATCAAACCACCTGCGATCCATCTTCAGAAGGGAGAACAATTCCATGTACGCCTTTGCCGACAAGCTGCTTGAGGTATCGGAGCGACACGCCGACAAGATCGTCGACCAGTGGTGCAGGGCCGTCACGAAAAACCCGCACACACCGTGGTTCCAGTCCATGAAGCCAGCTGACTGCAATAGCTTCGCCATGGATTTCTACAAGAATTTCAAGGATGTCTATTTCGACGAGAAGCCCTACAAGAAGCTGGAGAAATACTTCGGCAAATACGCCGAGGAAAGCTTCCAGAAGGGCATACCCATGGAGGAGGCCATCTACGCCCTGATCATGATGAGGCGCCACCTGTGGCTCTACGCGGACTTCCAGGCGCTGTTCCTGACGGCACTGGATGCCCACCGCGCCGTGGAGACCCTCAACCGAACGATCCGGGTCTTCGACCAAGGGGTCTTCATCATCATCAAGCGCTACAGAGAACTGGAGAAGGCGAAGAAATAGATTGCATCAAGCACAGCAAGCGAAGAAAATCCCCGTCGGCGCTTCGCGCACCGCGGGGGTTTTTATGCCTATTCGCACCGTCGGGTTCTTGATCCCTTCGTCCTTTGCCCTTTCACCTTGTACCTTGAACTTATTTATAGGGCGACGGCGCCCCGGCCGGCGCCTGCAGAAGCAGCTGGTTCTCCTCCGAGCGCGACTCTCCTGCGCTTGTAACATAGATGGCGGGCTGGTCGGCGACGGGGCAGTGTTTCTCGCAGGCTCCGCAGCCGATGCACTTCGTAAGATCCACGTGGGGCTGCTGCAGGCGGACAGGGTTCCCCTCGCGGTCCCGCACCGTCACTTCCTCGATCCAGATGGCCTTTTGCGGCGTCGGGCAAGTCTCCTCACAGACGATGCACGGGGTGGCATGGGCAAAGGGCAGGCAGCGTCCCTTGTCGATTGCGGCGTGCCCCAGCCGCACCTGCTGCTTTTCCTCCAGAGGCAATCGCTGAATGGCCCCCGTCGGGCACACCTGGCCGCAAAGGGTGCAGCGGAACTCGCAGAACCCGATCCGCGGCACCAGCACCGGCGTCCAGAGCCCCTCGAGACCCGCCTCGAGGAGTGTCGGCTGCAGCCCACCCGTGATGCACACTTTCATACACTCCCCGCAGCGCACGCAGGTCTGGAGGAATTTCGGCTCCCCGAGTGCGCCGGGTGGCCGGATGAGTTTCGCATCCGCCATGCGCGGTCGAGATAGCGGCGAGATCCTCAGGAGAGGAACGACAAAGGCCCCCGAAAGGAAAGAGGTCACCACGTTTCTGCGCCCCAGGTCGAGGCCCCCCGTGGGGTGCCCTTTCAGAAAGCCGAAACTCACGGCGTTCTTCGGGCAGATGTCGTCGCAGTTGTTGCACACCAGGCACTCCGAGGCCCGCCACTTTTCCTTGCCGGCGGGCGCGGCGTCAGCCTGGCACACCCCGACACAGGCCCCGCAGGAATCGCACTCCTCGCTGACTTCCCTGCGCAAAACCGCATAACGCGAAAGCAGCCCCAGCAGCGCCCCCAAAGGGCAGAGGAACCGGCACCAGAAACGCCTCTGCACGAGGTTGAGCCCCAGGACGGCAAGAAAGAGCGCCCCGATGAACACCCCCTGCAGAAACCAGGGCTGCTGGAAGGGCAGGAGCGTTTTTTTCAGGATGTCGTAGACGGCCTCCGATGCGGGGGTGACGACGGGGAGGTTCAGACGGTAGATGCCGTCGAAAAGGGACGAGGCGGCATAGCTCAGGGCCGGGTAGATCGCGAGCGAGAAGGACCGGATCGTAAGCGAGATGGGGTCTACGATCCCTGCCAGCTGCGTGCCAAAGACCGACGAGGCAAGAATAAAAACAAGGATGTAGTACTTGAGCCTGAACCAGCCGGGACCGGGGGACTTTGACCGCTTCTTCCGGAGGCTTCCCGCAATGTTGTTCAGCGTTCCCAGGGGGCAAACCCAGCCGCAGAAAAAGCGACCCAGAAGCACCGTGAGCCCCACGATGATCAACGAAAGCCAGAAGAGCCCCTCCACGGCGCGGGAGGCAAGCAGGGTCGTCAGGAAGATCAGGGGGTCGAAGTCGAGGAAGAGCTTTACGGGGTAGCCGAGTTCGTCGAGCCCTTTCGACTCCGTCTGGATGAAAAGAAAAAGAAACAGGGCGAGGAACAGGCCCTGAACAATGCGGCGTGTTCGAGTTACCATCCGGTCAGACACTGATCCTTTTGATGCTGAGCTTCGAGAGGTCCATGATCCCGAGACCCGCCTTGGCTGCAAGCTTTACGGTGTTCAGATCGCTTCCTTTCATCCCGAACAGGGTGGCCCCGAAGGAGTCGATGGCCACCTGGTCCGTGCCTACAACGACGGTGTCGAGACGCTTCACGTCGCCGAGATCCCCTCCTGTAGGGCCGTTTGCCGTGAGGATCCGGACGGCGTCCAGCACGGTGAGCGTCGGCTTGATCACCCGGATGAGATCCACGAGGCTCTCGTCGAGACGCTGGTGGACACGGAACCGCACGCCCCCCATGACGCCCATCCAGTTTTTCATTGCCAGGGTGAGAGTGGTCAGGCTGTGGGTCTTGGCGATGGGGACATTGATGACCTTGTCGGCCTCAAAGATTTCGTTGTAGATAGGCCAGGACTTCAGGACCGTGCCATTGAGTTTGACATCCCGGTACTTGCGGCTGTCCATGTAGATCATCTCGGCCCCCACGGCGGCGGCCGCATCGGCAATCCCGCTTTGCTTGTAGCAGCGCCTTGCGTCGCTAACGGTGTTGTCGAAGATCCTCACCTTTTTCGCCCCCGCCTCGTAGCAGAGCTTGGCCAGGGTGCCCACGACGTCTGGATTGGTGGTGGCGGCGTACTGGGGGGTACGGTCCCATCCGATGTTGGGCTTCAGGACCACGACATCGCCCTTGGCGATGAAGCGCTTCATCCCCCCCATGGCGTCCAGGGCCGCCCGCACTGTCTGCGGGGTAGCGGCCCCCTTGGCCACGACGAGATCGGGCCCCTGGGCCGCCTGAGCCATACGGCCGAGGCTGCAGAGGCCTCCGGGGAGCGCCAGCCCCGCCGAAGACACTGCCGTCCACTTCAGAAAATCACGTCTCTTCATACCGAACCCCTTCGATTCATTCCCCCAAAAAATACCACGATCCACTGGCCGAGGTAAATCAAAAAGGAGATTCCGCCTCTAGCAGCCCTGATCCTCAGTCTTCCTCTCCCCTCCGCGGGAGAGGATTGAGGTGAGGGGGTCCTTCGACNNACAAGCTCAGGATGACATCTCTGTTTGCCATGGTGAGCCTGTCGAACCATCACCCTCACCCCGACCCTCTCCCCTCAGAGACTGTGTCGCAATAGGGGGAGGGGCGGAGTTCTTTGACAAAGAAATATCCGTAACGCAACGCGAAGGATCGCGCAACCCCGGCCCGATATGTTAGAGTGCTCCGCGAAAGGAGGCGCACCCATGGCCTATCGAACCGGCGACCGTCAGCAACTGGGGCTCTTGCCCGAAAGCATCGAGGACTACGTGTCCCCCGAGGACCCGGTGCGGGCCTACGATGCCTTCGTGGAGGCCCTGAACCTGCCGCAGTTGGGCATCGAGGTGGACCCGAACCAAGTCGGCAATGCCGCCTACGATCCCCGCGCGATGCTCAAGCTTCCGGTCTACGGCTACTCCTACGGGGTGCGCAGCTCCCGGAAGCTCGAGCGGGAGTGCCACCACAACCTGGCCTTTGTGTGGCTGATGGCGGGGCTGAGGCCCGACCACAAGACCGTCGCGGAGTTCAGGCGACGCAACAAGCCGGCCCTCAAGCAGGTGCTTCGGCACTGCGCCCGGCTCTGCATCCGGCTGGACCTGATCGCGGGCAACGTGCTGTTTGTGGACGGCACGAAGATCCGGGCCAACGCCTCGCGGTACCGCAGCCATGAGCGGGCCTGGTACGAGAAGAAGCTGGCCGATCCGGATCGGCGCATCGAGCAGTTGCTGAAGGACTGCGAGGCCATCGACCGCCGGGAGCAGCAGCAGGGCTCCTGGGTGCGGATGCAGAAGGAGCTGACCCGGAGCCGCACGCTCAAGGACCGGGTCCAGGGGGCCCTGCGGGGCTTCGAGGGAAGCACCCGCAGGTACGTCAACCAGACCGATCCGGACTGTGCCCTCATGAAGAGCGTCCAGGGCAGCCACGCGGCCTACAACGTACAGTTGGTGGTGGATGACAAGCAGGGGCTTCTGCTGCAGGCCGACGCGGTCGAGCAGGTCAGCGATGTCAACCAGTTCGCCCGGCAGATCGAAGCGGCCAATGCCCTACTGCGGACCCCCTGCGAGACGGCCTGCGCCGATGCCGGCTATGCCGACACGACGGAACTCGAGAAGATCGACAACCAGGGCATCCGGGTGATCGTCCCCTCGCAGCGGCAGGCCCTGAAGGAGCCCGAGGGGCCCTTCAGCAAGAGTCATTTTACCTACGACCCCGAGCTCGATGTCTACCTCTGCCCCGAAGGTCATCGGCTTCGCTACGAAACGACGGAGAAGCGCACGGGCAAGCGGCACTACGTGATCGCCAACGGGACGATCTGCCAGAGGTGCCGGCACTACGGAACCTGCACCAAGGCGCGCAAGGGGCGCAAGATCATCCGGCTGTCCAACGAAGAGGTCAAGCTCAAGCTGGAGGCCCAGTACGAGGAGGCCGCCTCCCAGGCCGTCTACGAGAGGCGAAAAACCCGGGCGGAGCATCCCTTCGGGCACATCAAACGCAACCTCAAGGTCGATGCCTTCCTGCTGCGGGAACTCGAGGGGGCGCGAGCCGAGATCTCGGTGCTGGCCAGTTGCTTCAATGTGGCGCGCCTGATCGGGATCCTGGGGGTCAACGGGCTCATCGAGAAGCTCCGGGTCCTCGGAAGACCCTGCTTCACCCCGGCATAAGACTCAACGGCACTCGCCGAAGGGCCCTGAACCATCCTTACCTGCCCGCCGGGCAGTTCGCGGATAGACGTTACGGATATTTTGTTGTCAAAGAACGCTTAAACAACCGACCCCCGGTTCCCTCCTGGCTGTTGTGACACAGTCTCTCAAGGGAGAGGGAGATTAAGGAAAGGTTGCAAGAAACTGCAGATGGGTTTATTTTGAAGCACCTGCGGTGCTTCCCGGCAAGGTCCTAAACAGGACATGATTGCGCCCCCTGACGGGACGCGCCCCCGGTCAACAGCCCAGGATGATAAGTATTTCCTATGGGACACATCGTTAACCCTGACCGCGAATACCGCCTCCTCCAGCAGCGCCTCGACCGCAACGTGACCGGTGCGCCCGACTCGCCCCATTTCATGGAGATCCTGAAAATTCTCTTCTCGCCTGAGGATGCCAATATCGCCCGGCAGATTCCGACGCGCTTTACCACCGTGGGACGGCTCGCCAAGAAGCTGGGCATGGAGCCCGCGGCCCTCGATGGCTGGATCACCGAGATGGCCCATCGGGGGCTCGTCATCGACATCGGCAGGGGCGGGCGCCGTTACGTGTCGCTGGCACCCGTCGTCATCGGCTTCTTCGAGTACACCTTCATGCGCGCCGACGACAAGCTCCCCCTGAAGGAGCTGGCGCGACTCTTCGATGCCTACATGCACGGCGATGACCGCTTCGCCCGGTCCGTCTTCGGGGCCGACACACAGATCGGCCGATCGCTCGTGCGCGAGGAGGCCCTCCCGGAGGGGGACCACACGGAGATCCTCGACTGGGAGCGGGCCACCCGGCTCATCGAATCGGCCTCGGCGGCCTCCGTGTCGCTTTGCGCCTGCCGGCACAAGGCCTCCCACCTGGGGAAGGCATGCGACAGGCCCATGGAGAACTGCATTGCCCTCAACATGGGGGCGGAGATCCTCGTGAAAAACGGTTTTGCCCGGCCCGTTTCGACGGCGGAGGCGCTCAAGATCCTCGAGCAGTGCAAGGAGCTGGGGCTTGCCCAGACGGGCGACAATGTCCGGAAAAACGCCGCCTACATCTGTAACTGCTGCGGTTGCTGCTGCGAGATGATGAAGGCCATCCGGGTCATGGGTCAGCGCAACGCCATCGTCACGTCGAACTGGACCGTCGAGATCGACGAGACAAAATGCAAGGGCTGCGGCAAGTGCGCCAAACTCTGCCCCGTCGAGCTGATCGACATGGTCCCCGTTGAGGCCGAGGGCGGGAAAAAGAACGCGAAGAAGGCCCGTCACCAGGAGGAGTTCTGCCTCGGCTGCGGCGTGTGCTACACGGGATGCAAGACCGGGGCGATCCGGATGAAGCCCCGGCCCAAGAGGGTGTTCACGCCGGAGACGACCTTCGACAAGGTGATCGCCATGGCCATCGAGCGCGGCAAGCTCGCCAACCTCGTTTTCGAAGGCCACGAGCAGTGGGGCTGGCGCGCCTTCGGACGCATTGCGGCCGCCCTGGAAAAAACTCCGCCGGCCCGGGCGCTCATGGCCATCGATCCTCTTCGCTCGGCTTTTTTCGAGGCCGTGGTGCGAAAGGCAAAGCCCCCGACCTGATATCGGGCATCCCGTCAACTCCGCAACTGTGTCCCATCAACCCGCAAAGGAGGTATCCCATGATGACTCGGCGATTTACCGTTGGGCTTCTCCTTCTGGTCGCGCTGCTGATGATCCCTCTGACGATCCGGGCAGCCGGTCAGCAGGATCCCCTGATCGGCAAGCAGACCGTCAATTTCACCCTCTCCTCAACGGAGGACCGGGCGATCAACTACGGACCGGAATACTACGACAAGGCCTTCCTGATCGTCACATTCTTCCCGGCAGCCTACACCCCCACCTGAACGGGCGAGATGCAGGGACACCAGGCGAACCTGGAAGCCTACAGGTCCCTCAACGCCCAGGTCGTGGGCGTCAGCCGTGACGACGTGCAGACCCTCCAATACTGGAAAAAACATTTAAGACTGTCCTTTCCCCTGCTGTCGAACATCTCCGGTTACCTGGGAAGCTCCTTTGGAGTCGTGAAGGAGGGTAGGTTCCCCTTTGAGCGGCGAACCGTCATTATCGACAAAAAGGCAACCATCCGCTACGTGCGGGACGGGTCGCCCGACTATGAAGAGATCCTCAGGGTGCTGAAAGACCTCAACGGAGGCAAATAGATTTGAGTGGATTTTGGCCGCCGGAGTGATTAAAATAATGCAAATTGAAAAGGAGGTTCATCCATGAGATCAAGATCGATTCTCCTGGTGCTGTTCACGGTTGTGCTTGTCATCCTGATCGGCGCCTCAACCGCCATGGCCAAGGAGCGGATCATCCAGGTCATGCTGCCGAACTGCGAGTGACCCTTCACCCGGGACAGGGTCAGTTGGACCCTCACAAACGTTGCAAAGGCCGGAAAGTCGGATGTCAATGAGTTCACCCACATGGCGATCATCCACTTCGATGACGAAGTAACCAGTATCGAAAAGATCGTCGATGCCCTCGAAAAGGCGGGGTTTCCGCTCTCCGGGCCGCCGAAGATTCTGCAGTAATTCGCACAACTCGCCGGGGCGGGGGCCGAAAGACGGCCTCCGTCCCTGTGCCTCTTTCCACTTTCGTAACTTCTTCTTGCAGGCAGGCATCCCATGGAAGGCTCTACTCGAGAAAGATTCCTCCACGCCTTGATGCAGTACCAGGAAAGATTCGGCCAGGAGAAGGCCTCGGCCATCCAGGAAAAATTCTGGCAGAGCAGGGAACAAATCGAGGCGGACAACGCATCCGAGATCGACTGGTTTCCTTCGTGGAAGAAAAGCCAGATCCTCGAGGACCTGCTTGCAAAGACCTACCTGGACCTCATCGCCGAGATGGAGCGCGAGGGCCTTTCCTGAGGACTGAGTTCCCGTCGCCACCGGTAAATGACCCATTCCGGGGGCGGCAAACCCCAGCACACATTACCGATCGCAGGTTCATGAAAGACCGCGGGAGGAAACCATGGAATTCAATGTACTGATCGGTGGGGAAGCCGGGCAGGGGATGTTTTCCGTCGAGATGGAGCTCTCGGAGCTTCTCTCCGAGATGGGCTACCATTTCTTCGCCACGAAGAACTACATGTCGCGCATACGGGGCGGCCACAACTTCCACATGATCCGTGTGGCTGACAAGCCCGTTCATGCATTGAGCGGCAGACCCTGGGACTTGATCGTCGCCATGGACGACGGCGAGACGGAGCGAAGGCACCGCCCCTCTTTGGGGACGGGCGGCGTCTTCATCGGCGCCGACCGGGTGGGGCAGATCGAGGCGGAGGCAAAGGGTTCTTTCCAGGATGTTTCGGCCACAAGCACCATCCTCGTCGGCCTCATCCTCGCGTTCATCGGTGCGGACCCCGCAGAAACGAAGTCGGCCGCCGATGAACCGGCTCGCAGCGCCCTGGCGAAGGGCCGGGATTTTGCCGCCCGCTGGGAGCTTGCGGGCCGCATGGTCATAGCCCCGAAGGCGGGCGATCACTGCAAACTCGACGGGAACCAGGCCCTCGCCCTGGGGGCGCTTCTCGGCGGCTGTCAGTTCATGGCCGGCTACCCCATGACGCCCGCCACGTCGATCCTGCATTACTTCGCAACCGTTGCGGCGGAGATTCCCGTGCATTTCGAGCAGGCCGAAGACGAGATCGCGGCCCTGAACATGGCCCTGGGCGCCTCGTACGCAGGGCTGCGTTCCATGGTGGCCACCTCGGGCGGGGGATTTGCCCTCATGACGGAGGCCGTCTCGCTTGCCGGCATGACGGAGACGCCGATCGTCATCATCGACGCCCAGCGGCCGGGACCGGCAACGGGGCTTCCGACCAGGACCGAGCAGGCCGACCTGAATTTCGTCCTTCACGCGGGCCACGGCGAGTTTTCCAGGGTGATCTTCGCCCCGGGATCCATCGAGGGGGCCATCGCACTGGCGCGGAAGGGCTTTGATCTGGCCGACCGATGGCAGGTTCCCGTCTTCATCCTGACGGACCAGTACCTCGCCGACTCCGTCCAGGTCATGGATGGACGGGTCCCGACAAAAATGCTTCGCCGGGAGTACCCCGTCTTCGAGGCCGGATACAAACGCTATGCGATCACGGCCGACGGGGTCTCGCCCCTGACTTACCCCGGCCTTTCGGAGGCACGCGTCGAGGTCGACTCCGACGAGCACACCGAGGATGGGAAAATCACGGAAGATCTCGATCTGAGGGTCCGGATGGTCGAAAAGCGGCTCCGGAAGATGGAAGGAATCAAACAGGAAGCCGTCATGCCCTCCCGCTTCGGGGATCGAAAGGCCGCTACGGTTCTCATCTCGTGGGGATCGAACCACCTCATTGTCCAGGAGGCTGTCGAGGCCCTCCAGGCCGAAAGGATCGCAGTGGCGGCCCTGCATTTCGGCCAGGTCTACCCCCTGGCGCCGAAAATGGCGAGAGGGCTTTCCCGCAAGCGCTTGATATGCATCGAGAACAATGCGACAGGCCAGTTCGCGCAGTTGCTCAGGCGCGAACTGGGTTTGAAGGTGAATCATCGGATCCTTAAATACAACGGCGAGTGCTTCACCGTCGCGGAACTGGTCGAGAAGGTCAGGAAGATTGTCGGCTGAAGGAGGAAGAATTTCACCCTCACCTCAATCCCGTTCGACAGGCTCACGACACCGCTCTCCCTCGGCGGGGACAGGGAGCCTGAGAGGAAAGGAAAACATCACCCTCACCCTAGCCCTCTCCCCTCAAGGGAGAGGGAACTGAAAGGATGGTTCCCGTGTCTAGACAGGACATCGCCTGGTGCCCGGGCTGCGGGGATTTCCCCATCCGGGCCACCCTGGAAAAAGTTCTGAAAGAGCTGCCACTCCCGGGAAAGGACATCGTCCTGACTTCGGGGATCGGCCAGGCGGCCAAGATGCCCCACTATCTGCCGTACAGCTACTTCAACGGCCTTCACGGCCGGTCATTGCCGCTCGCCGTGGGCATCAAGCTGGCTCGCCCGGAGCTGACCGTGATTGCCGTCTCCGGTGACGGGTGCCAGTATGGAGAAGGCGGAAATCACTTCATCCACACGATACGGCGCCGGCTCGACATCACGATCCTCGCCTGCGACAACAAGGTATACGGCCTCACAAAGGGGCAGAGCTCCCCCACGACGGATGCGGGCATGAAAAACGCCCTGGACCCCCAGGGAAACCTCAACACCCCCCTCGATCCGCTGGCCGTGGCTCTCATCGTAGGGGCCCCCTTCGTCGCGCGGACCTTTGCCGGCGACCCCCAGCACATGGAGAAGGTCTTCCGCGAGGCGATCCTCTTCAAGGGCACCTCCGTCGTCGATATCCTGCAGCCCTGCGTGAGCTTCAACAAGGTAAACACCTATCCCTGGTACCGCGAAAGAGTCTACCGGGTGGAGGAACCTCTGCGAGAACGGAGCGAAGCCATACGGACGGCACAGACCTGGGGCGAGCGGATCCCTATCGGAATTTTCTGGCGGGATGAGCAATTCGTCTGCCGGGAAGGCAAGGAGATGTTCCGCAAGCCCGTCGCGGAGGATGCCGTGGCGCGGCTTCTGAACACGAAGTGCATCATGATGCGTTAGCAGGGAAAGGCGTCAGCAAGCAACCCTCGGACGCGTCGACATTTTCCGACCACTCTAACTCTCGCTTCGCTGCGGCTCAAAAACTCGCCCTGCGGGCTCATGGTTCGTCGTTCGTGGTTCGGCAGGCTCACCATGACCGCTCACGATGGCTGCTCACCATGACACCCGGTATCGGACATAAACAGCGGATGCGGAGTTTACCCTGAGCGCCTGTCCTGAGTTCAGCGAAGGGTGCCGAAGGGCTTCGATATAAGAGTGGTTACCGGAAAACGCCGAAATGCACCTTTCGGATTCCTTGCTGGCGCATTGAAAGTGTTGGCGGTGGGCAGGAAAGAGTCAAATTTCCGGCAAGTTGAACGGTTGAAGTGACGGAATTCCGTCACAATCCTCCGAGCACCCGCCAGTAGTTTTCGTCCTTTTCGGGCTCGACCTTTTTCTTTCCCTTCTTGTTCATGGACAGAAACACGATGATGAACACGAGGAGAAATGGCTGCTTGCCCGAACTCTTCATCAGCCGGAGGACCAGACGTTTTTCTATCTTCTCCAGAAGCCCCACGATTCCCGCCGTTGATGTCCCTGTACTGACGCGCATCGTGCGCGACAATACCTATATCTGACAAAACCCTGAGCTTGTAAAGACAAAAGGGAAGGGAAAATAAAAAGGGCAAAAAAAAAGATTGGGTGCCAGGTGAAGGAGGGGAAACTGGCACCCAGAGAGAGATAAATGGGGTTTCAAGTTATCGAATTCGCTTTATTGATTATGCAACAAGTGTGACAACTTGTGCCAGCCGGCCAAAATAATTTTGGGGCTCGCAGAAATGTCGCCATGAACTCTCGTTTGGAGGTCAGCGATCATGAAGTTATGAAGTGAGGAAGAGCAGAAAATCGGAAAAACTACTCCAAGTTCCGCTCTTCCGCGCCTCCTATCTTCCGATCTTCACTAGCATCTGGCGATGGCCGTGATTGGATTGAAGGACGTGGGATTCTCCGGTTACGTGGAAGGGATCGCGGGTGTCGGTCGCTGGGTCGCCAGGAAAGGAAGAACGACAAGTCCCGAGAGATACTTGATAACAGCCTGCCCGATGATGGCAGGCCAGACAGGCCCAAAGGCAAGCAGGACAAAAACAAGAGAATCGACCGGGCAGGAGACGAGGTTGGACCAGATGATCCGGGAGGAAAAGGAGCGCTTGAGCACCCTGAATAAGAGCCAGTCGAGGCTCTCCGATACGAAGAAGGCCGCCATCGAGGCTAACGCTATATCCATATTGAAGAAAAGAGTGATGACCGACGCTGCAACCATCCAGCCCCAGGTGGCCCGGTCGCCCCAGTAGCGCTGAACAAAATCCCGAAAGGAAAATGTCAACCCGATCCAGACCACGCCGGCCGGAAAGGTGAGTCCGGCTATGGTCACGATGCCGAACCAGATGACGAAGGCATTGCCCAGAAGGATGCTCAGGAGGTAAAGAAGCCCCCAGATCCACTTTCTCATGTGCCGCTCCTACATTTTTTGTAGGGTTTTCTCCAAAAGGAAGGCCTTTTATTCCATAGAATGCGCCCCGATTCAAGGGTTTTCGCCTTGACGCTGTTGAGGCGAGTTGTTAGGGTTTGAAACGGATGACATTCTCGAGCTCCGATATCAAAAGAATCACCGTCACTGCCGCCGTCCTCGAAAAGGACGGCAGGGTCCTCATCGCCCGCCGCAAACGCGGGGACCGACTGGCGGACAAATGGGAATTCCCCGGCGGGAAGCTCGAGGAGGGAGAGACCCCGGAGGCGTGCCTCCGGAGAGAGCTGCAGGAGGAGTTAGGCATCGACGTCGTCGTGGTCGGCTTTGTCGGCCGCAGCTGTTATTGTTACCCCCACGGGGAGATCGAGCTCTTGGCCTACCGGGTCATCCATCTCTCCGGGGATTTTCAACTCCATGATCACGAGGAAATCCGCTGGGTATCGCCGGCTGACCTTGCCTCCCATGATTTTTCCGCGGCCGATATCCCGATTGCGAAACTTCTGATTGAAGGGATGTAAGCGATGCCCGTCGATGAGGCCCCGAGGGAGCAAACCCTCATGCTTAACGGCCTCCGGCTCCGATTCCTCGAGCGGGGCCCGGTGGACGGACGGCCCATGGTCTTCCTTCACGGCACCGGGGACAATGCCCGCACATGGGACCTGATCGCTCCTCGTCTGGCATCGGGCTTCCGGGTCATCGCCCTGGATCAGCGCGGACACGGCAAGAGCGGCTGGGCCGTGCCACCGTCTTACCAATGCGCTGATTATATGCTTGATCTGGCCGCCTTGATCGATTCTCTCGGCCTGGAAGGCATGATCCTGCTGGGGCACTCCATGGGGGCCCTGCACGCCAGCCTCTATGCCGCGCTCAACCCCGACAGGGTGGCCGCCCTCATCCACGTCGACATCGAGCCCCGCCCGCCGGACTGGAACCGGAAATACCTTCTCGGGCTCTACAAAAACCTCCCCGACTCGTACGCCGCCCCGGAGGATTTCATCGCAGAGATCGAGAAAAATGCCCCCTACGCCCGGCCGGAACACTTGCGGCGCCTGGCCGAAAAATCCCTTATCCAGAGGGATGCCCGGTGGTACAGGACTTATGACCGGGAGATCCTTGCCCGGTTTGACCACTACGACCTGCTGGGGAATCTCTCCGACATCCGCTGTCCCGCCCTTGTCGTCCGCGGCGCCGAAAGCCGCGTTCTCGGACGCCAGGCCGCACAGCAGATGGCCGGGGCCATCCCGGCAGGCGAGATGGTGGAGATTCCCAGGGCAACCCACCCCGCCCATCTGGACAACCCGGACGGGTTTCGGGAGGTCGTCACGGAATTTTTGAAAAGTCACGGTTTCATCTGAACCCGGAGTAAATAACATGCCCGGGCTATTTGAAAATGCCTGGATGCAAGGCCCCCTGCACAGGCTTGCGAAGCGAGGAAGTTATGAAGAGCGGAAGATCGGAGTGGATGGGGGATTCTTTTCTTCTCTGATCCGCTCTTCCTCACTTCTGCTCTTCCGATCTTCGCATGCCCGAAGCTCAAAGCTGGCACAAGGTAAAAAGAAAGGATTCCGACGACCTGAAGAAAAGGAGGAACGTATGGATGTCTTCACAGCGATCAGCGGCAGGAGAAGCTGCCGGAAATTCCATCCCGAAGCGGTGAGCGATGCGGAAATCGAAAAAATCCTCGAGGCAGGCAACTGGGCCCCATCGCCCGCCAATCAGCAGCCCTGGGA
Source organism: Syntrophaceae bacterium UBA2192 (assembly GCA_002327315.1). Taxonomy (GTDB): domain Bacteria; phylum Desulfobacterota; class Syntrophia; order Syntrophales; family UBA2192; genus UBA2192. The sequence continues at coordinate 56,147 of DCVI01000150.1, read as the reverse complement.
ATTCATCGTCATCACGAACACGGGCATCAAGGAAAGGATCTTTTCCGAAAGCGAGGTGTGCAAGAAGAAGCTCTTCGAACGCAGCGGCTGGAAATGGCTCGAGAAGTTCCCCCTCGACTTCGTAAAGGACGCCCCTGTCATCATCGTGGTGGCGGGCGACCCGAAAAAGAGCGGCGCCGACATGTTTCTCGACGAAGGCGCCGGCCGGGGATACCTGGAGGGCTGCTCGGCCGCCGTTCAGAACATGATGCTCGCTGCTCACGCCCTGGGGCTGGGGAGCCTTTGGTTCAGCCTCTACGAGGCGGGGGTGGTGCGGCAGATCCTCAGTATGGATGCGGGAAAGGAACCCGTAGCACTTCTGTGCATCGGAAAGCCCGTTTCTACTGGCGCGACGAAACGGAAGGACTTCCGTGAAAAAACGACGTACCTCCGATAAGGGTAAGGCGTTCCGCTGATGATCCATGCCTCGCGTATCCAGCCGCTCAACAGCCGAAGCATCCAGGACGGCCGCTACATCCTTTACTGGATGCAGGCCTCCCAGAGGGTCGAGTGCAACCATGCCCTCGAATACGCCGTGGGAGAGGCAAACGAGCGCAACCTTCCCGTCGTTGTCGTCTTCGGCCTCACCGGGCAGTTCCCCGAGGCCAACCTGCGCCACTACGCCTTCATGGTGGAAGGGCTCGAGGAGGTCCGAAAGAGGCTGAACAGCCGGGGCATCCGTTTCGTGCTCGTTCACCGCTCGCCCGAGCTGGCCGCAACGGCGATGGCCGAGGAGGCGGCCCTTGTCGTCGCCGACCGGGGCTATCTGCGCATCCAGCGGCAGTGGAGAAACCACGTCGCAAAAAACGCCCCCTGCTCCGTCGTGCAGGTGGAGTCCGAGACTGTCGTCCCCGTGGAGACGGCCTCGCCGAAGGAGGAATACACCGCGGGGACCCTGAGGCCCAAGCTCCAGCGAATCCTCGAGGGATACCTCGTCCCGCTGAAGGAAAAAACGGTCAGGAAGGACTCTCTCTCCCTTCGCCTCGACGTGGACTCGGAAGGGGAGCTCACGTCTTTGCTCAAGAAAATGAAAATCGACCGCAGCGTTTCGCCCGTGATGGCCTTCCGGGGCGGTACGGCCCGGGCCAACGCCCTGCTGGAGGGATTCATCGCAAAGAAGATCCGCCACTACGACAAGCTTCGGAACGACCCGGGCCTCGACTACTCCTCCCATCTGAGCCCCTACCTGCACTTTGGGCAGATCTCACCGCTCGCCGTCGCCCTTCGCATATCCGGTGAGAGATCGGTCCCCGCCGCGGCAAGGGAGTCCTTCCTGGAAGAGCTCATCGTGCGGCGCGAGCTCGGCATGAACTTCGTTTTTTACAACGACCGCTACGACGAGTACGAGTGCCTGCCGGACTGGGCGAGAAAGACCCTCGCCGAGCACGCAAAGGACCGCCGCGAAGTTATCTATGGCCCTGAACAGTGGGAGCGCGCCGGGACCCATGACCCTTACTGGAACGCCGCCCAGCGGGAGATGATGATCACCGGCAAGATGCACAATTACATGCGCATGTACTGGGGGAAGAAGATCCTCGAGTGGAGCCGGACCCCGGCGGAGGCCTTCCGGACGGCCATTACCCTCAACAACCGCTACGAACTCGACGGAAGGGACCCCAACGGGTTTGCCGGCGTGGCCTGGTGCTTCGGCAAGCACGACCGGGCCTGGTCCGAGCGGAAGGTCTTCGGAAAGATTCGCTACATGAACGATGCGGGGCTCAAGCGCAAGTTCGACATGGATGCCTACCTGAAAAAGGTGTCCGCCCTGGAGCGCAAAAGCCGGTGAGATTTGAAAATACCTGTCGACTTTTCCCTTCGATGCCGGTATAAAGCTTGCACGAGCGTCGTAGGCCCTTAACCGCTGCGATCGCCAGTGGCGACTGGCGGTTTTTTTTATGGTAATCCCTCACTGCGTGTAGCAACGATGATTCCCCCACATTCTCGAAAACTGATCCGGCTCCTGCTGCTCATCGCCCTGCTCGCATGCTTAGCAAGCAACGCCCAGGCCCAAGCCCCGCCTGAGGATGTCCGAAAAAGCCTGGAGAGGGCCGTCAAGTCCGGCGCAATCCAGAAAACCGTATGCCCGCAGTCGCCCTACTGCAACCCCTCATCGGTTGCCCGTTTTTACCAGATGCGCAAGTACGAGCCGGCCTGGACTCGGGACGGCTACCCGCTGCCCGTCGCGGAAGCCCTGGCGAAGGCCGTTAAAGGGGCCGATGCCGAGGGCCTGCAGCCTAAGAACTATCACCTGGAGCGCATCGAATCCTCCCTCGGCAATATCCGGCAGGACCTGGCCCGCAGTGAGCGGCCGGATACGGGAAAGATCCTCGAGATGGAATTTCTCCTGTCCGATGCCTACCTCGTCTACGCGGCCCATCTGCTCAACGGCCGTGTCAACCCCGAGACGCTCCATGCCGACGAGTGGACGATCTATCCCGCGCGCTTCAACCTGGTGCGCCATCTCTCGACGGCACTGAACGGCGGGGATGTCGAAGGAAGCCTGAAGGGCCTCCTGCAGGCTCAGCAGGGCTACGGCAGGCTCAAGACAGCGCTGATCGTTTACCGGGGACTTGCCGAACGGGGCGGCTGGCCCGTCATCCCGGGAGACGGCAGGCTCGAGAAGGGCATGAAAAGCGACCGGGTCCCCGTGCTCCGCAGCCGGTTGAAGGTCACCGGCGATATGCCGGCATCGGCGGACAGCGCAAGCGATCTCTTCGACGAGGCCGTTGAAGAGGCGGTGAAGCGGTTCCAGCTGAGCCATGGTCTATTCGATGACGGGATCGTGGGCACCCGGACACTTCGGGCCCTCAACGTACCCGTTGAAAAGCGCATCCGTCAGATCGAGCTCAACATGGAGCGCTGGCGCTGGCTGCCCCAGAACATGGGGAACCCTTACATCATGGTCAACATCGCGGGCTACGGCCTCGAGGTCGTCGAAAACGAGTCCCCCGTCCTGACCATGAAGATCATCGTTGGAACGGCCTACCAGAAAACGCCCGTCTTCAGCGGGAAGATGACCTACATCGAGATGAATCCCTACTGGAACGTCCCCCACAGCATCGCCACGGAGGAAACCCTCAAAAAGATCCGGCAGAACCCGGAATTCTTCGCCAAGGAGAACATGAGGGTCTTCACGGCAGGGCAAAACGGCGAGGAGGTGAGCCCCGCCACCATCGATTGGTCGCAGCATTCGGAGAACAACTTTCCCTACAGGCTTCGCCAGGAACCAGGCCCCCGGAACCCCCTGGGCCGGATCAAGTTCATGTTCCCCAACAAGCACAGTGTCTACCTGCATGACACCTCCGACCCCCAGCTCTTCCGCAAGGAACGGCGCGAGTTCAGCCACGGCTGCATCCGGATCGAGAAGCCCATGGAGATGGCGGCCTTCGTCATGAGGGGCAGCAAGGAGTGGCCGATTGAGAAAATCAAGGCGGTTCTGAAGACGAAAGAGACGACGGTGGCCAACCTGCCGAAGCCCATACCCGTGCATATCCTCTACTTCACGGCCTGGGGAAACGGCGACGGGGCGACCCACTTCCTGGAAGACATCTACCGCCGCGACGAGCGGCTCGACAGGGCCCTCCAGCCCAAAATAAAGCCTGCCAAGGCAGTAAAACCCTAGCAGGCCGATATGGTTTTTTCTTTCTTCCTGACGCCTGAAGCCTGGCGCCCGATGCCTGCGGCCTTCAGGCCGCGTTAGGTCTTCTTCACCTTCTTCTTTCTCTTCTTGCTGTCCTGCCACGTGCGTACGTCACCCACGTCGAGGTGGACGAACCCGCGCCTCGCGTAGTAGCCGACACCGCCGCCGCGCATTTCCAGAGCCGCATTGCAGATGTTCTTGACATGCACATCAGGCACCCGCAGATCGACGGCCATCCCGGACATGTGCAGGCTGTTGCGGGCAACCTTGCGGTTGCGCTTGCGAAGGGCCGCATTGGTCCTGGGCGAACGGTAGCCCGAGATGACGTGGTAGGGGCTGTCGCATTCCAGCTTCTGGTTGAGAGTGTAGAGCAGGTCGAGCAGGTTGGGGTCGATTTCCTTGATCTGGTTGGCCCGGTAATCGCGCAGGAGGTGATTAACCTCCGCAAGCGCCTCGGGTACGTAATCCCCATCGGCCCAGTAAACCCGGTTGAACGTCTCGCCCGTATTGGTGCTGTACAGATGGAGCCTGCGTTCCTCGCAGGGTTCGAGAATAAGGCCGGCGCCTTCCCGCCAGTCCGGGGTGATCAACTCCGGTGCGGGAGTTTCTTCGAGAGATGCAAGGACCTTATGGGGCAGCGCCAGCATGGCGGCGCTGAAGATGCCTATCTTGAGAAAGGAGCGGCGGCTGAACGGCTGGCAAAGAAGATCGCCATGTTTTCTAAAGGAACGCATCGTCCCCTCCTTTGCTTTTTCCTTAGAAAGCATGCGCCAATGACGCAAAAGTGATGCTCTTTTACCCCGGCCAGAAAAGAAAAATCAAGATAAAAATTAATTGCTGAACGATATCAATTGCATACATTACTTTTTTTGCAGTAAAAAGACCGGCAAATTTCCGGTCCTGTCTAAATTATCGACCCGAAGAGGTATCAACTTAAGCAATTCTTCACCTTCGAGACATCAACTTTCCTTTGAGGGGAAAATGCGTTAATATCATTATTCACGGAGAACTGAAATGACTATCCCCCTCAAGGACCAGGCACTCAAGGACGACGTCATCCGATTCTGCAGGGACCGAAACACGGATCTCGTGGGGTTTGCCCCCGTGGAGCGCTGGGACGAGTACGGAGAAGTGCCGCCGGATTTCCGGCCCAGGGCGATCTTCCCGCAGGCGCGCACCGTCATCGTCATCGGCATGTCCATGCCGCTGCCCGTCGTGGAGACGACACCGTCGGCACTCCACCAGGAGCTCTACACGACGACGAACCGCCAGCTCGACGACCTGGCCGTGGAGCTCACACGCTATCTCAACCGCATGGGGCACGCCTCGTTCCCCTTCACCCGCGACACCTACACCACCATGCGGGCCCTCCGGGAGAATAACCTGGCCGCCTTCGGCCACGTCCCGGCGGCAAAGTATGCCGGCCTGGGCACGATCGGGATGAACCAGTGCATCCTCACTCCCGAGTTCGGGCCCCGTGTCCGTTTTGTTTCCGTTCTCACTGCCGCCGAGATCCCGCCCGACCCGATGCAGGGCAAGGAGCTGTGCATCCATTGCAAGCTCTGCGCCGAGTGCTGCCCCAAGAATGCCATCAAGCCGAGAGAGGACCGTGTCGTCGGGGACTACGACAAGACGGCCTGCCTGGAGATGCACGAGGAGCTGGTGAAGCGGCGCTGCTACCCCTGCGGCATCTGCACGAAGGTCTGCCCCATCGGAAAAGACAGGCTGCTCTACAAGAGCAAGGGAATCCGGAAGAAATACGGGAAAGAGCAGGAGACCCTGGCGGCCAACCCCGATGCGCCCGAGTACAAATCGTGGACCCACATCCGCAAATATGGGGCACCGCAAAAGCCCAGGGAAAAAAGCAAAGACAAGGAGTAGCGCCATGGAGCGGTTCGAGGCCTTCTGCGGGCGGATCCAGAGGATGATCGCCGACGAGAAGACCATGTCCCGAAAGATCGAAAACGGCCGCGAGCTGGTGTCGGAACTCCTGTCCCGGCAGGACTGGTTTTTCGAGTATCTGAAAAAAATGATTCTCGAGCCGTCCTCTTTCGAAAGCCGCAGGCCCGGCATATGGCCCAACGAGTACACACTCTACCGCAGCCCCGAGAGGTCTTTCGTTGTCCTGGCCTACATCTGGGATGCGAAGCTTGCCGACATCATCCATGACCACGGCTCCTGGGGCATCATCGGCACGCTTTGCGGAAAGCTGGGGGAAAGGAAGTACGAGCGGACCGACGACGGGAAGCGTGAGGGCTGCGCGGAGCTTCGCGAGACCGGGCACGGGGTGTGCGGGCCCGGGGAGACGACCTTTGTCCGGCCCCTCAACAAGGGCATCCACGCCATGGACAACCCCACCGACGGGATCGCCGCGAGCATCAACGTATACGGGAAAACGATCCGCCAGGGTTACATCCAGTTCTTCGACCCGGAGAAAAAGACCGTCACCCGGGTCTTCCCACCTCGGACCCTGAGGGAAGTCCTTGCCGTCAAGACCCTGGCAGCAATCGATCCATCGCGGGCCGAAGGGGTGCTCCGGGAAGCGCTGGGCGCTACTCGGCCCCCGCAGCTCATGCAGGAATACGAGGCGGCCCTCCTGAAGCTCCGGTCCTGAACAGCTATAATTATACAAATCCCCCTTCATCCCCCTTTGCAAAAGGGGGAAAGAGGGGGATTCTATTTTGCCTTGTGGCTTGAGGCTTGCGGCTTTTTTACTTTACCTTTTCAAAGTAGGAGTCCATCACCCCGTCGAGAAGTTGGAAGGTCTTTACCTTCACGGCGAATATCTCTGTGTCGGGGTCTTCCGCAAACGGTTTGAGCTGAGGGTGTTTTTTCAGCAGCTTCTGCCGGACGAGTTTCTTTTTGGCTTTGTCGCCGATGGTTTTAAAGACGCCGCTTACCGTGAGGGCCTTGATCCGGGCGCGATCGGCCCCGCAGTCCTCCTCGCGGGTGTCGATGAGGAGGCTCACCGTCCTGTTGGCGGCGAGGTTGCGGAACTTCTTCGTCCCCTTTCGGGTCATCATGTAGATCTCGCGGCAGTCTCTGTCGGGCACGTAGGACATGAGCGAGCAGTGGGGAACGTTGTCCATCACGGTTGCGAGCACGCAGACATCCTTGTCCTTCACGAGCTTCTTCATCTTCTTGAGCATGGGATTCCTCCACGGAAACAGTCGTAAGAAAAAGTTCGGGGTGCGGGCCCTCTCAGAGAACCTTCGCGGGCGTCGTCTCCAGTTCCTTCTCTTCATAGAAAACGACCAGGAAGATCTCCCGCTCGGAGCGGTTCAAGATGGCGTGGGGAAGGCCTGCCGGGATTTCGAAAAGCTCCGGCTCCCCGCCGCCGACGAGGATCTCCTCCGTCCCCGTAGTCAGCGACGCCGGGCCCCCGCAGAAAAGAATCCACTCCGCGGCGCCGGCGTGGGCATGGTTTCCCCGGACGGCCCCGGGCTGCATGGACGCCACGTGAAGATTCCCAAGGGGTCTTCCCTCGAGCCCCGCCAGGGGAAGCGGGTTGAGAACCCAACCCCTGGCATCCGTCCATGCCCTGTCCCCGATCGCAACGCGCCTGATCTTCGCCATGCGCCTCCTCCGTGTCCCGTCAGCGTTTCATTCGGCTCCATTTCTAGCATGCCTCCGACCTTCGAGGCAAGAAAGACAATCCGGGGGGAATCGGTGTTCAACCCATGATTTGGTTTTCCTTCGAGTCGATGTGTGCTACCATGACCAACATGGACAAGATCCGTCTCGGAATCAGCAGCTGACTGCTCGGCCAGAATGTCCGCTGGAACGGCGGGCACGCCTTGGACCGGTTCCTCGCCTACACCCTGGGCAAGTACGTTGAGTATGTCCCCGTCTGCCCCGAGGTGGAGTGCGGTTTCGGCATCCCTCGTGACACCTTCCGTCTCATCGGCGACCCGAAGCGGCCGCGACTCGTGATCCACAAGACCGGTGCCGATCACACAGAGAGGATGGAGGCCTGGGCACGCAAGCGCGTTGAGGAGCTGGAGAAGGAAGACCTCTGCGGCTACGTCTTCAAGAGCGATTCGCCTTCGAGCGGCATGGAGCGCGTCAAGGTGTACGGCGACAAGGGCATCCCGTCGAAGGTCGGCGTGGGGGTGTTCGCCCGTATCTTCATGGAGCACTTTCCGCTCACTCCCGTGGAAGAGGAAGGGCGTCTCCACGACCCCGTCCTTCGGGAGAACTTCATCGAGCGCATCTTCACCTGCAAGCGTTACTGCGACATCATGGAGGGCACGAAGCAGGCGAGGCGCCTGATGAACTTCCACGCGAAGAACAAACTTCTCCTCATGGCACACAGCCCCAGGCACCTCAAGGAAATGGGAAGCCTCGTGGCCCATGCGAAGGAGATTCCGGTCCGTGAACTTGTCGAGCGCTACGAGGGGCATCTCATGGAGGCCATGGCGCTCAAGCCCACGGCGGCCAAGCACGAGAATGTCCTGATGCACATCATGGGCTACTTCAAGAAAGATCTCAGTGCAGACGAGAAGCGGGAGCTCCTGGAGATCATCACTGAATACAAGAGAGGGCTCATCCCTCTGATCGTCCCCGTCACCCTGCTTGGCCACTATGTCCGGAAGTACAACCAACCCTACCTGAAAGAGCAGACCTATTTGAACCCGCACCCCTCGGAGCTGATGCTCCGCAACCACGTCTAGGCGCGAAGCGCCAGGTCAAAGGCTAAAGGAAAAAGGTTAAAGGCGAAAAATTCTTGTCCCGCCTTTTTACTTTGTCCTTTCACCTTTATCCTTTATCCTTACCGTCATGCCAAGCAACCGCGACACGGAAATCCCCCGCCTGCTTCTCGACTGGTACAAGAAGAATAAAAGAGATCTTCCCTGGCGGAAGACGAGAGACCCTTACAGGACCTGGGTGGCCGAGGTCCTGCTCCAGCAGACCCGGGTCGACACGGTCATCCCCTACTATGAGCGGTTCCTGAAGAGGTTTCCCGACGTGAGGGCGCTCGCCCGGGCCCGCGTGGACGACGTCCTCAAGGCCTGGGAAGGCCTCGGCTACTATTCCCGCGCCCGACAGCTCCATGAGGCGGCCGGCGTCGTCGTGAAAAAATTCGGCGGGACGATCCCCGAAGAGATGGAGGATCTTCGGAAACTGCCCGGCGTGGGCGCCTACACCGCCGGGGCGATCCTGAGCATCGCTTTCGGAAGGCGCTTTGCGGCCGTCGACGGCAATGTGATCCGCGTCATCGCCCGACTCTTCGCGATCGAGGACCCCGTCGACGGGAGCACGGCAAAAAACCGGATCGGGGCAATCGCGGAGAGGCTCGTCCCGGCGAGCGAGCCCGGCCATTACAACCAGGCCCTCATGGATCTCGGCTCCGGCATCTGCACGCCCCGGAGCCCCGCCTGCCCGGCCTGCCCCCTGGCCGCGGCGTGCAGGGCCCGAAAGAAAGGGAATCAGGAATCGATTCCCGCAAAAAAGAAGGCGGCCGCAGTCCCTCACCGCGAGGCCGCCGTTGCGGTGATTCGCAATGACCGGGGGGAGATCCTCCTCGTCAAGAGGCCGGGGAGGGGGCTTCTCGGGGGTCTCTGGAGTTTTCCGGGGGGCTTCCTCAAGGAAGGGGATGCACCTTCCGCAGGCCTGCGCAGGTCGCTGCGGGAGGAATTGGCCCTGAAGGCAATCCCCGGCAGGGAAATGTTCTCCGTCGAACACGGATATTCCCACTTCTCCGTTACCGTGCACGTCTTTCCCTGCAGGATCCGGGGGGCCATCCCTGATTCCGGGGGCGATGTGCAATTGCGCTGGGTCGGGATAACGGGTATTTCCCGCCTTGCCGTCTCAAGGCTCGAGAAGAAGATCCTGAAGGCGCTCCCGTCCTGTAAAAAACCCCTTCCTTGATCTTCCTCTCCCTATGGAGACCTTTTCCTCTGTTCTCCTCCCCTGGTGGGAGGAGGAAGTGGAGGAGGGGGAAGGATCCCGTTCCTTTTCCAGGAGAGGATCGAGGTGAGGGTGATTTATCGCATCCCTTGGCGCATGCACAGCGATTCAGCGATGGCAAAACCGCCCTGAAACGTGTTAAGTGATTTGGAGATTTCGGAGTTTTCGATGCACCGGGGCAGCCCATGAGCAAGGATCATCTCCCGGCAACGCCGGCCATCCGGGTCCTCAAGGACAAGCAGGTCGACTTCGTCCCGCGACCCTACAAGTACGAAGAGAGGGGCGGCACGGAGGTGGCCGCGAGGGAGCTCGGCGTCGACGAGCACCTCACCGTAAAGACGCTTGTCATGGAAGACGAGAAAAAGGCACCCTTCATCGTCCTCATGCACGGCGACAGGGAGGTCTCCACGAAGGAGCTCGCGCGCGTCCTCGGCGTGAAGACGGTTCAACCCTGCGAGCCGGCCGCGGCCAACCGCCACACAGGCTACATCGTGGGGGGGACGTCGCCCTTCGGCACGAAGAAGGCCTTGCCAGTCTACGTGGAGGAAACGATCCTGCGTCTTCCCGTTATCTACATCAACGCGGGCCGCAAGGGGCTCCTCGTGGAGATGACACCCGCGGAGCTCGTGCGGATTCTGCAAGCGACGCCGGTAAGGGTGGCACGCTGAAAAATGAGAAGTTGAGAAGGTAAGAAGATATGAAGGTTGGAGGGGCGGAGACCAAGCGGATACCGCAGGCTTATCCAACCTTCTTACCCTCTCACCTTCGTGACCCTTATACGCTGTAAAGAAGGTAGACCGGGCGTACCGATGAAGTTCAAAAAAGCCATGGATCAGGAAACGGTAATCATCGAGTGCCTGCGCTGCGGGACGAAAAACCGCGTCCCCCGGTCGCGCATCCATGACCGGCCGAGCTGCGGGCAGTGCCACGCACCGCTATCTTTGGAGGCCTTTGCGATCAGGCCGCTGGAAACGGCCGACGGGACCTTCGCCCGGGATGTTCTGGCTGCGGCGGAGCCTGTCCTGGTCTTCTTTTACTCACCGAGCTGTCCTTATTGCCGGATGCTGTCTCCGGTCATCGATCAGCTTGCCGTCAAATTCGAGGGGGCCGCCCTCATCGCGCGTCTCAACACCACCGTGAATCCCGTCGTGTCTGCGCAGTACGGCATTCAAGGAGTCCCCACGCTGCTGCTGTTCCGCGAGGGAAAACTCCTCAAGAGGATGGTCGGTGTCCAGTCGGGCGATGAAATCGAGCGGGGGCTGAAAGGGATCATCAAGCTGTCGTGAACGATACTCGGTATAAGCTCAAGGAAGGGTTTCTCAACGGATTGAAGCGGGGGTGGAGCGCGTTTCTCTGGCTCATGAAGATCGTCATCCCCATGTCTTTTCTGACGGCCGTGCTCGCCTGGACCGGCTGGCTCGGCAGGATTGATTTTCTGCTTGCGCCCCTCATGGGGTTCATGGGTCTGCCGTCCATGGCGACCCTTCCCATCGTGATCGGGGCGCTCACGGGCATCTACGGCGGTATTGCGGCCATGGCGGTTCTGCCCTTCACCGTCGCGGAGATGACGCTGCTGGCCAACTTCCTGCTCATCAGCCACAACCTCATCCAGGAAGGGGTCATCCAGGCCAAATCCGGTCTCAACCCCGTCAAGGCAACCCTGTTCCGGATTGCCGCCGCCGTGATCACCGTTTATGCCATGACTTTTTTCATCAAGACCGATCCCGCCGCCGCGATGCAGGCGGGCGCCCTGGGTGCCTCCGCGCAGTCTTTTCAGCTGATGGTGGCCGACTGGGGGGTCTCGACGCTGGACCTGTCCGTGAAGGTCTTTTTCATCATCATGACAATCCTCACGCTCCTCGAGATCGCCAAGAGCATGGACTGGGTCATGCCCGTCGTGAAGGCCCTGTCGCCCTTCCTGAGAATCCTGGGGCTGAGCGAGAAGGTGGGGATCCTCTGGATGACGGCCGTTGTCTTCGGTCTGACCTATGGCGGGGCGGTGATCGTCGAGGAGGCGCGGCAGGGACACATCTCGCGGGAGGAACTCGAGGAGCTTCAGCTCTCCATCGGGATCAACCACTCCATGGTCGAGGACCCCTTCCTGTTCATGCCCTTCGGAATCAGCGCCTTGTGGCTCTGGGTGCCGAGGCTGATCACAGCCATGGCGGCCACCCGGCTTCTCACGCTATGGGTGTCCTTTCGCCGGAAGACCGTCAATCGGGCCGCCTGATTTTTTCCATTAACGACTGAAGAAAAAGGCGGGCTTCTGCAAGGCCGCCGCGAAACGCCTCGTCAAAGGCCTCGTCGCCCATGCGGCAGGTGAGAAAGACGGGCGTGTAGTAGATCGCGTTGAATTCCTGGACCTCGGCGGAATTTTCCCCAAAAAAGACCTTGAGGATATCCTCCGTCTGTCTTCGCCACTGGCCAAATTCCCCCGACGCAACAGATTTCCCCGTTAACGCTCCGATGGCAGCGATCTGCCTCTCCAGAACCTCCATTCTCTGCACTGGATATTCCTCTCCATCAGCATACTTCATCGTATTTAAAGAAGAGATGCCTTCTCCCCGCCTTTAGCCTTTAGCCTTGAGCCTGTTTTTCCCATACCACATCCCCCCGGCTCTGGACAGGGGTTACAAAGGCGAAGCATTTGCTTCGCAGGTGAAGCAAATGTTGCATCGCCGTAACTTGCCGATTTATAACATATTTCCCCTGCCTTCTCTTCGGACCCTCCTCCAAACAAAGGATGTGCTTCATTTTCCACGGCTGGCGCGCGAGGAGCACAACAATAATTATTAGTTATTTCAGCATGTTACAATATTGTCCATCCAGGCACGGCGATTGCTCTATCTGGGGTTGAATAGAATAACGCGAAAGGGGGCGGCATCATGAAAGCGCCGAACAAACCCTCGATAATCCTTCAACTCGTGAACGACCCGACAAAAGCTTGCCTTGGACAGACGAGAGCCCGCGTGGCCGAAGTCATGGTAGCCGATCCCATCCCGGGAAGAATCTTTGTTCCCGCCGGAGGGGTTACGGAAGGCAGCCGGCCGGTTCGTCCGTTATGAAAAGAGGGGCCATCTCGGGATCATCACCGCGAAGGTACAAAATGTAGGCGAAGTCTACGACGAGATCGACGCCCTGCTCGACGAGGTCGAAAGGGACAAGGATATCCAGGCTGTAGCCATATACACCCTGAACGGGCTTTTTGCCTCGCTTCCCATTCGCTGAGGGCAGGCCCGGAGCAATAACTGCGGGGCGGAAAACTCTCCGCGGAGCGACGGGAGGCAATGCGGCAAAGCAGGAGGAAACCATGAGCTTTTACGAAGCGGCGAGAAGAGTTCAAAAACAAAGGGAGCTGGAAAAATACCTGGAAGATATGAGGAAGGCCATGGCCCAACTCGAGCGGATGATCCAGGATGGGGAGATCCACTGAAAGAATCTCCACTTTAAGAGCATTTTTACGGAGGGGCCGGCGGTTGGGGGAGCGCCACCAAGAGCCCCGGACACCCCCTTGAAGGGGCCGCTGAAGTCGCAATCGCCTCACCCCTCCAGGCACGCACCTGCCATCGGATCACAGCACTTCTCAGTGACCTGCACAGGGATACCCGGACCAGAAAACCCTTGCACAATGCGGTAAAAAGCGTATTATTTCTTCGCATTGCCGGGAACCCACGGCCCCAAGGCACTCATGAGCCGTACATCCGAAACTTCAAAAAATAATCAGGAGACATCGTCCTGGAAGCCCCAGGAGTATCAGGGCGATCTTCATGCAAAGGACCGGCTCCTCTCCTCCGTCCACAAGATCAGCAGCCTGCTCACCCGACCTGTAGCCCTTGACACCGTCCTGACCGCCATCGTCGAGGAAACCGCGCATGTCTTCGGTTATGACCGCGTGGCAATCTACCTGGTCAACAAGGACCGCAAGCTACTCGAGTGCAAGTATGAGATCGGCTTCACGCCCGAGGAGATGGAGATTGCCTTTCAGCGCCCCTTTCATCTGGTGCGCCACGAGTGCATCGAAACCCTGGTGGTCAAGACCGGCCAGACCGTTTATATCCGGGACTACGATGCCGACAGCCGGGTGACCTATCTGGACCGGAAGGTCAGCGCAAAACAGAACCGTTTTGCCACCATCGCCGTTCCCCTGCATTTAAGGGAGTCCGTCATCGGCCTTATCGAGGCGGACCGGGGCGGGTACCCCCTGGTCCTCACCGAGGAGGACATCCAGCACCTGTCCATCTTCGCCAACCAGGCAAGCATCATCATCGAAAACACGCGCCTCTACGAGCAGCTCGTCAACGAGCGCAACTTCGCGGAAAATGTCGTGGAGAGCTCGCCGAACTGCATCTTTGTCGTGAACTGCGACGAAACGATCCGCACCATCAACGAGATGACGGGGGACTTCTTCGGACTGGAAAAGGAGCAGGTGCAGGGCAGGGCCGCCTCGGAGGTCTTCGAGGGACCCGTCGCCGCGATCATCCGGGAGGCCATCAACGGCCAGATCACGGAAAGCAGGGAGCTCATCATCAGGCGAAAGCAGGGGGGCAGGGCCGTCCTCGGCGTCAGCTCCTCCCAGCTTAAGAGCCGGGACGGGACCATACTGGGTGCCGTATTGATTGCCCGCGATCTCACGGAGGCCAAGCGATCGGAGGAGTGGATGAGGCGGATGGACCGGCTCACATCGCTGGGACAGCTTTCGGCCGGCATCGCCCACGAGATCCGCAACCCCCTGGCCAGCATCAATTTCAACGTCCAGTTCCTCGCCAGGCAGCTCGACCCGGACGAAAAGACCCGAAGGATCATCGACGACACGCTGACCGGAGTCGACAGGATCAAGGATCTCGTCAAGGGCATGCTGGATTTCTGCCGGCCGGCCCCCCCGAAGCTGAAGAGCGACTCCATCCGCCAGTGCATCGAGGATGCCGTCTCCCTGCTGGAGTCCCAGTTCCGGAAGCACGAAATCCGCGTGCTGCTGTCCCTCGTACAGGACGCCCCCGACATCGTCTTCGACAACCAGCAGATCCACCAGGTCTTCGTCAACATCCTGCTCAACGCCATGCAGGCCATGCCGAAGGGAGGCACCGTCCGGGTGGAGAGCCGCATCGAGCGGGATGCGAAAAAACCGCGCCGGCAGCTCTGTGTCACCATCAGCGACAGCGGTGTCGGGATTCCGAAGGATGATTTCTCGAAGATCTTCGACCCCTTCTTCACGACCAAACCCGAGGGGACGGGGCTGGGGCTCTCGATCGCCCACAAGATCCTGGAGCAGCACCGCGCCGTGATCGAGGTCAAAAGCCGTGAAGGGCAGGGAACGACGTTCACGCTGCGGTTCCCCATCGACGACGGGAGGGGCCATGTACCGGTATAAGATCCTCATCGTCGATGACGACAAGCTTCTTCAAAACTCCCTGGACACGATCCTGTCGGAGAAATACGACACGCGGATCGCCGGAAGCGGTGAGGAGGCCCTGCGGCTGATCCCGTCGCACAATTTTGACCTCGTCCTGCTGGACATCCGCCTGCCGGGCATCAACGGCATCGAGACCCTCCGCCGCATCCGGCAGCTCAACGGGGAAGCCGTGGTGATCATGATGACGGCCTACGAGGACGTGAAGTCCGTCATCAGCTCCATGAAGCTGGGCGCTTTCGACTACCTGGTGAAGCCCCTCGACATCGAGGAACTCGATCTCATCATCGAGCGCTCATTGGAGACCCTCAAGCTCAAGCGGGAGGTGGAAGAGCTCCGGAAACAATTCGTCAAGGACTACAACCTCGAGAACATCGTCGCCCAGAGCCCGACCATGAAGCTCGCCCTGCGGCTGGCCGACACCATCGCCCGAAGCTACGACACGACGGTCCTCATCGAGGGGAAAACGGGCACGGGCAAGGAGGTCATCGCGCGTCTCATCCACCATCGCAGCGACCGCTTCGACAAGCCCTTCGTGAGCATCAACTGCGGGGCCATCAGCAAGGACCTCGTGGAGAGCGAGCTCTTCGGCTACGAAAAGGGCACCTTCACCGGCGGGCTCCAGGAGGGGAAGAAGGGGAAGTTCGAGGCGGCAAACGGGGGCACGGTGCTCCTCGACGAGATCAGCGAGCTTCTGCCTGCGGCACAGGTCAAGCTGCTGACCTTTCTGGAGGAAAAGGCCTTCTACCCCGTGGGCGGCTCCGAGAAGAAGCACGTCGACGTGCGGATCATCGCCGCCACGAACAAGAGCCTCGAAGAGTGCATCCGGGAAGGCTCCTTCCGCGAGGATCTCTATTACCGCCTCAACGTCGCCCGGATCACCATCCCGCCCCTGAGGGAGCGCAAGGAGGACATCGCGGCGCTCACTCTTTTTTTCATGGACAAGTTCAACCAGCGATTCCGGAAGAATTTCCAGAAAGTCACGGATGATGCCGGACGCCTTCTCATGGAGCACCCCTGGACGGGCAATGTCCGGGAGCTTCGCAACGCCATTGAGCGGGTCATGCTGATGGAGGAGGGGCCCGAGATCACGAAGGGCCATCTGGACTTCCTGACGAAAGCGGCCCCACTTTCCGGCGAGACGGACAGTACGACGTGGAAGATCCCGCCGGAAGGCCTCATCCTCGACGAGCTGGACCGGGATCTCATTGTCCAGGCCCTGGAGCGCAGTGGCGGGAACAGGGCCAAGGCGGCAAAGCTTCTGGGCATGTCGCGCCCCACCATGATCTACCGCATCGAAAAATACGGCATCAAAGTCTGATACTCCCTCAACCTCTCTTCTTGTATTTCGTCTAATCCTAGAACGCTCAACACGAGACTTCCTGCTGGTTACAAACGCAGGTTACCCAACGGGAGCGCCTTATTAGGCTGTTCAAAAATGCCCAGATGCAAGGCCTCCGAAATCCCGAGGAGCGCAGGCTTACTTTGGGTGTACGTCGAGCGACGAGGGATGAGGGAACGCCGCAGATGGGCGTTTTTCAACAGCCTAACTGATGATGAGCCAGCGGTATTCCCTCACATGATCCAGAAATTCGAACACGAGTGCCTGCTCGTCCGTGGCGCACGCCCGGGCGTTGAAGATGAAGCGGGCCTTCTCCACGTTGGTATACCCGATGAACTCGAGGAGGCTCCCCGTCTCGACCTTCCGGCCCAGGGCGCGGGCAACCTGTTCGAGATGGGAAAACCGGATGGTGTATTCCGAGTGGGCCGTAAGCCGGATCTCCCGGGGCCAGCCGCCCGTTGCGAGACCCTTCACGAGAAAAGGCATTTCCCGGGGGATGATGGGATCGCTTGCATGCTCCGAGATAAATGCCGGGATGTTCTTTAGGCAGACAGCCTCGACGAGCCGTATCGCCCCGATGTTGAAATGGAATAACCCGTCTTCCGGGATGGCCAGCCGGTAGCGTTCGATAAGGGCCGCCGCTTCGGGAGGAAGACCTCTCGGGTGGAAGTCCGTCCAGACCGGCAGGTCGCCGATCATCTCGTTGATCAGGAAAAGATCCACGCCGGAAATGGCCGGCAGGACTTCGAGGGCATCGCCCAGGACGAATCTCACACGGTCTATCCAGGGATTGAGTGCGCGCTGCTGCCTCCCGAGAAGGGCCCGGGAAAGATCCACCATGACCACCCGTTCCACGAGATCCCCGTGGGCTTCCACAAGTCCCCGCATGAGGCTTCCATACCCGCCGCCGATCTCGCAGAGGCGGCACCCCTGCCGGAGAAGTCCTTTCTCCCGCAGGCGATCGCCCAGGACTGCACCGTAGGTTCTCTCCATCGCCAGCGCAGGGAGATAAGGTGACCGGGGATGGCCCAGGGACTCGCAGATGGTGAATTCCGTCATGAGATCGATGGGGTGGTGGAGGTGGTAATGGCGGGTGTCGTGAAGGGAGGGCATTGCGGCGGCGACCTTTTTCCTTTCGTCACGGCGAGGTGCGGGTGTATAGGAAATGTACGGCAAATACCTTTTCACGCCATATCAAGATCCGCATCCCCCCGTCAAGCCCGGAGGATTCATTGACCGACAACCCACACATCCCCTGCCTGCGCTGCGGGACGTGCTGCATGGCCGACATGATCGCCGATGCCGACGCCGAGGACCTCGAGCGCTGGAGGTGCGAAGGCCGAGACGACATCCTGCAAAGATACCGAGACGCGCGCTGGGTGGGCGATCACTTCGTGTCCGTCACCACGGGCATGACCATCCACGACTGCCCGTTTCTGGACTTCCGGGAAGGTTCCTTTGCCTGTACGATCTATGAGACGCGGCCCCGGGTCTGCCGCGAATTCGAGCCCGGTTCGTCGGAGATCTGCCCGCAATTTAAGAAAAGAGGCGGACCGTTGACAGGTGCATGATTCTCTGCTATTTTCCGCCAGTCCCGCAGGTTGCAAACCAAGCATCAAGCCCTTATCAACCCGATTTCTCAAGGAGGGGAATTCATGAAAAAAATCGTTTTCGTCCTGATGACGGTCTGCCTGCTCACCGCAACAGCCTACGCCCAGGACACGATCAAGATCGGCCTGATGGCTCCGCTGACGGGCTCTTTCGCCAGCGAGGGCGCGGAGATGAAGCAGGTCCTCGAGCTGCTCAACGCCGAGCTGAATGCCAAGGGAGGCCTTCTCGGCAAGAAAGTAGAGCTTATCACCGATGATGACGGCAGCGATGCCCGCACGGCGGCCCTGGCGGCCCAGAGACTCACGACAAAGGGTGTCGTGGCCGTTATCGGCACCTACGGCTCCTCCGTAACCGAGGCCAGCCAGAACATCTTCAACGAGGCCAAGATCATACAGGTCGCCAACGGCTCCACGGCCATCCGGCTCACTGAAAAGGGTCTCAAGTACTTCTTCCGGACATGCCCCCGCGACGACGAGCAGGGCAAGGTGGCCGTCGACGCCATCGTGAAGACCAAGGCGAAAAAAGTGGCTATCCTGCACGACAACAGCACCTATGCCAAGGGGCTTGCCGACGAGGTGAAGCCGCAGCTCGAGAAGAAGGGCATCAAGATCGTATTCTTCGACGCCCTCACCCCGAAGCAGAGCGACTACACGGCGGTGCTCACCAAGATGAAGGGCGCCGGCCCCGATCTCGTCTTCTTCACGGGCTACTACAGCGAGGCCGGGCTTCTGCTGAAGCAGGCCAAGCAGATGAACTGGAAGGTCCCCTTCCTGGGCGGCGATGCCACTTACAATACCGACCTGGTGAAGCTGGCCGGCAGAGAGGCGGTTACGGGCTTCTCCTTCGTCATGCCCCCCCTGCCCAAATACCTGCCTTCGAAGCAGGCGAAATCCTTCCTGGCTGACTTCAAGAAAAAGTACGGCAACGAGCCTTCTTCCCCCTATTCCGTCCTGGCCGGTGACGGGTTCCGCGTGGTTGCGGCGGCCATCGCCCAGACAAAGACGACGGATCCCGACAAGCTCGCCAACTACATGAAGACCCAGTTCAAGGACAAGGACGCCCTGACGGGCACGATTTCCTTCAACGCCAAGGGCGACCGGGTCGGCGATGTCTATCGGTATTTCAAGTTCGATTCCAAGGGAGAAATCGTACTGCAGAAGTAAAGGAAAAGGCGACCGGTCCATGGGGCTCCGGCCCCATGGACCGTCTTTTTCATCGGCCCTGCCGGCGAGAGTCGCCGGGACATCGAATCCCCCTGAGCCCCTGACACGGAGGTTGAATCAAGGAAAGGCATAGGGCTTAAGGCTAAAGGCATAAGTCAATTTTGAGGGGTCTTTTCATTCCTTTTGCCATATGCCCTTAGCCATAAGCCATTTTTATGGAAGAGTTTTTCCAGCAATTGACAAACGGCCTCGCGGTGGGGAGCATCTACGCGCTCATTGCGCTGGGCTATACCATGGTCTACGGGGTGCTGAAGCTCATCAACTTCGCCCACGGGGACCTCTTCACGATCGGTGCCTACCTGGGGATGACCCTGCTGGCCTCCTTTGCGCTCCACGAGACCATCGGGCCTTTCATCGGTCTCGTCGTTCTCGCCCTCATGGTGATGGGGCTCGTGGCGATCCTGGGGGCCATCGTGGAACGGACGGCCTACAGGCCGCTGCGCGAATCTCCGCGTCTCTCCGCCGTCGTCTCGGCCCTCGGGGCCTCCATCTTCCTGCAGAACGCCGTCATGCTCATCTACGGGGCCCGCTTCCAGGTCTACCCCGAGGACCTCATCCCGGAGACCGCCATCGACCTCTTCGGCCTCTACGTACCCCTGGTACGAATCCTCGTCCTCGCCGCGTCGCTCGTCCTCATGGCCGCACTCTACACCTTCATCCAGAAAACGCGGATCGGGACGGCCATCCGGGCCGCCGCCATTGACCAGGACGCGGCAAGGCTCATGGGAATCGACGTCACCCGGGTGATCCTGCTCGTCTTCCTGATCGGCCCGGCCCTGGGAGGCGCCGCGGGGCTCATGGTGGGGCTCCAGTACGGGCAGATTAACTTCACCATGGGCTGGACCTACGGCATGAAGGCCTTCACGGCGGCCATCCTGGGCGGAATCGGGAACATCCCCGGCGCCATGCTGGGCGGACTGCTTCTCGGGGTCATCGAGGCCATGGGGTCGGCCTACATCTCGATTGCCTGGAAGGACGCCATCGCCTTCTTCGTCCTCATCCTCATTCTCATCGTGAGGCCCACGGGGCTTTTGGGCGAGAGGGTGGCGGAGAAAGTCTGAAAAGATAGCGTGTAGGGCGTAGGGTGTAGCGTGTAGGCAGGAAAAGAAGGAACGAAACAGACGGCACAATGAAAAATAAGAGCATGTACATCTACGGGGTCATATTCGCCGTGCTGGCCGTGGCCCCAACTTTTCTCAACCCCTACTGGGTGGATGTGCTCAACAACGTGGGCCTCTATGCCATCCTGGGGCTCTCGCTCAACCTCATCGTGGGCCACGCGGGGCTTTTCAACCTGGGGCACGCGGCCTTCTTCGCCGTGGGGGCCTACACGGCGGCCATCCTCAACACGCAGTTCGCAATCCCCGTGCTGTGGCTCCTTCCCGTCTGCGCTCTTACGGCGGGCCTTTTCGCCGGTATCATCGCCCGGCCCATCATCCACCTGCGCGGCGACTACCTGTGCATCGTCACGATCGGCGTAGGCGAGATCCTGCGCATCGCCCTGACCAACGATCTTTTCGGGATCACCGGCGGGCCCAACGGCATCTTCGGCATCTCGAGGCCCACCGTCTTCGGGTACGTGATCCGCAGGCCCCACGAGTTCTACTACCTCATCGGGGCATTCCTCATGGTCACGATCTTTCTCTTCCACCGCCTGGAGAACTCGCGCTTCGGCCGGGCCGTCAACTACCTTCGCGAGGACGAGACCGCCGCCGAGGGAAGCGGGATCAACACGTCGCACTACAAGCTCGCCGTATTCGTCCTGGGCGCCGCCTGGGCGGGAATGGCCGGCGACATCTTCGCCGCCAAGATGACCATCATCGCCCCCGAGTCCTTCAACTTCTGGGAATCCGTCGTCATGTTCGCCATCGTCATCCTGGGCGGATCGGGGAGCATCCCCGGTGTGCTGCTCGGGGCGGTACTCTTCGTGGGCCTGCCCGAGGTCTTCCGGGACTTCGCCGATGCACGCATGCTGATCTTCGGCGCCGCCATGGTCGTCATGATGATCGTCCGGACCGAGGGCATCCTGCCGCAGCGGCCGCGGACATACGCGCTTCCCGAGGCACGCAATGCCGGGGGGGCCCCATGAGCCTGCTGGAGCTTGAGAGCATTACCAAGTCCTTCGGCGGACTGATGGCCGTAAACGAAGTCTCCTTCGACGTGGAGGAACGGGCCATCGTCGGGCTCATCGGCCCGAACGGGGCGGGCAAGACGACCGTATTCAACCTCATCACCGGCAATCACCGCTCCGACAGCGGAGCTGTCCGCTTCGAAAGCAAAGACATCACGAACTGGCCCACCTACCGCATCGTCAAGCTCGGCATCGCCCGGACCTTCCAGACGATTCGCCTCTTCCAGAATCTCTCCGTGCTCGAGAACGTGCTGGCCGGCTGCCACTGCCGGATGAAATCGGGCTCCTTCACGGCCATGCTCCGCATGCCGGGCGAGCGCAGGGAAGAGCGCGCGGCCCTCGCCAGGGCCCTCGACGAGCTTGCCTTCGTGGGCCTGCAGGGCCAGGAGATGCAGCTGGCAAAAAATCTCTCCTACGGCAGCCAGCGGCTCCTCGAGATCGCCCGGGCCCTGGCATCGGAGCCCCGGCTCGTCATTCTCGACGAACCCGCAGGCGGGATGAACGAGCAGGAGACGGCGGCACTGATTGGCACGATTCGCAGGATCCAGAACAGGGGGATCACGACCCTGCTCATCGAGCACGACATGTCGCTCGTCATGAAGGCCTGCGAGAAGATCGTCGTTCTGGAGTTCGGCTCCAAGATCGCCGAAGGCGCGCCGGAAGCCATCAAGGGCGACCCGAAGGTCATCGAGGCCTACCTGGGGATGGAGGACTAGCCGATGCTGCTCGAAATCCGGGACCTTCGAGTCAAATACGGCAACGTGGAAGTCCTCCACGGGATCCACCTCGCGGTCAATGAGGGGGAGATCGTCGCCATCCTGGGGGCCAACGGGGCGGGGAAATCGACGACGCTGATGGCCATCAGCAGAATCGTGAAGTCCTCGGCAGGATCCATCGAATTCGGCGGCAAGGCGCTGCACAGGCTCAAGGCCCACGATGTCGTCAAAGAGGGCGTGATCCAGGTTCCCGAGGGAAGGCGAATCTTCGGCACCCTCACCGTCGAGGAAAACCTCGCTCTGGGCTCCTTCGTGCGCACCGGCACCGCAGGGATCGCAAAGACCAGGGAGTGGATCTACGAGCTTTTCCCCATTCTGAAGGAAAGGCGCGATCAGCTTGGCGGGACCCTTTCCGGCGGAGAGCAGCAGATGCTGGCCATCGCCCGGGGCCTCATGGCCGAGCCGAAGATCCTGCTTCTCGACGAGCCCTCGCTCGGTCTTGCACCGCTTCTGGCGAGGGCCATCTTCCGGACGCTCGAGCAGATCAACAAGGCGGGCGTGACCATCGTGCTCGTCGAACAGAATGCGAAGGCAGCCCTCAAACTCGCCAACCGGGGCTATATCATGGAAGTGGGGAACATCGTCCTGGAGGACTCGGCGGCGGCGCTGCTGACCAACCCCGAGGTCCAGAAGGCCTACCTGGGCGGATGAACGAACACTCCCCATTTCCCCCCTTTCGCAAAGGGGGGCAGGGGGGATTTGAAGCAAGGAGTTCGACATGGAAAAGAAAACGCAGTCTCCGAAGGAACGCATCGAGGCCCTCGAGGACATCAAGCTCAGGGGGTTGTACCTGCATGGCTACGCCTTTTCGGCGGATGCAACGCCGATCGTCTTCGACACGCTGGAGTACCAGCAGCTGGTGGACCAGTTCTACGAGGAGAACCAGGACCTCGTCACGCCTGTCGTTCACCGGGCCTGCCGGGAGAGCTACGAGTTCTTCATGACCATCGTCGAGAAGGCCCTGAATCAAGTGAGGTCCATGCAGGACACCATAGCCGACTGAAGCATATCCCCTGCACAGGTTTGGCCTTATTTAATTGAAATTGCTCAACAATCTCCGCCTTGACTTTTCCCCCTCGCCCGGGGGATCATATAGGCAACTCAATTGAGGGAGGCTGGAGTGAGCGCTGGTGAGCAACCGGCAGGTTACGGGGTGTAAGCCCGGGCCGCCTGTCTTTCCCTTCCATTACCGGGATCTTTCCCGCCCGTAACCTTCTGAGAAACTTTCTGAACTCTTCACCGGACGGCAGAGTTGTGCCCGCCCGGCACGGGATTGTCTTTCCCGTCCTCCCGGAATCCCATCCAAACCGCATGTTTCTTCAGGGGAGGTGTGTGTCATGATCACGAAGCTTCTTTTGATCTTCATCGCGGGGTTTGTCATCGACCTGCTCATCACCAAGTACACGGGAGACGTCGCCGAGAAACGCATCGGGCGGGCAACGGTTTTGAGCGGGTTGATCACGGTCGCCAATTTCCTTCTGCTCACCGTGATCCTCAAGGACAGCGCCATGGACGGCGCCTTCAGCATCATGGCCTTTGCGGGGGGAAACAGTCTGGGGACCTTCTTCGCCATGAAGAAGGCCTAGGGCGAGGTATTGAGCTGTGAAACCATGCCCGTGAAAAACTTTTTGCATCGGACGGGGCTGTGATATAGTCAGCACCATAGATGAATCGAGGGGTCACTGCAAGCGAAGTGAAGCAATATCACGGGATTGCCGCGTCGCTTTGCTCCTCGCATTGACCCTGTTGTCGGGGCCGTTCACTAAAGGATTCCCGGACGGGGCACCGTCCTAAAAACCTTCCGGAGGGGGGGGCATCATGAAGAATTTGTCCGCCTTTGTTGTCCTGGTACTGGCCGTTTTCGCGGCAGTTACGGCAATTGCGCAGACGTCGGATCTCACAGGCGCCCGACCGTCCTCCATCACCGTGGCCGGCACAGGCGAATCCCACGGCAAACCGGACTTCGCCCAGGTCCAGGTGGGCGTTGTCACCGAGGCCCCCACGGCAGCCGAGGCGCTCAGGAAAAACAACGAGGCCGTGAGCCAGCTCATCGTCATGATCCGCAAGCGCGGGATCGAGGACAGGGACCTGCAGACCGTCCAGTTCAACGTCTCGCCCCGCTACAAGTATGACAAGACCCAGCAGGAGCCCCCGAAGATCGCCGGCTACCGGGTCACAAACGAGGTCCACGTGAAGGTCCGAAATCTCCTGGCGCTGGGGGCCTTTCTGGATGAAACGGTTTCCCAGGGGGCCAACCAGGTCCGGGGGATCAGCTTCGGGGTTGCCGATCCTGTGCAGCTCACGGACGAGGCGCGCAAGAAGGCCATTGCCGATGCGCAACGCCGCGCCCGGGTCTATGCGGAAGCGGCGGGTCTGAAGCTCGGAAAGCCGATACGGATCGACGAGCAGGCAGGCGGCCGTCCGGGTCCGTACCCTGTTGCGCGCATGGAAGCCGCTGCGGCCTCTGCGGTGCCGATCGCACCGGGGGAGCAGACATTCAGCGTCACCGTGACGGTGACTTACGCCATCGCCGATTCGAAGTAAAAGGAAAGATTGCCATGCCGCAAAAAATAAGGATCATTATCGGCCCGGTTACCGTTTCGGCGGAGCTGTCCGACACGGACTGCGCAAAAGCCATCGCCGGGAAACTCCCCATCGAGGCCGTCCCCAACGAGTGGGGCGACGAATTCTACTTCACGATCCCCGTGAAGCTTCCCCTTGACGCAACGGCCACGGGGAAGGTAAAAATCGGGGACATCGGCTACTGGCCCCCGGGACAGGCCCTGGCCCTTTTCTTTGGCCGCACGCCCATGAGCACGGGCCCGGACCCCGTGCCGGCAAGCGAGGTGAACCTTGTCGGCCAAATTGCCGGTGATGCGTTAATACTTAAAAAGGCCAAAGGGGCTTCGAAAATCCGCATCGAAAAGGAATAAGATCGTGAGAAAAATCGCCTTGCCCGTCCTGTTTCTTTTCGCCCTGACCCTCATCGGCTGCGCCGCCTCGCAAAGGCCCGTCCTGTACCCCAACAACTACCTGAAGACTGTGGGAAGTGCGCAGGCCGATCGGGACATCAACGACTGCATGCAGACGGCGGAGACCTACGTCAAGAAAAACCAGGACTCCAAGGTGGCCGAAGGTGCCGTAAAGGGAGGCGCCGTTGGCGCCGCGACGGGCGCCGCAGTAGGGGCCGTGACGGGAAACTTCGGCAGGGGGCTTGCCGCGGGAGCGGCAGGCGGTGCGGCAGGCGGTGCAACGTACGGGCTGTTCAAGGCGGCCGAGCCAAGCCCTGTTTTCAAGCAGTTCACGAACCGCTGTCTCAAGGAAAAGGGCTACGAGCCGATGGGCTGGCAATAGCGTGACCTGGCAGACTTAGCAGGAACAACGGGAAGACGATGTCATGAAAAAAGCTCTGATCCCGATTATTGCGTTGATCCTTGCGGGATGCGGGACTGCCCGCCCCGTCCTGTACCCCAATATGCAGGTGCAGCAGGCCGGTGAGGCACGGGCCCAGCAGGACATCGACGAGTGCACCCGGAAGGCCGAGGCCTACGTGAAAGAAAATCCCGCCGGGGACGTGGCGAAAAGCACCGCGACGGGCGCCGTTGTCGGGGCCACCGTGGGGGCCGCCGTCGGCGCCATCACAGGCGACTTCGGCCAGGGACTGGCGATCGGGGCCTCGAGCGGCGGCATCTGGGGATTTTTCGGCGGGCTCTTTCAGGCCGCAGAGCCAAGCCCCGTCCACAAGCAATTTGTCGAGCGGTGCCTGAGGGAGAAAGGGTACGAGCCGATCGGATGGAAATAGCGGCTGACGCCGCGGGCTTCCGGATTCGGGCTGGAAAATCAAATCCCCCTTTCTTCCCCCTTTGCAAAAGGGGGAAAGAGGGGGATTTTCTTTTGCCTTGATGCTTGCGGCTTGTGGCTTTTGCCTATTTCTCAAAGATACGGGAATATCCCCTCGATCACCTTTTCAAAATTCTTCTTCACGTTCGCCTTGCCCGTGACCATGCCCATGTGGCCAGGGAGCAGGTATTTCACGTCGAGCTTGGCGAGATTCTGGATGCTCTTCTTCAGGAGCTTGCTGTCGCCGCCGGGGAAATCGGAGCGGCCCACGTTCATCTGGAAGATCACGTCCCCGGGGAAGAGGGCCTTCTTCGCCGGCCAGTAAAGGCCGATGGATCCCGGCGAATGGCCCGGCACGATGGAGATCTCGAAGGTCTCGCCGTTCAGTTTCACCTCCCCTTCCTTGAGGGGCAGGTTCACGTCCACGACCGGGGCTTTCAGGCCGAAGAGCTGGTAGAGGTGTGCGCCGGGGCCCTGCATGAATTCCATCTCGATTTCCGAAAGGGCAATCTTCACCTGCGAGCTGTCAAAAAGCGCCGAGGCCTCGTAGTGATCGGGGTGCGAGTGGGTATTGACGACGTAATGAATGTCTTCCTTTTTAATCCCGTCCTTGGCCATCCGCTTCAGCAGATCGGGCAGGTGCTTACTGAGCCCCGGGTCGACGAGCGCCCCGATGGTGCCCCCGATGAAGAAGCTGTTGCAGTTGTTCTCGAAGTAGTTCGTCCACTCGTAGACATAGAGGCTGTCGGCAAGTTTCATTGGCATCTCCTTATGCTGTGCAATCGTCAAGTCTATAGCCGATAGACGGATCGAAGACAAGGGCATTCTCCACATTCCCGTTGCTTCCGGTTTCGTTCTGTGATTAGCAGATTGAAGAAAAATTCCCCCTCTTTTTCCCTTTGTAAAAGGGGGATTTGATCCGGAAAAGGACCCTGCCGATGGAGCGACAGACGAAGGCCTATCTCTACGCCGGTGCCACCGTTCTGCTCTGGTCCACCGTGGCCTCCGCCTTCAAGCTCACCTTGGCCCATCTGAGCTTCATCGAGATGCTCCTGGGGGCATCCCTCGTGTCCCTGGCGGTCCTGTTCATCATCCTTCTTGCCCAGGGGAAACTCGCCGCCGTCAGGACCTGCACGGGGGCCGATCTTGCACGCTCGGCGGCCCTCGGGTTTCTCAACCCCTTTCTCTACTACGTCATCCTCTTCAAGGCCTACTCGTTGCTGCCCGCCCAGGAGGCCCAGCCCCTGAACTGGACCTGGCCCATCATGCTGGTGCTGCTCTCCATCGCGATTCTCAAGCAGCCCATCCGCTGGGCCAGCGTGCTGGCCATCGTCGTCAGCTTTTTAGGCGTCCTCGTCATCTCCACCCGGGGCGATGTGCTGGGCTTCAGGTTCACGAACCTCCCGGGGGCGCTGCTTGCGCTTGGAAGCTCCGTCATCTGGGCCCTCTTCTGGATCTACAACGTGAAGGACAGGCGCGACGAGATCGTCAAGCTCTTCCTCAATTTCGTCTTCGGCTCGATCTTCACACTCGCTGCCGTTCTTCTCTTCGGGGAGATCCGCGTCCCGCCGGCGGCCGGCATCCTGGGGGTCATCTGGGTGGGGCTCTTCGAGATGGGGATAACCTTCGTCACATGGCTCAAGGCCCTGCAGCTCTCCCGCACGACGGCACAGGTGAGCAACCTCGTCTACGCCTCGCCATTCCTGTCGCTTTTCCTCATCCACTTCATCGTCGGCGAGGAGATCTTTCCCTCCACCGTGGTGGGGCTTGTCCTCATCGTGGCGGGCGTTGTCATCCAGCAGTACGCAAGCCGGAAGAAGGGGTCGTGACCGATGGCAGGTTCTTCTGAAAAGATCCGGAAAATGCTTATCGAAAACGGGGCAGCCCTCGTGGGCTTTGCCGACATGACGGCCGTCCCGGCAGAGGACCGCAGGGATATGGGCCGCGCCCTCTCGATTGCCGTGGCCCTCAGCCCCGGGATCGTCTCACGGATCACGAAAGGGCCGACGAAGGAGTACTTCCGGGAATACCAACGGGCAAACACCCAGCTCTCGGAGCTCTCGCACCGGGCGGCAACGCTGCTGCGGGAGCGGGGGTTTGCGGCCGTCGCGCTTGAACCGACGACGGAGGAATTCGATGCGGTTCAGCTTCGCGCGGGGCTTTCCCACAAGATCGCCGCGACGCGCTCGGGGTTGGGCTGGATCGGGAAGAATGCCCTGGTGATCACCAAGCCCTTCGGTTCGGCAATCCGGCTTACGACGGTCCTCACCGACGCCCCTCTCGAGACAGGCCATCCCCTCGACGAGTCGAGATGCGGGACCTGCTCGGCCTGCGTCGAGATCTGCCCCGCGGCGGCCCCGTCGGGGACGAACTGGCGCCTGGGGCTTGACCGGGACGAGTTCTTCGACGCCTGGGCCTGCTGCCGCAAGGCAACGGAATTCTGCGAGAGGGAGCAAATCGATTCGACGATCTGCGGCATCTGCATCGAGGCCTGCCCGTGGACACGGAAATACCTCCGGAGAGCCTCAAGGCACGAGCCGCAAGCCACAAGGAAAGAGTAACAAGAGAAAATCCCCCTCTTTCCCCCTTTTATAAAGGGGGAGGAAGGGGGATTTGTATTTCTACGCTTCCCGCGACAGCGACAGCAGGCGGGCCTTCAGGCTTTCTTCCTTGTTTTTCAGGCCGAGCTTGGAGCGGATGTTGTTCCGGTGGAAATCCACGGTGGACGGCGAAAGGTTCAGCAGATAGGGGAAAGTCGTTATAGTGCCTGGACGGCCCAGCTCGGCAAGCTCTTCTTTACCTGCTTCATCATGCCGCCCATGAAAAAGATCGCGACGAGAAGCAGCAGAAGCGGCTGCGACTGGAGCTTGCGGATTGTTTTTTCCATGTGGCGTTCGAGGCGTTTCATTTTGATTCCTGCATTGCAGGCTCCCCGCCTTATCGAGCGGGGAGCCCCGGATTTTCTTTCTTAACCGATCAGGTTCTTGATCGCCTCGGAAACCGGGGAGGTGAACAGGGCGATCATCACCGCGTAGAGGGCGAAGGACCCGGCGGCTTCGCTCAGGTAGATCTTCTCATACTTCTGCTTGAGCGAGAGGATCGTGAGCCCGCCGATCACGATGGCGCCAAGGTGGAAGTAGGGGAAGTTGTCGGCGCCGGCTGCAGCGTACTCGGCATAGCTGAAGGTTCCGGTGATGAGAACGATCAAAGCGGTCAGGGCCAGCATCGAAAGCGACTTTTTCATTTTTTATGTCCTCCTTGCGACTGGTTTATTTCCGATCTTTGCCTTATGATATTGAAACGATCGTGCCAATTCGGGGATGTCGAAAAGAAAATTTATAATTGTTCAATATCATTAAACAATTATTGATGGCACCCCCGGGGCATTCCGGGTAACTTCACGAAAAAAGGGGCTGCAGTTGAATGGAACGTTCAACGGTGTTGAACAAAAATTTAAAGGCGTCCCCCCGTAACCCCCTCGGCACGAGGGTCTGCGGATGCTCGTCGCTGAGTGCACTTTTTTCCGTCCTGCTGATCCTCTCCCTCGCCGGCTGCGGGACCCTTTCGGCAACGAGGGTCCCCTGGGAGACAGAGCGCCCTGACGGGTGCCGGGCGTTTTTCGAGAGACTCGATGCCGTCGTCCTCGAGAGGGGGGTGCACAACGCGGCGGATGCGCCCGTCCCCGGCTTTCCCTACCTGAGGGCGAATCGTTTCGTGGCATCGCTTGCGGGAGGTCTTTCAGAACCGGCCGCGAAAACGGATTGGGTGCAGTGGATGCGGGAGCTCGACCTGGAGGCAAGGAATCGGGAAATTGCAACCCTGCCCGACGTTGCCGCAAGGACGCTCGCGGCGAGCCGTGAAGAGCTTGCCCGGCGGGTGGCGGCCTGTTCGCAGTCTCTTTACGATGCCGACCGGGTACGGCCCGATTTTTACGACGAGCTCACGCCCCGTGTCGAGGTCCCCGACGAGTACTCCAATGCCCTGCGGATCGCCGGGCTCTATCCCCTGGTCACGATCCCCGAGTACAAAATCACCGAGAGGGTGCGCGAACGCTTCCGCGCCTGGTACGAAATGCCTTACGAAAAACTCCCCGTGGAGGGGAGGCTGCGTTTCTACAGGCCGCCGCAGGGCACCGGCAGGGATGCCCGCGAGGTGATCGCGGCCTCGAGGCACAACCCCCTCAACATCCCCAGGCCCTCCGCCAGCGAGGCAAGGGAGCTCGCGGTGCACTACGCGCCCGTCATCATCCAGGACGAGGCAGCCCCCTATGACCGCGTCGGGCGGATCACCTGGAAGGGCGATGAACTGACCGTCGACGGGGACAAGCCCGCGGTCTATTATTACCTCTCCCATGCCCGCGTGAAGGGCGAACCGGTCCTCCAGATCAATTATGCCTTCTGGTACCCGGCCTGGGCGGGAGACCGGGCGCCTTCAATCGAGCACGGCCGTCTCGACGGCCTCACCCTTCGCCTGTCCTTCGAACCAGGGGGACGGCTGTTCATGATCGATCTCATGAACAACTGCGGCTGCTATCACGTATTCATCCCGGCGAAGGACCGGGTGCTCCGGACGATCCAGCGCTATTACCCAAACGACCCCTTCGCCCCCCAGGGACTCCCGGAGATGGCGGCGGGACAATCCCCCGCCGTACGGATCATCTCGGGATGGCACCAGGTCCAGAGGCTCCTGGCCCTGGCACCTCCGCCCGAAGGCACTCCCTATGAGCTGCTCCCCTACGAGATGCTGGAGGCCCTGCCCCGGGGGGACGGCCGGGGCGCAAGCATCTTCGACGCCGAGGGCATTGCCAAAGGTTCCGGGAGGGTCGAGCGGTTTATCTTCTTCCCCACGGGCATTCCTTCCATCGGGAGCATGAGGCAGCGGGGCCACCACGCCATCACCCTGTCGGGGCGGACCCTTTTTGATGAACCGGGTCTGTTCGAGCATTACTTCGTGTTCAGGTGAGATGAAGCGCTGCATCCTTATGATTGCAATAGCCCTGCTGACCCTGCATCCCCTGGACTGCCGGGCCCAGGGCGGTATGGACCGGGAGCGGATCCTCGAGGTGGCAAACCGGATCGAGGAGGCATACGGCAAGCTCCGCTCCTACGCCTGCGATATCGAAGGGATCTATTTCAAGTCAAGCAGGGAGTCCGAACGCTACGACTTCAGGTTCTATTTCCGGAAGCCGGACCGCTTTCGGATCGAGTTCCGAAGCCCTTACCCGGGGGTGACGATCTTCTACACCGAGGGGGAGAATGAAGTGACCTCAAGGCCCCTTGCCGTGTTCCCTTCGGTCCAGTTCCGTCTTTCGGTCAACAACCCGCTGTTCAAGTCCCCCTCGGGACAGGCCGTAAACCAGCTGCACCTCCGTTACTTCCTGGGCTTCCTGCGCGATAATGCCAGGAACCTGCCCCAGGAAAACGCCGATTTCAAATTCGACGGGGAGATTCTGTCCTTCCGGCTCAATGCAAAGGATTACGTCAAGGGGCAGGTGCCGGAACGATACCGCATTTATATCGACAGCAGGCTCTGGCTCCCTGCACGGTTCGAGCGGTTCGACCTGGCTGGCACTGCCCTGGAGTTCACGATTTTCAGCAACTACAGGATCAATCCTGCCCTGGACGGGGCGTTCTTCGATCACGGGTACCAGGATCCGATCGCGGGACCCGTCCGGCCTTAGCAGGAGGCACGGGGATAACAGCAAAAAGATGATGGAGGGTGCACTCATGGCAGACAAGTTGATCATCTACGGCAAGGTCGGCTGACCTTACACGGACAAGGCCAGGTCGGCCTATGGCGACAAGGCGGAGTATGTGGACGTGAAAAAGGATGCGGCGAGACTTCCCGAGATGCTGAAGCTCTCCGGCGGCAGGCGCGCCGTCCCCGTCATCGTCGAGGCGGGGAAGGTGACGGTGGGGTACGGCGGGACGTGAGACGTATAGTCGCCCTGCAGTCTGCAGGGCTCAGCCTCAAGCCGCAAGGCAGAACAAGATTTTCTATTCGTGGCATTTGATGCCTCGTGGCTTGCGGCTAGTGGCTCGTGGCTCACCCCTTGATGCAGCCGACGGCGCGGAGCCTGGCGACTTTCCTTGAAAGTCCTGCGCCGTGTACAACGTTGACGACCTCGTCGATGTCCTTGTAGGCCTCGGGGATCTCCTCGGCGAGAGTGCCCTTGGCGGCGGACATGACGAGGACCCCGCGGTCCTCCATCTCCCGGCGGATCGACCGGCCCTTGCTCGCCTTGATGGCCGCGGCACGGCTCAGCACCCGCCCCGCACCGTGGCAGGTGCTCCCGAAGGTCATTTCCATGGACTTCTCGGTCCCCACGAGAACGTAAGAGCCCGTCCCCATGTCACCGGGGATCAGCACGGGCTGTCCCGTCTTGCGGAATTTCTGCGGAAGGGCCGGGTGCCCGGGAGGGAATGCGCGGGTCGCCCCCTTGCGGTGGACGCAGAGGGTCATCTTCTTCCCGTCGACGATGTGCTCCTCGATCTTGGCAATGTTGTGGCAGACATCGTAGACAAGGCGCATGCCCAGCTCGCGGGGCCCCATGCCGAGGGCCTTCTCGAGGGCTTCGCCCGTCCAGTGCATGAGCATCTGCCGGTTTGCCCAGGCATAGTTTGCCGCGCAGGCCATGGCCGTGAGGTACTGCTGCCCCTCGGGCGACTGAATATAGGCGCAGGCAAGCTGCCGGTCGGGAAGTTTGATGCCTATCTTGTCGACGTGCTTCACCAGCTTCGCCAGGTAGTCGTCGCAGACCTGGTGACCGAGGCCCCGGGAGCCGCTGTGGATCATGACGGCCACCTGGCCGACTTCGATCCCCAGGACCGAGGCCACGTCCCTGTCGAAGATCTCCTCGACGATCTCCACCTCGAGAAAATGGTTGCCGGAGCCCAGGGTGCCCACCTGGTCCTTCCCCCTCTCGAGGGCCCTTTCGCTCACCGCCTCCGGGTCTGCCCCGGGCAGACACCCCCCGTCCTCCATGGACTCCAGGTCGCCCCGGGAGCCGTAGCCGTTTTTCACCGCCCATCGGGCCCCCTCGACAAGAACCCGCTTCTCCTCGCTGCGGGAGAGTTTCAGAGCCCCCCTGGAGCCGACGCCTGAAGGCACATGCTGGAACAGCGCATTGACAATCTTCGCCATCTGCGGGCGGATCTCGTCCCGGCGGAGGCTTGTCACCGCGAGGCGGCAGCCGCAGTTGATGTCGTAACCAACACCCCCCGGCGAGACGATGCCGCCGTCGATATCAAAAGCGGCCACCCCGCCTATCGGAAAGCCGTAACCCCAGTGCATATCGGGCATGGCTAGCGAGTGCTTCACGATCCCCGGCAACTGGGCCACGTTGGCCACCTGTTTCGGGCTTTCATCCTTCCCCATGGCCTTCATGAGCTTGTCGCTCGCGTAGATAATCCCCGGGACGCGCATGGCCCCCTCCCGCGGGATTTCCCATCGGTACTCGTCGATGCGTCGCAGCTTTATATCAGACATCGAAGATCACCCTGGCCGCCCAGCCATCAGGGGACTTGCGAACTTCCGCCTGGTGGTAGGTCACGGCCTTGATTTCCTTGCAGATTTCGTGTTTATGCTCGTCGAAGGGCTCGCCGCGGGCCTCCGCCTCGAGGGCCTTTTGGTCGATCTTGATGACGCGGATTTCCTTCAGGAGCCATCGCTCCCCATTGTAAAGGTAGAGGATCTCCCGGAGGAAGTTGATCAGAAGATCCTCACGGCTGTCCCCCTCCACCAGGATCCGGCGGGTCTCGCGCGGCTCCACGCGACCGAGATCGGTGAGGATGTCGAAAACGGCAAAGGCGGCGTTGGCAAAAAGCTTCTCTTCGCTTGCGCCCGTGATGGCAAGGCCGAGGTCGGCCGTGTGGTTAAAATTGGTGTATGGCTTCATAACATCATTCTAGTGACACCGGCATGGGTCTGTCAACGCCCGGATAACGACATTCGCCTGCTGTTTCGAAAATCCCGGTATTTCATCGTCAATTTTGTCAAGCCAGCCGTTTTCCTCCGGTTTTTCACCGCTCCGCGAAGGTTTCCCCCTGTTGTGGTCTTTTCTGTTTCGACATTTATTGCCGTTTTCGGCTTTCTATTCATGGACCAAAGAACGGAGAAAATAGCAAATAACGTAGATATATCAATTGTTTATTTTTCTTTGGCCTGGCCGGCACGGAAGGTGCAATACCCATAGTCAACTCGTTCGACAGCGCGAGTTAAAATAGGAAACCGAAAAAAGCAAAGAGCAAGTTAACCAGAAACAAACGATCTCCTCCAGGGAGGCGACTCTTGAAAGGGTCGTCTCCCTCCCCCCCCTGCTAAAAAGACCCCGTTGAAAACGGGGTCTTTTTTTTACAACAGAGGAAGATCATGATCAAAATCATCAGATGGTCATGACTTTCATGCGATCCAGGATGTTCCGGATTACGGCCTCCTTGTTCTTGAGGGAGCGTCGGAATTCCCGGTCATCGGTGTTGGCGATCTCGACTCGAAGGTCGTGGTAATATCGCTCGATAAAGGAGAGAAGCTCCTTCTCCTCTACAGGCGTCAGTTCCAGATTTCCCATGTCCTGTACCTCCTTTCACGGCGGACTTGCCGTCCTCAGGCCCCCTGTTTCTTTACCAATTCCTTGGTTGCTCCGATGGGCCAGACGGGGAAGATTTCGAACATCAGGAGATTGATCCAGGCTGCGCGGCAGGCGATGAGCCCCACCGCATCGCAGTCGACTACGTAGATGGTCCGGCAGCCTTGGAGATCAAAATACTCCGAGATCACCCGAACCTCCTTCGGCCACTCCCAGTTTGCCCGCTTGGTTCTGACCTCCCGTTCGTCCTGCG
Source organism: Syntrophaceae bacterium UBA2192 (assembly GCA_002327315.1). Taxonomy (GTDB): domain Bacteria; phylum Desulfobacterota; class Syntrophia; order Syntrophales; family UBA2192; genus UBA2192. Next base: position 21,391 of record DCVI01000150.1, on the reverse strand, counting down.
GATCCCAGGTGCAAAGCATCATGAACAGCATATGACCACCTCCCTTTTGACTTCTCCCCGGCACGGGCGCAACGGACGGGTTCCGAAAAGAGCCCCGCTCCCCGATGACGGGGAATCGTTTGCTGGTGAGTTGACCTTTTGTGACGCTGACGAGTGGAAAATACCGGGATTGAACTGCTTGGTTACGAAAGTGAGTTTGGAAAGGTGACTGCGGTGAAACGATGTAATTATTTATTACCGCCGGGCGGCCTACAAGTCAACGAAAAACCGCCCGAAGAAGACCCATTACCTCGATCTTCCTCTCCCTATGAAAACCCAGTTCCTTGATTTCCCTCTCCCCTACGAGGGAGAGGGGCAGGGTGAGGGGGAATGATTCCTTTCCATCCCGGCAGAGGATTGAGGTGAGGGTGATGTTTCTTTTGTCTTATTCCGTATGGACGCGGCGTGTAGAAAATCAATCCTTGAAAATTTCGTTCAGCCGGTTCTGATTGAACCCCACGATCACCTCGCCACCCGCGACGATCACGGGAACACCTGTCTGGCCGGAAATGCGCACCATCTCCTCGAGGCCGCTTTTATCGGTTGTCACGTCGACCTCTTTATAGCGGATTTTCTTGTCCCGAAACCAGGCCTTCGCCTTGTGGCACCAGGGGCAGGTGGGCGTCGTGTATATGGTGACTTCCCCGGGACGGACTTGAAATACCTTCTTCTCCCCGGCGGGTCCTGCCCCAGGCCCCTTGTCTTCTGCCTCACCGACAACGGCCTGGGCAACCTCCATCTTTCCTTCGGGAGGATTCCCGGAGATGTGAACGACGCCCTGCTCATCGACCCATCGATAAAGGGTCGCAGCGTCGGAAACGGTTACGGTCATCGCAACGCACAGGGCGGCCGCGAGGATGAGGGCAATTGAGAAGAGGGTCTTTCGCATTCGGGCAACTCCTTTGTCATGTCTGCCCCGACAGGTTTTTCCGGCCTGCCGGGACCCGTTCCCTATTACTATCGGTCTATCCTATGGATATCCTTAATCCGCCCCCCTTTCAAGCGCTAATTTTCCATGGATGCCTGCCCCTGCAGTGAGGATTTGACAAATGGAGCAAGTCAGACTATTAGTAGTCCCCTGCACTGCCGCCTGCCCATATGGCCCAGGCGAAGGCAATTAAAAATAATTTCGGACGGAAAATCATCATGGAAGAAGAAAAAAGTTTCGCTGAACTCCTGGAGGCGACGGACCGAATGCCGGCCCGGCTCAAACCCGGGGAGAGCGTGGAAGCCGTGATCGCCAAGATCTCGACGGACTGGGTGTTCATCGACCTCGGGGGAAAAACGGAGGGGATCGTCGAGAAAAACGAGTTCCTCGACAAGGAAGGGCAACTGACCGTGAAGGAGGGGGACACCGTCAAGGCCTATTTCCTCTCATCGCGGCATGGCGAGCGGATCTTCACGACGAGGGTCTCCGGGGACGCGGCCCGCCAGTATCTCGAAGAGGCCTGGCAGAACGGCATCCCCGTGGAAGGCATCGTGGAGAAAGAAATCAAAGGGGGGCTCGAGGTCCGGATCGCGGGGAGCTACCGGGCATTCTGCCCCTTCTCGCAGGCAGGCCTTGGCCGGGGAGGAACGGCAGCGACCATCCTGGGGCAGCGGCTTCCCTTCATCGTCATCGAGTACGGCGAAGGGGGTCGGAAGCTCATCGTTTCGCGGCGCAGGATCCTCGAAGAGGAAGAGCGCCAGAGAAAGGAAGCCATCAAGTCGACCCTCCAGGTGGGCATGAGGGTGACGGGCACGGTCAGGTCCGTACGAGATTTCGGCGCCTTCATCGACATCGGCGGCATCGAGGCGCTTCTCCCCATTTCGGAGGTCAGCTGGGGGCGCATTGAGGACATCCGCGAGCGCTTCACCGCAGGCCAGACCGTCGAAGCGGTCATCCTCAACCTCGACTGGGTCAAGGACCGCATCACCTTGAGCATCAAGGAAACGCTTCCAGACCCCTGGGAAAACGTGGAAACGAGATACCCCGAGGGCTCCCGCCACCAGGGGACCGTCGCGCGGCTGGCCGACTTCGGGGCCTTTATCACCCTGGAGTCCGGCATCGACGGCCTCATCCCCATCTCCAGGCTCTCGAAAGGCAAGAAGATCCGTCATCCGCGGGAGGTCCTTGTTCAGGGCGACACGATCGAGGTCGTGGTGGAGTCGACGGACCGGGAAAAGAGGCGCCTGTCTCTCTCCCCGGTGGCACCCGAGGAAGAGCGGGAGGACTCTTACAGTCCCTATCTCCAGAAGGGCTCCCGGAGTTTCGGCTCCCTGGGGGATATGATGAATAAAAAATCCCCGAAGAACAAGAATTCCTGATCGGGAAAGGTCGACCCGGCCAAAGAGGGATCTGGACCGTGAATCTGGAAGCGATCCTCGAGCATCTCGGCGCGGTAGTTCTCATCACGGTCTTCGTCCTTTTCATTTTCGCCCTCGCCTTGCGCGAGAGCCGGAAAATAAGGGCCCGACAGGTGGTCCTGGAAGCCCTCGACGAGGATCTCGGGGCTCTCCGGCAGAAGATCTCCATCGCAACGACGCCGGAAGTACCCGGAAAAAGAGTGGCCAGAGAGCTTGGCGCCGTCACCGCCGAGGGGGTGGCGGGTGTGGGCTTTCTGCGCGTGGCGGAAAAAAGGGCACTCCTGAGCCTCATGCAAAAGGCCCTGGCGCTGGGGGCCGATGCCGTCGTCAACGTCCGCCACGAAGGGCTCATCCCCGGCAAGACCCAGCTGAAAACAGGCCGGGTGATCCTGGCCGGCACGGCCGTCAAGCTGGCCGAATGAGGGGCGGTCTCTCCCATCTTCTTGAAAACAGATGCTTTTTGGTACGCTTCGTGCAAATATTCTCGCCATGACTGACAGGTTCGTTTCTCGAGCGCGACGCCGGCGTTCCTCATCACTTCTTTTTCGTGCGACTTCCGTTCGGTAAACCCCGCGACATCATCGAGGGAGAACGCGTCCGATAAACGGAAAAAGCCATACTATTCTCGTAGTTTAAAATCATACTGGCGTCGTATTGCAAAACGGGACGGCTCTGTTATCGTACGAAATGCTCAAACAGGAACCCCGTACCCCCTGGGCCTCCACGAACACCGGGAGAGGCCTCCGGCTGGTGCGGCGGCCCTGTTTCCGGGGGGATGGCCCGAAAGGGTCCGGCTGAAATGTTGCGGATGAACAGGAAGTACCCAAGGTGAGAATGCCATGAAACACCCGCGTTTCAACATCAGTCTCTATGTGCTCGTCCCCATCATCTTCGGGGGGATTGCCCTTCTTTCCGTCATCACGACGCACCAGATCCTGAAATACACGAGGCTCATTCCCGATCCGGAGCTCTACCTGAAATGGTGGGGCCTGGGAATCGGGATCTTCGCATTTGCGTGCGCGCTCCTCATCACGTGGCTTTTGCTGAAGCCCATGAAGAATTTCATTACCAAGATGAAGCTCATTCCTGCCGTGTCGCGACAGGCGAGGGGCAAAAAGCAGGGCAAAGGCGATGACATCAAGGAATTCAATGCCGTCTTCGAACAGGTAAGCGATCTGCTCAGCAAGGTGGAGGGCAAGGTCCTGTTCCCGGAATTCATCGGGCAGAGCAAGCGCGTCCGGATCCTCTTCAACCAGATCATGATGATCAAGCCCGAAGACCGGACCGTGCTCCTCCTGGGCGAGACGGGGACAGGCAAGTCGCTCCTGGCGAAGACCTTCCACAATTTTGCCGCGAAAAACGAGCCCTTCGTCATCGTCAACTGCGAGGACTTATCCGAGCAGGTCCTTGAGACCGAACTGTTCGGCTACGAAAAAGGGTCCTTTACGGGCGCCACGAGCCGCAAGGTCGGCAAGTTCGAAGAGGCGGGCCTCGGCACGCTCTTCCTCCACCAGGTGCACGAGCTGTCCTTGAACCTTCAGGCGCGCCTGCTGAGGGTCCTCGAAACCGGTGAATTCCAGCGGATCGGGAGCCGGGAAAAGATCGCGCTGAGCGCACGGGTGATGGCGGCCACCGACAAGGACATCCGCGGAATGATCAAGGAAGGGACCTTCCGGGACGATCTCTACTATCGTCTCAACGTGGTCACCCTCTACATGCCGCCGCTGAGGGAGCGCAAGGAAGACATCCCGCTGCTGGTCGACTACTTCATTCAGCTCATCAACCAGGAATTCCGCAAGAACATCCTCGGCGTCACCCGGGAGGTGATGGACCGTTTCGTCGAGTACACCTGGCCGGGTAACGTGGCGGAACTGGAGAAAATCCTCCTGAGGGCCGCATCGGTGGCCAAGGAGCAGACCCTGATCGAAGGCGATTTCCCCGACTTCATCGCCGAGATTGAGACCAGGAAGGCCGAGTCGCTGGACCTGGAGGTCGTCGACGGGCAGTGGAAGAGGCTGGGTGAGCTCCTCCTGGAGGCCCGGCTTCTCGACGAGCTGCAGCTCGAGGAGGCCCTTGCAGCACAGCGCTACACCGGCCTGCGGCTCGGCAAGCTTCTCGTCCAGCAGGGGTTCCTCCGGGATTCGCAGATCGTGGACATCCTCAGTCGCCAGCTTCGGATCGAGCGTTACCTGCCCGACAAGTACCCTGTCGATCTGAGCCTCTCGAGACTCCTCCCCATGGATTTCGCCAGGAAACACCAGGCGGCTCCCTTGAGAAAGACCACCCGCCACCTCGTCGTGGCCATGCCGGATCCGACCAACCGCTATGCCCTCGACCTGCTGAGGATGCAGTCGGAGGAAGGGGTGGAACCGGTCATCTGCACGGAGCGCGAGTTCGACCGGCTCATGGGCATCATCTACGACATGCCCATGGGGAGCTATTCCTCCGAGGCTCGTCCCCGGGCTGCGGCCCAGGAGATGGGGTCGCCTTCCATGGCGGCCGCCGCGGCCCATCCCCAGCCGGCACCTGCCGCGCCTGTCCAGGAAAATGGAGCCCCTGCCGACCGGCTTCTTGAAATGCTGCTCGTCCAGGCTGTCCGAGAGGGGGCAACGGATATCCACATCACTCCCCAGGCGAAGAACGTCCGCGTCCGGTTCCGTGTCAACGGAAAGACCCACGACCTGCCCGATCTGCCGAAGTCGATGTCCCTCCCGGTGATCTCCTGGGTCAAGGATATCGCCAACATCGACAGCAGCACCCGGGGTATTCCCCAGGAAGGCCGGTTCGTCGAACGGGTAGGCGAGAGGGAGCTGAGCGTGCTCGTCTCCACCATCCCGGGCGTCAACGGCGAGAACCTGATCCTGCACCTGACGGATCTGAGCGCAAACACCTTCGGCCTGGAGCAGCTGGGACTCTCCCCGAAGGACCTGGACAGCCTCTCTTCCGTCCTGGAAAAGCCGCAGGGGCTCATCCTCGTGTCGGGGCCCGAGGGAAGCGGAAAAAGCACCACCATTTATACCCTGCTGCGCGGGATGATCAAGCCCGATACGGAGATCTTCACCCTGGAGGACTCCGTCAAACACCCCCTGGCGGGAGTGACCCAGATCGAGTTCAACCGCAAGGCCGGTCTGACCGTTGCGGGCAATCTCCGGCTCATTTTGAAGCAGGACCCCGACGTGGTCTATCTCAAGGAGATCCGTGACGCCGAGGCGGCTGCGCTCGCCGTGCAGACGGCCCTCTCCAGCCGCCGTTTCCTGAGCACGATCCAGTCGCCCGATGCGGCAGGCGTCATTGCCCGCCTCCTCGAAATGGGCGTGGAGCGCTTCCCCGTTGCCTCCGCCCTGTCGGCCTCGATCGGACAGCGGCTCGTGCGGACAATCTGCCCCGCCTGCCGTGAACCCTACGAACCAACGGAACAAGTCCTGGCCTCCCTGGGGCTCGAATCGATGGCGGGCGGACGATTCTTCCGGGGCGCGGGGTGTCCCGCCTGCAAGAACACGGGATTCAAGGGGCACACCGCCCTCTTCGAGGTCCTTGTCAACGACAACGGGATCCAGGAGATGATCCTGAAGGGGGCCGCCGCCGCCGAGATAAGCGCCGCCGCCGAGCGGTACGGCACGTTCCGAAGCCTGAAACAGGATGCCGTCAACAAGGTGCTCCAGGGGGTTATCAGCCTCGAGGATGCCGTGACGGCGGTGATGATCTGAGACGCAAGAGCCGATCGCGATGGTAAAAAAGGGCAGGGTCGATGGACCCTGCCCTTCGTTTTATATCACTGGAATGCTCCCTCTCAGGTGAAGGCCAACACCTTTTCGATCTCGTTCATGACCTCGATGGGGGTGACGGGCTTTGCCAGGATGGGGTGCCCGTGAATCCGGCCAAGGCGATCGTCAACCTCGGCTTTCTTGATCGCCGCCGTGATGAAGATAATGGGAATGTTGCAGGTCGCTTCGTCTTCGAGGAGATGCTCGGCCGCCTCCGTGCCGTCCATGTCGGGCATCATGAGATCCATCAGGATCACATCGGGCTTCTCGATCTGGGCATAGCGGACTCCCATTCTCGCATCGGTGAAGACCGTCACTTCGTATCTGCCCGATCTTTCCAGGTATTCCTTCATGAGCCGGCAGATTTCCTTGTTGTCGTCGATCATGAGCACTTTGGGTCGCTGGGTCATGACTCCTCCCCTTGCTATCGGAGCTCGCGCAGCTGTCGATTCTTTCAGATTCATATCCCACCTGCATTCCGGGATTATGGATTTCCCCCGCCAGGGCGCCGGGACTTCAGAAACTCAATGAATCGTTATGTCTGTTCCGTTTCTTTCTCACCTTGCAGCGATTTGCGAGGATACGCTCACGCGTGTTTCCACCGTGCAGAATAGCAATATCCGTACCACGCATTTCACCCTTTTTCCCGGTCACATGTGAACTGCAAAAAGTTATTGTCCTTCGTGATCTTACAAAATCAATGAGTTAGCCATCGGGAGGGAGCAAAAAGTTAATGTCAGTCAATGTCTGGCTTTCAGTCTGATGACGCTAACTTTTTGCATTTTGCAGATAAGGCCCGGGGCGGACCACTATTAAGATTGCCTACCTTTGATCCCAAGCCGCGCCTGATTACTGGATAAAATGTATTGTTTTGTCAATAGTTAGAAGCTTTCCCCCGAAGGGGCAAAAAATACTTGACAATAGTATGTGTACGTTGTACACAGTAAGTGTTAACGTAGCTCACAAGGATGTGGTGGCTTGGCTCTTCTAGAAGATGACCTATTAGGTATTAATGAGATTGCTGAACTGGCGGGAGTATCGCGGCAAGCAGTGGCCAATTGGCGTGCTCGCTTCCCTGATTTCCCGAAACCCATTGCTGATCTTAAAGCAGGGCCGGTCTTCCGGACGAGACAAGTCCAGGGCTGGCTAAGAAGGAGGAAATTTCCAATGGCTCGTGTTATTTCTCTCATCAATCTCAAGGGTGGTGTCGCAAAGACGACGACGACAGTCGCGCTGGCCGAAACGCTCGCTGCACGATTCGGCAAACGTGTATTAGTAATTGATCTGGACCCGCAGACCAATGCCACAGTCATGCTAATCGGGGAGACGCGCTGGAAGCAGATTAACGAAAAGGGCTGGACTCTTGCCACCCTGTTCAAAGACGCTTTAGACCCGCAGAACAGAACATTCGATCTGGAGAAAACATTACAGCGGAAGGTGTCAGACGTGCAGGGCGCGGAAAAGGTTGATCTTCTGCCGTCAAGCATCGATCTCATAGATGTTCAGGACAAACTGGCCAGCGCCCCTTCCGGTCAATTCTATTCGGTGACTCCGATTGATCTACTCCGCCTCGCTGTCAAGGCAAAGCTGGACGATGACATCTACGACTTGGTGCTCGTGGATTGTCCTCCAAATCTTGGGATCATCACACTCAACGGGCTCCGCATCTCGGAGGGATATATTATTCCGACTGTGGCCGACTTCCTGTCAACATACGGTATCCCGCAGATCGTCAAACGAGTGCGTAACTTCTCCCGTGAGATTGCAGAGGAGATCACACCACTCGGAATCGTTATCACAAAGTTTCAAGCGAACTCAAAAACTCATGTGAACGTTACGGACAACCTTCGCAAGGAGAATGCTCCCCCTGTATTCGATACCATCCTTCGTCAGGCGGATCAGTTTGCCACCGCCGCCGAGTTTCAAACTGGTGGGCGGCGAACGCTTAAGCAGAAATACGGATACGGCGATCTAGCAGAGCGCTGTGTCGATCTAGCGAAGGAGCTTCTCAAGAAATTGGAGATGGATGAATGACTCTCAAAAAAAGACTTTCCGCTCTCGTTTCTGCCATCATAGAGGAAACCGAAAAAAACGAGTCGTTTCGGGCCAACGTCGAGCGTGTACTTGGGATCAACGATTCGCTTGGCGTGCCACAGCCGCGAGCAGGGGGGGCGAAAAGGCGAAAAGGGGGAAGACGTACCCCCGCCGTGCTTGATCCCGTGGAACTCGCCCGTCAGGGAGAAAGCGAACTACGAGCTAAAATCAGCATGCTCACTCTCGATCAGCTACGCGATATTGTCGCACAGTATGGAATGGACCCAGGCAAGCTTGTCATGAAGTGGAAAGACATTAACCGCGTCATGGACCGAATCGTTGAACTCGCCGTGACCCGCGCTACGAAAGGCGATGCGTTCCGCAACGACTGAATGAGTTATAGATAAACCTGGCGGGCGCAGCGGCTATTTTTCTTGTCGAGTCGTGGGGACAACAAAACAGCGCCGTCTTATAGCGTTTTTCGATCGAGCACGACGGTGCATCTGACCACTTCCGTTGCGCTCCGAGACGATAGATGAACTTCATCGGATTCGAGGAATAAGGATGCAGATTGACGAAGAATTACTCAAGCAGTCGATTCAGTTCCTTTTTGACGGTGGCGAAGCAGAAGCGGCGAATCTTTTGCGGACATGCACAGTCGAGGACTGGGACATTGTCGACCATTGGATGGACGGTAATCGGCAGTTGGACGGTGTCCTGATTGAATTGAGCTGCCCCCGAAAATCATACGACATTCTGACAAACCAGCGGGATCCTCTGACCAAAAGCATTGAACGAGCAATCACCGCAACCTTACCGAGCGGAGCTTATCTGAAAGGTATTCGCACGCGGGCGATAGCAATCAGCTATGCTAATGCGTCAACTGTAGATTCCCCGCTGCTGCAGGCCGAGATGAATGAATTAATTCAGACAGTTGAAGCCCAGAAGGCGCTCATGATTTCTGTGGCAACAGGTGGGCCAAGAATCAAAGATGTGGCCCGGGAGTACGAAGACAGGCGACTTCAAATAAAAGAAAATTTAGCAGCGTTGTCTATCGGAGATCCAAACCCGTATCCGAATCTATGGACTTGGTACGGTAAGTGGAGCGACGGAAGCTTGCCGACATATCAATCGCGCAGAATGTACATCTCGTCCCTCTATCAATCCTTGTTAGACGCATTGCAGCTCAGTACAAGAGCCAAGCCAATACAACCCATAGAGCCAACTGGATGGGCACGCGTCGACAGAAACGTAGAGAAGATAGTCAGAGCTCTGGAAACAGCAACTGATGAAGAGGATTTTCAATCGATCGGATTGCTGTGCCGTGAGTCGATGATCTCCCTTGCCCAAGCAGTCTATGATCGAGAACAGCACGCCTTGTCTGACGGAGTAACTCCCAGCGAGGCTGATGCCAAGCGGATGCTTGACGGCTTCATCACGAAACAGCTAAGCGGTGGCTCACACGATGCACAGAGAAGATTCATGAAGGCCTTGTATGACCTTGCCGTGAGCCTACAACACCGTCGTACAGCCGGCTTTCGTGACGCCGCCCTGTGCGCGGAAGCTACTCGTTCACTCATCAATACAATCGCCATTATTTCGGGGACGGGACCCACTTGATTCCGCAACTAAGGGACAGAATTGCCTAGTTACAACTTGATCTGGAGGTGACAGATGCCTTCCCCGGCGAAACTCGTGCGTATCCAGCAGCGCGCCTGGGCGAGTGAGCGAGGGATTGCCACCGACTCGCAAGGTTACGTCGTTGATCTCGCGGATAACCTGTTCCTGCAGATGTCGCCCCAAGCGCTTGCGGAGTTCGGCAGTGGCGACGGCGGTGAACTCGGTCGACCCGGAAACCGCGGGAAGATGCGGGCTCTGCATTCCTCTTCGGCACTGGCATACAACTTCTTCGAATACTGGCGCGGACGCGACGCCTCCCCGCTCGCCTCCACTCTCCGCCTGCCGGCGCCAATCGTCGGAGTCGATTTCGAGCGAAAGTACCCAACGGGACTGCCCGGCAACGCACCCAACCTGGACGTTGTTCTGACGTCGCCGTCCGGTTCTGTGACGGCGATCGAGTCCAAATTCCTCGAGCCGTATTATGGCCACGGCTCGGCATCGGGCTTCAAGGCGAAGTATTTCGAGTCTGAGTCCGGCTTGTGGCGGGTAGCGGGCTACCCGAGGTGCCAGGAGCTTGCCGAACGGCTGTACTCGGACAAAGCGGCGTTCCGGCTGTTGAACGCGGCGCAGTTGCTAAAGCACATACTCGGACTGGCCACTTCGGGGAAGCAGTGGGCGCTTGTGTACCTATGGTATGAAATCCTCGGCACCTCGACAGCTGAACACGCTGCGGAGGCGGCGGAGTTCGCCCGCATAGCTGTCGCCGACGGAATCGAGTTCAGGGCTCTCAGCTACCAGTCAGTGTTCGCTGAGATGCAGACCGGCTCCGGGGCGGCGCATCAGGAGTACATGGCTTATCTTGGCGGTCGGTACTTCGCAATGCCGGACTAACAAGGGCATCAGCGCAGACGCGGCTTCGCCTCGCTCTTAACGCGCAGTCTTTTAATTCCTGGAGGAGCATATGGGACTATCTATGCAGACGCTGAAACGGCTGTTCGCATTTTCCCGCAACAGATGCGCATTCCCTGCCCTGATTGATTAATCCCAGATCTGGTCTACTTTTGACAGAATCCCATCGGCTGGCGAATTCACCTATTCTTCATTTCCTCTAAAAATAACTCCGGAAACAGCCGTTTCAGAAAAGGGTCGTATTTGTCAGATTGTTTAAACCCTTTCTTTCTGTAATCTATTGCCTTAGCGGATAATTTCTTTGTTCGATCTTCTTTTTTGATATGATCGTGCGCGTATACTCTTATTGATTTAAAGACATATTCACCAAAGTGCGAATCTTGGCCCGTGTCTTTCCCAAGATATTGATGCAATAATTGCACGACCCGAACATACTTGTATCCTATGGGCTCTTTAAATTTGATTGAGTATAAACAATCCAGAAGATTCGACAGCTCATGAAAATTAAAATCCTTACATTGGCCTCTGAGAATATGGCTGTATCTATCAAGCAGGTGAGATCGCTCTTCATAAGAAGCGGATCGCCATACCTTTCCAAATTCTAAAAACTTGTTTTGCTCTATTTCTTCAAGTAGCGATTTCTTTTTCTTTTCATAATGGAACCAATAAACCTGAAAATCTGCGCTAAATGTCAGATCGCCAAAATCAATTTCCTTTAACTGCCAGACATTCTCGATTGATCCATCAACTATATTGGGTTCTTCGTAGTAACAAAACAGCTTGAATTGGCCATCATTCACTGCTTCATTGATGAAAAAGGCGTTATGGTGATTGGGATAAACAATATCTTTTTCCATAAACCGCATATCATCAATATTCTTTCGCTTGTGGTCGAAGACCCAGAGAATGTATGTTTGATTATCTTGGTAAAACAGATTTCGTTCAGTTATAACGCTGAGAAAGGTTGTATTAAGCTGAAGCTCAAAGACGACTTTCTTCCCGTTGAAAATTGCTGAGACATCTGGTTTTCTCCAGTCTTTACAGATTCCCACAAACCGTTTCTCTACATTGATTTCTTTAAACCTTTCATCCTTTGATATTTGTTCCGCGATGAGATTCTTCAGCCTGTCATGTCTCGGGCTTTCTTTCTGCCCATTGTAGACCATCCTAAGGATTTCACCTTTGGTATAATTCTTCCCTGTCTTTATCGGACAATCACGCAGGTCTGCGAAATGCGCGAAATGCATGGATTGAATGCCGTTTTTTCTCCCCCTGATTTTAACGGGCTGCCGGCAAACAGGGCAGACCCAAATTTTTCTATGCTGATGATAAGCCTTCTCCAGTGCGGACCGTTGCGTAAAGACATCGGCTTCATCTTTGGCGAAGAAAACATCTGCGACTATGCTCTCCTCGCTTTCATAATCTATAACCTTTTGGATAGTTCTCATTCGTCCTTAGCGATGAATCATTAAAAGCGAGAAGGCCGTTCTCCGATTGCTTGTCTCACTAGTTCCTCCAAATACATTACCCAGTGCCAATGTTTCAGAGAGTCCAGCTTCGTGTGGCTGTTGACGCCAAAATATTTCACCAAAGCATTTGTTACTTTAGGACTCGATATCTCCAGATCCAACTGGGCCAGCAACTCCTTTTCTCTTCTAAACAGGTCGCCTTTACTGGGTATTCGTCTTCCCTTTTGAGCAGCACTCTCTACTCTCCCCGCTATGGTATTTGCGAATTTTTCATCTAGATACTTTGTGATCTCATCTGCCGCAGCTTCGGGCCAATTCCAAATATCGGTCCACGACCTTTTCTTTTTTATACCGAATGCTCTTTTGAAAAGACTATACATAACCGGATATGCACTTTTGCCAAATCGTTTTTCCCGCTCCTCTCCTAACTTATTGAACCGATCCATCATCGCTTGTTTCAATAGATGGTTGGCACCTATTGTCCCCGGTGCTGGCAATAGTGCGATGCGTACCGTAGCGCCAGCCCGCATGCTTAATTCACCGATCTGTATGTTATTGTTTCCGACAATATTCTGGGATAGGCTCTTGGGCTGGAGATTAGGTGTGGAAGCCTGATTTGAGATATTCTTCCCTGTCCTTGGAAATTCTAGGATTCCCCCTACTGGTGGTTTCTCGATAGCGATTTGCTTTGTAAGTCTCCGATATAATTTTTCATAACCCGTGTCAGTCAGGATGTAATAGGTGTACGATTTGAGCGGTCGCGGAATACATGGCTTATCGTCTTCGTGCAACAATACGGGAATGAATTTCCTGTTTCTTCCTTCAGATTCGTAAAGTTCCTGTGTGATGATTGCCCCTTCCCATTTGACCCCCTTCCCTTGCGGGCTTTTGGTTCCGGGCTGAAGTTTTGCTGTATAGCCTTCGGTACACACAACAAGGACGTAATCGCTACTGCGTATCTCGGCTTCCATCCATGAAATCCAGCCATTCTCCGGCGATTCTTCATATTGATCAAGGTTACAGTTAATCCCTTGTTGTCTTAGTTGATTTGCGAAAGCCAATATGATCCGTTTAAGCTCCTCGGAATCATGGGAGTAGCTTATGAAAGTATTCGGATTCCTTTTCATTGCTTAAGCATTGCTCCGTGGGCTCCGGGGGCCCTGTTATTTCGCAAAGATCACTCAAGCCCAAGTTCCGCCTTTAAACTCTTCAGATCCTCTTCAAGCTGCTCCGCCATCTTTAACGTATAGATCCGCTCGATGTAGCCTTCATTCTGGAACTTGATAATCTTTGCGAGGTCACTCTGGCGCTGGTTCCAGGACAAACCGTCGGTGAAGAGTAGAAGCGTGGTGTCGTGGCGTTTGGCTGTCATGATTTTTTCCAGATCGCCCATGATGTCCGTCATCTTGGAGCCGGTTGCGGCATAGCCTTTCGACTCGATAATGATTTTAGGCAAGTCGCGGCTGGGGATTGCGAAATCGCATTTTGCTTTCTTTCCGGAAATACCGCTGAAATCACAACGGACATCATACGATGTGAAGATCCTCTTTACGATCGCCTCGACGAAGTCTTCCACCGTGCGCCCGCGTTTCATGCCGCTGATCGCGCTGCCACGCCCGCTGCGCAGTCGCTCCACCAGAATGTCCGACCAGTGCGGAACCCGGTTGATGCAGGCCGCCATGGCTTGGGGGACTTCCAGAGAAACCAAGGCCTGAATATAAGCATCCTGGTCTTGATTATAGCGTTTGATCCCGCTGCCGCCTCCACCCAGCTCGGAATTGAGCATCGGAATGAATTGGTCTTTGGACAAACCGAGAAATAAGCGGAAGATCAGGAGGGCATCATCGAAGTTGTGATTCAGGATGCGTTTGATATCCGGCCGGCCGTATTTTTTCTTTTGTGGGATCGTTTTCAGATAGTCGATAACCCGGAGGGCAACATCATCCTGCCAATCGACTTGAAGAGGCTGCAGTGAGGACAGAATTTCGGATAATGTCTGCTGTGTGCGCTTCATCAACAACCAACAATCAGAAATTCTTCAACCAGGGCACGCTCAACCCGACTGTGCGTCCCAAAATGGTAGCGGTGTGGCTTTTTGTAAGTGACCACTCGTTTTTTATATTGACCCATGATGGATTCAAGCTCTCCCAAATCGGGGAAGCCGTTTGAACTGTATGAGAGGACAATGATTGAATTTCTGAATTGCCGGAACAGCCTGTGGAAGGCATCGACGGCCGTTCGTCTGTAACTGAACGGGGTATATTGCTTGGCGATCTTTTTGACCTTGGTATTTTCCATAATTTCGAGTCCCCTCCAGTAACAGGAGAGTCCTTCCAGAAAATGATATCGCTTCACGTAGCAATTGTCGTCCGATCGCGGGACGTAAGGCGGATCGAAATAAACGAGATCGATTCCTTCCGCCGGAAGATCGAAAACGTCGCTGTGAAAAATCTTATGCCGGTGCCCGTTGTCGAATACGATCTCGTTGAGCACCTGAACCTGTTCAAGGAAGTGCTCCTCTATGGAAAGCCGCAGGTCGCGCCGGCCGTCGTCATATCTGGAGGGATCTCCGGATACCGTGAATACGCCCCGGGGCTGTTTTTTAAGGCAAGACCGGATCAGGGCTGCTCTAGCGATAGCCTGCCGGTAATCATCTCCCAAGCTTTCGATATTCCCGCAGACCCGGTCGAGAAACACCCGATCTTCGGCATCGAAGAAAATGCCTGAGAATTTCTTTTGGATGAAATCAGGCGCTTTCTTCCGGGTGGACAAAAGGCGCTTTAACGATTTTTCATCAACTTGGGTTGTGTTGTTTTCTATTGAGGCTTTCGCGATTACGGTAGGAAAGTTGAGGAAATCGGCTCCTAGGACCTCCTTCCCCATGCTTTTCAGCAAGTAGGCAACGCAGCCGCTCCCAAGGAAGGGGTCGGCCGCCGTTTCAAAGTCTAGGCTTTTCAGAACACTGTAGATCCATGGCAAAAGGCGGCTCTTCGAGCCCATGTAGCGAAATTCCGGGTACAGTCCAGCCTGTGGGGGGAGCGTGAAATCGTATTGATCAAAGGTGAAGAGTTCCGACTCTGCTCGCGCGTAAGGCATGATATCCTCGCGAATTTCTAAGTGGGTGGAAAACCGCTGATCTTTTCTTATTGCTTATACATCTTTTTTTCAATGAATACTTTTTTTTAGAAAAGGGGGCTCGTGGACTGGAAGTCTGAATGGGAGAAATGCATGCTGCTTGTTTTTTTCGACCCACTTGTCCATTCGGTCAACCTGTGCCGGTAACCATGTACCGACAAGTCGTGACGTCTGTTCATGTGTTTTTTCATGCCGAGAAATATTGTTTATTTTTATGTAGTTATAACGAATGGGGAAGGACAGTTCATTCCCGGGTTTTGCTGTTGCGTCGCCTCCTTGCCATCATTTCGTCGCCGAACAGTTGTTGCTGCCCCCTCGTCTTCAGGTATCGATCAACGCTGTCCTCGAACCACTCCTTCATAGTCATGTTGTCCCTGGCCAGACATGCGTAGATATCGCTTTTTGCCTTGGGATCGATCTCGATGACGATCCGGCCGGATTTTCCTCTCGCCATGGCTATGTAATATAACATAACGCACATGACACGCAAGATGTTTTTCGTCTTCCATGCGGTTTTCCGGGATGCGCGAAGCGGACTGGATCAAGGATTCTCTCCCTTCGATCCGCGGATCTGATCCAATGCCAGGCGGAGTCCGGCCTCTCTGCTAAGGCCTTTCGACTCAATGAAGGCTACCGTTTCCTCCGCGATGAGCTTCTGTAGAGCCATAGCTTCCTCCACGAATGATTCGAGGCGCATCATCAGCTTTGCGCGGCCCTCATCGATATACAGGTCTTCACGATGCATGTGAAGATAATGGACAAGCCAGTTCCTCTCATTACGGAATCCTTCCGCCCGCGCCTGCAGCGAGGAACTCAGTACGGAAGCATCGCGGGACAGCTTCAGAGATTTTCCCAAGGTATTTCTGCGGTGCTTCTCCAAGATCGCTTCACCTTCCGCCGCTGATACCGCACCCGGGGTTCCTATGCCGTGCTTCAGCGTGATGAATGTGTTCAAAGCTTCCTCAACGTAGAGAAGATACCAAATGCCTCGGCCGATCGTCGCGAAAAGGTCATGCAACTCTAATTCATTGATCTGTCGCCTGTGCATCGAATCCTCCTGCATGCTACTGTATTCAAGTTGCCTTATTTCATTACTATCTGGAGTGGTCCATATGTTTAAAGACAGCTTCCATTCGAAAGAATGATTGTCTTTGCTCCGATTTCAGGATGGACGGGGCCGATTGTTTGATGGATCAAGGTAATGCCCGATGGCTCTTGAAGGTTCTAATGACATTATCTTTTTGACAGTGACAATATCTTTTTCCGAGTGACATTACCTATTTGCAGGAGACATCCCGCTAAAGTTTTCCGCTGACCTGCCGATATAGGGATTGACGAGCCTGAAAAGGGCAAACCATCCGAAAGGATGGGGCGCAAAGCCACCGGCCTACGTCCCGCTTGCGCGGGATAGGGTTGCAGGGCTGCCAGGCGAGCCGAGCACCCTCCGGTTCCGGAGTACCGGGCCCGGGGGCTGTCTTCGGCACCCCGCCGCGGATCCCCTCATCGCTTCCCGGATGCCTTTTTCCCGTCACCGCTACCTGCACAACCGCTCAGGCGCGAACAAAAGGGCTTTTCAGGAGGGGAGTCATGAAAACCCGTCATTTCGTCGTCACCGTCATCCTTTTCATCATGCTGGCCGGGTCCGCTTTCGCCGCCACGGCGCCCGTCCCACCTCAGTGGGTCAAGCAGTTCGGTTCGACCCAGATCGATTACGCCAAGGAGCTTGTCACGGATGCCTCTGGAAACGTCTACGTGGCAGGCACAACCCATGGCGCGATCAACGCAGAGACTCAGCTCGTCCCGAACACCAACAAGGGCGGCACCGATGCCTTCGTGGCCAAGTTCGACCCCCAGGGAGCGCTCCTCTGGGTCGTCCAGTTCGGTTCAGGGGCTGATGATTTCATCGAGGGGATCACCCTCGACCGATATGGCTTCCTCTATGTCGCAGGCTGGACGATGGGGAGCATGCCGGGAGGCGCCGAGCAGCCCGTTGTCCCGCCGGAGAACGCAAACGCCGGCCTCGCCGATGTATTCGTTGCAAAGATTCACACCGGGGGGACGATTCGCTGGATCAAGCAGTTCGGCACGGACAAAGATGATTTCGCCTACGCGGTAGCCGCCGACCGCAGCGGCCTGGTCTATGCGGTAGGGGCGACGAAGGGCGCCATGGACGGCGTGACCGACCCCGGCGACTATAGCAACGCCTTCCTGTTGCAGCTCAGCGCCACCGGAGTCGATATGCCCGTCAACCAGTTCAGCGTCGCAACGCGCCCCCTGGACACCTATGCCTACGGCGTGGCCGTCGACAGCAGCACGGCCTATGACTACATCTACGTCACGGGCCTGGCCCGGGCTTATGAAAACGGATCCCTCTTCATCGCCAAGTTCGATGCCTGGTGCACGCTGAAAAAGCTCGCTACGGTGGGGGGCCCCAACAACGGAAGCGATAACGACATCGGCAGGGCCATCACCGTCGACAGCAAGGGCAACGTCATCGTCGCCGGCTCGACCCTGGGGGCCTTCGACGGGAACGCCTGGTCGGGCAATGAGGACATCGTCGTCGTCAAATACACTGCAAACCTCAGCAAGCTCTGGTCCTACCAGTACGGAACGACGACCAATGACGTCGCCTACGGGGTTGCCGTCGATGCCGAGGGTAGTATCTACCTGACCGGAATTACCGGTTACCCCGGCGGCCCGGGTCTCGACGGGCAGAGCTATCTGGGCGCCTCCGACATCTTCCTGACGCGCCTCGCGCCGGAGGGCCGGAAGCTCTTCACCCGGCAGCTCGGCACGGCCGCCCAGGACTGGGCCTATGGGATCGCCGTGGACCCCTCGGGGACCGTCTACCTTGCCGGCGCCACGGAGGGCGTGCTGGGGGAGCAGGCACCCGGCGTCATCGACGCCGTCCTGATCAAGTACGACAAGGACGGGCCCGTCCCGCCCCCCGTGACGGAATTTTTCATCAACGGCAACATCAGGGAGGTTCCTTCCGGCTCGGGGCTGGAGAGCGTCAGCGTCACCGTGAAGGACGAACTCGGGCAGGTCGTGGGGGATTACCTCACCGACTCGGCGGGCCAGTTTGCCTCGAAAGTCACCAAGGCAGGCAGGTATTTCGTCCACAAACTCAAGATCGGCTACAAGGCCCAGGTGGACCCCGACGAGGTGACGGTGACCGAGACGGCACCCTCCGCGGCACTGACAACCTACATGGAAAAGATCGTCGTCAAGACGGAGATGACATTCCACAAGGGCTACAACACCGTCCGGTTCGAGAAGCTCCCCGCCGGGGACCGATCCGTCAACGCTGTTTTCGGGACATACGCGGGCAGTCCCTACGCGAGCCTCTTCTTCAGTTTCGAGAGGCCGATGCAGTACCTCCTGCTGCACGGACACAAGACCGTCGGCAACCTGAAAACCCTGGAACCCGGCCGCAGCTACATGATCTACACGAACAGGGCCTTCACGATCGACACGACGTACTGGGTCAGCCAGGAAGTTGTCCCCGCCACGGTCCTCCCCTCGACGAAATACCGCGGCAAGCTCACCCACTGAGCCGAAACAAGAAGCCCGCCGGAGAAATCCGGCGGGCTTCTTTATAATACGTTTTTCCCTCTTCACTCAGACACTTCTACACTTCGTCACTTATGCAGTTCTTCTAGGCTTGTGGCGGGTTTTCTTTTTCCTGGGTTGGAGGAGGCTCCGGCGGCAATATCTCCACCGTCGGCTGGGCGGGCTTTGCCTGGGCATACCGATGATAGAGGAAGCAGCCCCGGGTGGCGTTGACAAACATGAGCGTGAGGATGGCCGCCGAGGCCAGCCGGAAGGAAACCCCGCCGGGCAGGGCAAAAACCAACTCCGGACCCATCATGACTAGCCCGACGATCGCCGCCGTTCTCCACATTCGCTTCGCGAAATAGCCTGCAAGGGCCACGACGATGACATCGAAGATCTTCGCAACCTCGCCCGACAAAATCGGGGTCAGGGCCAGAAAGACATAGAGCATGGCGGCGAGGAATCCCTGGTCGGCGGCCTTCTTTGCCGACTCGGCGTCGTGGATGGTGGGCCAGAAAAATTCCAGAATATTTTTGAAATCCATGATTGCCCGGTCCTTGACTCTTATTTGCCGCCCTGTTCTTCGTCGCCTTCGTCGGCATCGAAGAGCGTTTCATCCTCGGCGGCCTCTTCTCCGTTTTTGACCTCGCCTTCGCGCTCGGCGCGGGCGATGCCGGAGAAGTTCTCCCCTTCTTCGAGATCGATGAGCTTCACGCCCTGGGTGACACGGTGCAGCACGGGGACCTCGCCGACGCGGATCCGGATGATGTTGCCGGAGTCGCTGATGAGCATGAGGTCCTCGTCGCCCGTGACCTGCCGGATGCCGGAGACGAGCCCGATGCGCGGCGTCGTCTTGAGGTTGAGGATGCCCTTGCCGCCGCGGCTCTGGAGGCGGTACTCGGCGATCTCGGTGCGCTTGCCGAAGCCGCGCTCGGAAACGGTCATGATGGAGTTGCCCTCCGTGGGGATCTCCATCCCCACGACGTGGTCGTCGTCGTCCATGCGGATGCCGATTACCCCCGTGGCGGTGCGGCCCATGGAGCGCACATCCTCTTCCTTGAAACGGATGGCCATGCCCTTGCGGGTCCCGAGGAAGATCTCCTGGGCGCCGTTGGTCTGTTTGACATCCATGAGCTCGTCGCTTGCCTCGACGCTGATGGCGATGATGCCGCCCGTGCGGGGGTTGGAGTAGGCCGCGAGATCCGTCTTTTTGATGATCCCCTTCTTCGTGGCCATGACGACGAACTTCCCTTCCTCGAAGGCGCGCACGGGAAGAACGGCGGCCACCTTTTCGCCCGGGTTCATGTTGACGAGGTTCACGATGGCCTTCCCCTTGGCGGCGCGCCCCGCCTGCGGGAGCTGGTAGACCTTGAGCCAGTAGACACGGCCCTGGTTTGTGAAGATGAGGATGTAGTTGTGCGTCGAGGCGATGAAGATGTGCTCCACGAAATCCTCTTCTTTCGTGGTCATGCCCATCTTGCCCTTGCCGCCGCGGCGCTGGATGCGGTAGAGGCTCACGGGGTTTCGCTTGATGTAGCCCTGGTGGGACAGGGTGACGACCATGTCCTCCTCGACGATCATGTCCTCGATGTTGATATCTTCCGTCGACTCGACGATCTCCGTGCGGCGCTCGTCGCCGAACCGCTTCTTCGAGTCCTCGAGCTCCGCCACGATGATTTCCAGGACCTTCTGGGGATCGTCGAGGATGCCCTTGAGCTCGGCGATCAGCCGGGTGAGCTCGGCGTGCTCCGAGAGGATCTTTTCGCGCTCGAGGCCCGTGAGCCGCTGCAGGCGCATCTCCAGGATGGCCTTGGCCTGGGCTTCCGAAAGACCGAACGTCTTCATGAGCCCGTCTGCCGCGGTCTGGGGGTTCTCCGAGGCCTTGATCAGGGCGACGACGGCGTCGATGTTGTCGAGTGCCGTGATGAGCCCCTCGAGGATGTGGGCCCGCTCGCTTGCCTTGTTGAGCTCGAAGAGCGTCCTGCGGGTGATGACGATCTTGCGGAAGGCGACGTAGCGCTGGAGCATGTCCTTGAGGTTCATGACCCGCGGCTGGCCGGCGTCGATGGCGAGCATGCTGATCCCGAAGGTGTTCTCCATCTGGGTGTGCTTGAAGAGCTGGTTGAGGATGACGCCGGAGACCTCGTCGCGCTTGAGGTCGATGACGATGCGGATGCCGTCGCGGTCCGACTCGTCGCGCAGATCGGCGATCCCCTCGATCTTGCGCTCCTTCACGAGGTCCGAGATTTTCTCGATGAGGTTCGCCTTGTTGACCTGGTAGGGAAGCTCGGTGATGACGATGCTCTCGCGGTCCGTGCGGTTGGCGCGCTCCACCATGGCCCGCGCCCGGATGCGCACGGAGCCCCGCCCCGTGCGGTAGGCCGAGAGGATCCCGTCGCGGCCGTTGATGAAGCCCGCCGTGGGGAAGTCGGGCCCCTGGATGTGCTTCATGAGCCCCTCGACGGTGATCTCGGGGTTGCGGATGAGGGCCACCGTGCCGTCGACGATCTCGCCCAGGTT
>DCVI01000149.1 GCA_002327315.1 Syntrophaceae bacterium UBA2192 | reverse complement strand
TGTCATCTAATGTATGCATTGTAATACGAGCGATTTGTGAGGTGCCTTATGAATACAGCAATATCCGTCAGGCTTCCAAAAAAAATTACCGAACAACTGGACAGCATTGCCAGGGAAACGGAAAGACCGCGTTCCTTCATTATCCAGAAGGCTCTCGAGGCCTATATCGAAGATTACGCGGATCTCCAGGTCGCACTGGACCGGCTTCACGACAAGACAGACCCTGTCATTTCAGGCAAGTCATTGAGAAAGTCCCTTGGCATATAATATCGGCTA
Organism: Syntrophaceae bacterium UBA2192; assembly: GCA_002327315.1. Taxonomy (GTDB): domain Bacteria; phylum Desulfobacterota; class Syntrophia; order Syntrophales; family UBA2192; genus UBA2192. The sequence goes on along the minus strand of DCVI01000149.1, from coordinate 17,194 downwards.
CAAGAGATCGGTCGAGAGGGATCTGAAAAAACTGCCCAAGGCAGAGGCCAGGCGGATTCTCGATCAGATCGAGGAAGAGCTTTCGGAGAAGGCCGATGCTTCTCCTGTTCTAAAGAGACAATTTGCAGGTCTTAGGAAATTTCGAGTCGGGGACTACAGGGCAATCTATGCGATCCTGGGCAACGAGGTCCTTGTCCTCAGGATCGGTCACCGAAAGGATGTGTACAAGAAAGAGATCTGATCGGAACGATCATGAAAAGCTCTCAGGCGGATATGCAGAAACACCTGGATGTCATCGCGGCAATACTCCTTCGGTGTTTTCTCGGCGGGACGGTGCTGCTGACTGTCTGGTTTGCCTGGTTTGTATTCGCGGGCGACTGGATCTACCGGGTTCATAGTCAGTGGTTTCAAGTATCGCGACAGGCATTCGACACGATCCACTATGCCGGCATGGCGGTTACCAAGATTGCGATCATCCTCTTTTTCCTGCTCCCCTGGATCGCCATCAAACATATATCAGGGAACAAGGACGAATAAGAAATGAGGTCCAAGACGACTCGCCTTGGACCTCTTCCTGACAAGCCGGACAGAAGGGGTGCGACGAGGATTTTTGCCCAACCCCTGAATTCCTGTTTCACCGGTCCCTAGCCACTATTTCGCTTCCCCCGCCGGCTCCCTTCGCGTACGTGTTATTTGTACAGGATCTCTCCCTGGCAGGCCAGACAGGCATTGCCCGACTTTACCGGGTAGGCCTCGCCGCATTTCGGGCAGAAGGCCGTCGGGCCGCCCTTCTTTTTCCCGATATGCCTCGCGTCGACCTGCACGCCCGATGCCGCGAGAATCCGCTCTCCGGCATCAAGAATCTCGCGCAGGAGTTTCTCCTGGTCCTGTTCCTTCTTTGTCTTCAGTCTGAAAAACCAGGCCTTGATCTCCGGGTAATCGTCCAGCTTTGACGCATCGAGATGCACGCGCACCCCCTTGCCCGAATATTTCTCGAATACGGTGATCGCAAAGCGCCCGACATCGACCACCTTCAGCCACCCGTTTCCGTATGTGCACGGGGTGAGCAGCTGAACCGCGTCGGGGAGGCATACGGACGTTTCGCACAGCACATCGAAGAACTCGCCTTCGGGCCTCTCTCTCATGGCCATGTCGACCATGAATCCGCCGATCAGAAGCCCGGGCGCGGGGTGCCCGTGGAATTTCCTGACCCGGCAAGGTACTCATCCGCGGAGAGCCCGCATATCATTGTCATGGCCGATCCCCTTCTATGCGCTCGACCCTGCAGGGTACATACCGGTGAAGGGGGGTTGCCGCAAGAAAATCGCGGTGGGTATTCTTCGTGAGGGAATTTACGTTCACGCCGTATGCCACTCCCCGGTGCACAAGGCCGAAGCCATGGGGGATGAGCACCTGTCCCTTTCGGACGTCCGGCGAGACCTCCGCCCCGATCTCAGCGGTCCCGGCCTCGGTCGTGACGCGCACCGTTTCGCCGTCCCCGATCCCCAGCGCTGCCGCGTCTTCAGGATGGATGGCGAGCGTGCACCCCCGCTTTCCTTTGAGCCACGCCGGGTCGCGCATGAGCGTATTGGCGACATTCCGGGTGTGGCGCCCTGCATTCAGGATGAAGGGGTATTGGCTGTCCGGCGTCAGGGCCGTGCGTTCGGATTCGGCATCGATCCCCCTCAATGGCTCCTCCAGTTCAGGGACGTGGAGATGGATCTTTTTGTCCGGCGTGCGGAGTTCCTTCATGTTCGTTTCCAGATCGAGTTTCCCGATCCATATCCCCTCGGGGTGTTCGAGCAATTGGCCATACATGAGCTCGCTCTGAAGGATGTTCGGGTGCAGGGCCATGAGGGGCGCGACAGACCCGTATCGCACAGCGGCACCGACGGCCCGGGCCATGCGCCCCGGCCGTGCGAGGATGCTCCATGCGGTGGGCCTGGGAAATCCCGCACGCGCGGCGTTTCGCCTGGCGGTGCCGGGCATGGCAAGCAGGAGCCCCCACAGGGCGGCCCTGTTTGCCGAATCGCACGTCCGCCCCAGGGTCTCCGCGAGGATAAAGGGCATGACCTTCATGGCCTTCGGGTTTTTCCTCATGAAGGCAAAAAGCGCGAGGGTGAATGAAAAGATGTTCTTCTCCGCAGCCTCTTTCAGGGATGCCGGGATCTCGGGGACGATGCCGAGCCCCCTTGCCAGTCGCGTGTAGATCTGCCCGCACTCGAGACGCTCCCCTTCCGGCTTCACGATGGGTGGCCGCATGTGGAAAAACACCTCCGGGTAGCTCCAGGCAAAAAAGGTGGAATCCCAGCTCTCATAGCCCGACCGGGCCGGCAGGACATAGTGCGAAAGGGCCGCCGTCTCCGTCATGGCGATCTCCAGGGTCACGAGCAGGTCGAGCCCTCCGAAGGCCTCTTCGTAGGCCCGCGTGTCGGCGTAGGAGCGAAGGGGGTTCGAGCCCGATACGATGACCGCCCGGGGCTGTTCGTCATGTCCGCTCAGGATCTCCTCGGGGAGCACGTTGGGCGGGAACGTCCCCATGATGGCCGGAAAATTCGTTGCCACGGTGCGCCAGGTCTTCGGGTCGCGCTCATCGCTGTTGGAACCGATCGGCATCACGGTCCCGGGGATCACGTCGCCGCCGGCAACACAGAGTCTGCCGCACACGGCCGCAAGAAGCATGTGCAGATACGATACGACCGTGCTGTGCCGGTTCATGAGGGTGCCCAGATCGGAGTGGAAGCACCAGCGCCGTGTGGCCAGCTCCCTGCACAGGGCATACACATCATCGTAGGACACCTCGCAGACGGACAGGGCGGAGGGGATGTCGAAGGATGCAAACCAGGGTTCTATTTTTTCAAACCCGATACAGTTTGTTGTGAGGTAGTCCCTCTTCTCCCATTTCTCCGTCAGGATGATGGCGATCATCGCCTTGACGAGAAGGGCGTCGGTCCCAGGCTTCAGGGCTATGTGCCGATTCGCGATTTTCGCTGTTTCCGATTTCCTCGGGTCGATGACAGCCAGGAGCTTGTCCGGATTCGAGGCGAATTCCCTGAGCACAAGGGGTGCGCGCGGCATCTGGTGGCTTTCCATGCCGTTCCACCCGATGGCCACGATCATGTCCGAATGGTGCTCGTCCGGGATCACGTAGCGGTTCTGGCTGCCGAGCATCCTTCCGCACACCCAGAAGTATCCGGTGAGCTCCTGCGCGAGCGCGCTGTAGTGATAGCGCGAGCCGAGGCTTTTCATGAGGGTCGTGCCGAAGCCCGCCTCGAAGTGGCATCCCTGGCCACCCCCGCCCATGTATACGTAGGAGTGCGGGCCGTGCTTTTTCACGATGGAGGTGATTTTTTCCGAGATCTCCGCGATCGCCTGCTCCCAGGATATCCGGACAAATCCCCCGTCCGTCTTTTTCAAGGGATGCGTCAGGCGGTCCGCATGGTGCTGATGCCAGGGCACATTGGCACCCTTGACGCACATGTAGCCCTGGCTGCGCGGATTGGCCTTATCGCCCCGGACCTTGCCCAGACGGTTTTCTTCGATCTCCACTTCGAGGCCGCAGTTCTGCGGGCAGAGAACGCAGCTCGTTTTTTTCCATTCGCCCATGGTGTGCCCCTCGTGTGATGTTACGGATGATGTACAGGCTTACCATAAAAAAAGCCCAGGGCAAACACCCCGGACCTTTTTTATCTAACCTTCTTGTGGAGGGGCGCGGCGCGGATACATGTCCAACCCCTGCAGATGAGCGGGGTTAAATCGAGATTACTTCGTCGCTGCCGCTCCTCGAAAAATCATCTTCACGGGCTGCCATATCGCAGCTTACCACGCCTTGCAAGGCTCGGCTCGTAATGACTCTTTTTTTGTGCCGCGTCGCTTCGCTCCTCGCAATGGCAGATTGTTCTGAACTCAGTTTTCCTGCCTACACCCGACCCCCTGCACCCTTTCCCTATCTCACCTTCCCCCCCGGAACGGGTTCCTTGTCGAACCCCACGAGGGCAAGGCCGCCCTTCTCGGCGTCGGTGGCCAGCAGCATCCCGCGGCTCTCGACGCCCATGAGCTTCGTGGGCTTGAGGTTCACGACGACGACGATCGAGCGTCCCACCATCTCCTCGGGCTTGTAGTCCTGGAGGATGCCCGCCACGATCGTGCGCACCTCGCCGCAGTCGATCTTGAGCTTCATGAGCTTCGCGGACTTGGGTACGGCCTCGGCCTCCATGACCTTCGCCACGCGAAGGTCGATCTTGCCGAAGTCGTCCCAGGCGATTTCGGGGAGCATCTCGAACTTCTTTGAGGGCGCCTCTTCCTCCTTCTTGTACTCCACCCTCGGGAAGAGGGCCTCGCCGCGGGTCACCGCCGCACCGGGCTTGATCCCGCCCCAACTGCGGATGTCGTCGAAGCGGAATTCTTTCACGTCGGCAAGGCCGATCTGGTCGAGGATCTTGCGCGCCGTGTCGGGCATGAAAGGGTAGACGAAGTAGGCCGTGAGCCTGAGAGACTCCATGAGGTTGTAGATGACCGTCTCGAGGCGTCCGCTTTTCGCGGGGTCCTTGGCGAGCGTCCAGGGCTCGTTTTCGACGATGTACTTGTTGGCGACGTTGATGAACTCCCAGATGGAGATGAGCACCTTGTGGAAGGTGAGCTCCCGGAAGAACTGCTCCACCTCGCCGAGGGTCTTGGCCGCCGCCTCGGTGATCTTCCTGTCGGCCTCATCGGCTGCCTTCGGCGCGGGGACCTTCCCCTTGAAGTACTTCACGTCCATGGCGACAACGCGGCTCACGAGATTGCCCAGGTCGTTGGCCAGATCCGAATTGATCCGCTGTACGAGGGCCTCCTCGCTGAAGCTCGAGTCGAGCCCGAAGACCATGTCGCGAAGCAGGAAGTAGCGGAAGGCATCCAGGCCGTACTTGTCCTTGAGATCCAGGGGCCGCACGACATTGCCCAGGCTCTTGGACATCTTGCTCGCATCCACGTTCCAGTAGCCGTGGACATTCAGATTCTTGTAGGGCCCGATCCCGGCGGATTTGAGCATCGTGGGCCAGTAGATGCCGTGGGGTTTCACGATGTCCTTGGCAATGAGGTGCTCCGAGGCGGCCCAGTACTTGCCGAAATCCTTCCCGTCGGGGTAGCCGATGCCCGTGACGTAGTTGATCAGCGCGTCGAACCAGACGTAGGTGACGTACTCCTTGTTCCAGGGGATCTCGATGCCCCAGGTCAGGCGCGTCTTGGGCCGCGAGATGCAGAGGTCCTCCAGGGGCTGCTGCAGGAAGGCGAGCACTTCGTTCCGGTAGCGCTCGGGCCGGATGAAGTCGGGGTTGTCGTGGATGTAGCCGATGAGCCACTGCTGGTACTTGCTCATCTTGAAGAAGTAGTTGCTCTCCTTGCGAAACTCGGGCTCCGTCTGGTGGTCGGGGCACTTGCCATCAACGAGTTCCGTCTCCGTGTAGAAACGCTCGCAGCCCACACAGTAGTGGCCGCCGTACTCGCCGAAGTAGATGTCGCCCGAGTCGTAGACCTTCTGGAGAATGTACTGGACCGTCCTGACGTGGTTTTCGTCGGTAGTGCGGATGAAGTAGTCGTTGGTTACGGCAAGCTGGGGCCAGAGGTTGCGGAACTGGGCGCTGATCCGGTCGGTGAAAGACTTGGGCGTCTCGTTGTTCTTCCGGGCCGCCTCGGCGATCTTGTCGCCGTGCTCGTCGGTGCCCGTCATGAAGAAGACGTCGTAGCCCGACATGCGGTAGAAGCGGGACATGACGTCGCCCACGATCGTCGTGTAGGCATGCCCGATATGGGGCGAGGCGTTGACGTAGTAGATGGGTGTCGTGACGTAAAAGACCTTCTGGGCGTTCACGGTGCCTCCTTGTTCCAGAGCCTTATGGTATTGTCGGAATATCGGCGGGGTGTGCCCCCGGTGAGGCGGGGCGGCGGATCGAGGCAGGGAATGTCAGCGCTTTCCCCGGCCCCCGTTTCTCGGGCCTCTGGGCGGCGGCCCTTCGGCTGCCGGGCCCGGCAAGGGCTGGGGCTCCCTGAGATCCTTGATCTCGACCTCGACTTCCTCTCCCTCCTCGGTGTAGACGGCCAGGGTGCCCTTGAGGATGTTCTGGCGGATCACCTTTCCCGATCCCCCCTGGGCGATTCCGACCCGCTTGCCGCACTTGGGCATCCCGCGTTTCATGTCCAGGTACGAGTCGTACTCGAAGGCCAGGCAGCACATCAACCGGCCGCACAAGCCCGATATCTTCTCCGGGTTGAGCGGCATGTTCTGCTCCTTTGCCATCTTCACGGACACTCGGTCGAGGTTGTAAAGGAAGTTGGTGCAGCAGATCTTCTGGCCGCAGACCCCGAGGCCGCCGAAAATCCGCGATTCGTTGCGGGCCCCGATCTGGCGCAGTTCGATCCGTGTCTTGAACCTCTGGACGAGGTCCTTCACCAGCTCTCGAAAATCGACGCGGTTGTCGGCGGTAAAGAAAAAGATGAGCTTGCTGCGGTCGAAGAGGCACTCCACGCTGATGAGCTTCATCGGGAGGCCCCGCTCGCGGATGCGCCCGAAGCAGAACTCCCGGGCGTCGCGCTCGAGCTTCTGGTTCTGCTCCAGCACCCGGAGGTCCTCATCGGTGCACTTCCGGACGATGTTCCGGATATCCGTCGGGAGCAGGTGCAGGGGGACGGCCTTGCTGTCCGTCGCCACAATCCCCACGCTCGGCCCGTTCTCCGTGTTGACGATGACCGTGTCGTTCTTTTTCAAAGTTTCGTCCGAGGTCTGGAAGTTGAGCACTCGCCCTTCCTTCTCCGCCCGGACGCCTACGATATGTCTCACGTCTATTTCACCTTCCCACCCTTATCGGCCTGTGCGGCGTCGGCGGGAATCCTCAACGAAATTGGCCTTGTTGGCAAACAATGTAAAGACCATCGTCTCCAAAGTCAATGGTTTATTCACGTTGCGCTCGATGGCCGCCGCGGCACGATCGATCGCCCGGATGCCCCGGAGGATCCCCTCCACGTCGGTGAAGCCCGCCAGGCGCCCGATGTCGCCCGCATGATCCCGGTTGATGAGCGCCTCGGCGCGCCCCGTTTCCTTGAAGACGAGCAGGTCCCGGTACCAGGTCTTCAGGATGTCGAGGGCCTCCTGGATGTCCTCCCGGTCTCCGGCAAGCTCTCCTGCCAGGGCGAGGCAGCCCAGCGGGTCGAGGATCCCCTTCGAGATCCGGCCCAGGATTGAGTCGCGCAGGACAAGGTAGTCCCCCTTGTGCAGGCTCAGGGCCCGGCCGATGCTCCCCCCGGCCGAGGCGGCCAGGATGAGGGCCTTGTCGGAGGCAAGCGCATGTTCCTTTTCCAGGAAGGCGGCAATGATGTCGCGCTGCACGGGGTTGAAGCGCAGGCGGTGGCACCGCGACGGAATGGTCAGGGGCAGCAGGTGCGGCCGCGACGTGACGAGGATGAAGACGTTCGTGGGCGAGGGCTCTTCGAGGGTCTTGAGGAGCGAGTTGGCCGAGGTGATGTTCATGCGCTCGGCATCGTCGATGATCACGACGCGCCTGGCCCCCTCGAGGGGCCGGAAGCGCATCCTGTCCTGCAACCCCTTGATGTCGGCCACCTTGATGAACTGGCCCTCGGGCTCGATGATGAGGATGTCGGGGTGGTTGCCGCTTTCGATCTTCCGGCAGGAGGTGCAGGCGTCGCAGGCATCGGCGCCGCCCTTTTCGCAGTTGAGGGCCTTGGCAAAGACGAGGGCCGTTGTGCGCTTGCCAATGCCCTCGGCCCCGTAAAAGAGAAAGGCGTGGGGGACCCGCTCTTTCCCGATGGCGCTCTGAAGGACGGCGATGGGTCCTTTCTGGCCGTAGATCGAGGAAAAGCTCATGGGTCAGACCCCCAGAAAAGACGAGAGGATGGCGCGGACCTCGATCCGGGTGGACTCGATATCTCGCGAGGCGTCGACGATCTTCACCCGGCCGGGCTCTTCCCGGGCGATGGTAAGGTAACCCTCGCGGATGCGTCGGTGGAAATCGAGGTTCTCGCGCTCGAAGCGGTCCTCGCGGTTGGCCTCCTCGCGACCGGCGATGCGGAGAAATGCCCGCTCGAGGCCCTTTTCCACGGGAAGATCGAAAAGGAGAGTGAGGCGGGGCGAAAGCCCCCGCGAGGCGGAGCGGCAGATCTCCCGGACGGCCTCCAGGGGAAGCCCCCGGCCGTAGGCCTGGTAGGCGATGGTGGCATCGGAAAAGCGGTCGCAGAGAATGACCTGCCCCTTCTCGAGGGCGGGCCGGATGACGGCATCGGCATGCTGGGCCCGGGCCGCTGCGAAGAGGAAAACCTCCGCCTCGCCCGAGATGTCGAATCCGCCGCGGTTGAGCAGGATCTCGCGGATTCGCTCCCCCAGCGGCGTGCCGCCGGGCTCCTGGGTCATGAAGACCGGGAAACCCTTCTCCCGCAGGAATTCCCCCGCGAGCCGGATCTGGGTCGTTTTCCCGGACCCTTCGACGCCCTCAAAGGTGATGAACCATCCCGCCATGACCGATCGGCATTCCTTTCAGGACGAACAGGGTAGTGATTTTTCCGTTGCGCCTCCGGCCACAAAAAAGAAAGAGGGGAAACCCTTTTGACGGGTTCCGCTCCCCTCGTTTCAAACAGCCGGTTCTGCGGGTCTATTCCTCGTCGCCGGGGTTGATGGCCTCGACGGGGCAGACATCTGCGCAGGCCCCGCAATCGGTGCAGAGGTTGGCGTCGATGACGTATTTCTCGTCCCCTTCGCTGATCGCCTCGACGGGGCACTCATTCTCGCAGCTCCCGCAGGCGATGCATTCATCTGTGATGATGTATGCCATTTCCGATAAATCCTCCGTGTAAATATTCGTTAGCCGGTGTGACGGTCGCGGCCCTAGACGGACTCGACGGTCTTCACCTCCGGGACGTTCATCTTCAGGAAACGTTCGATGCCCATCTTCAGGGTCATCTGGGACATGGGGCATCCGTGGCAGCGGCCGGTGAGCCTGACCTTGACGATCCCGTCCTCGGTTACATCCACCAGCTCCACATCGCCGCCGTCACGCTGAAGGTTGGGCCGAACCTGATCGAGTGCCGCCTGGACTTTTTCTTTCATCATATTGCTCCTCGCGTCGCAACAGGCACTGGGCATTGGGTAATGGGAATAAAAAATCGGACCGATCGTCCCGTATGCCCGCTATCCAGCCTCTAATATAATCACGAAACGTGCTCTGTCCATTGCCGCGTAGCGGCTCTTTCACCGGTCACTGGTCACTGGTCACCGGTCACTCACTGACGAAGCGCCGCTTCGTCAGTGCGGCATCTGGTCGATCATCTGCCGTGCCATCGATCGGCCCATGTTGGCGAGCTCCGGCTTCAGGAACAGGTAATCCTCAGAGACCAGGTGGCCGGCCCTCCACATGGTCTTGCCCGTCTTCGTGTCGATCAGCTTCATCGAGATCCCCACCCGCGCGATTTTGTCGCCGCCGAGCATCGTGTACTCCCACACATCGACGGTGGGGATGAGGATCGCCTCGATCCCGCAAAGCTCACTGATCACCTTGCAGAGCTCGGGGTCGGAGAAGTTGAGCTCCCGGAGCTTTGCCAGGTAGACGTCAACGGACTTCTTGAGCTCGGGGTTCGCCTCGATCTGCTTGCGGATGTCCTCGCCGCCGACGACGGTCTGGAACCACTTCGTCCTGACAAGCACATCCGTGATGATGCCGTCGATCTTCCCCTCGGCGTCCTTGTAAATACCCACGTCGGCGGGCAGCACCCCGATCGTCTTCGGGTGAAAGTCCTTTGCCTCGTCGGCCGTCTGCACCAACCGCAGGCCCCCACAGCCGGCAATGAGCCAGACGACCCATACCGCCAGAATGACCCGGGCCGGTCCGTGAATCCTTCTCAAGGGTTTTCCCCCTGTCCTCACGTGAGCAGTCGGAGGGCAACAAGCCAACCGACCGTGCATAACCCCGCGAGAATATAGTTGGTTTCCAGCAGTCCGTTGATCACGGCCGCGGAAAGCGCCGTTTTTCTATCACAAAGCTCGAAACAAATCCACATGTAAAATACGCAGGGGAACAGTGTGAAACTGAGAGAAGTCGTCCACTTGAGCGGATAGGAAAGGACGAGCAGCAGCGCGAGGAATATCGAGATCACGTTGAGGAGCTTCCGGGTCCTGTCCTCGCCGATGACGACGGGGATGGTCTCGCGCCCCAGCAGGCGGTCGCTCTGGATCTCGATGAGGTCCGAGAGGGCCGACCGGACGAAGACGATCGAGAAGATAAACAGCGCGGCCACGGCCATGTCCGCCGAGACTTCGATCGGCCAATCCATATAGGGGACAACGGCAATGACGAGGGCCCAGGCGGCTGCCATGAAGAAGTTCTTCGTGCCGGGCAGGTCCCGCAGTCTGCGGAAGCGCCAGCCCGTCGGGAAGACGCGCATATTGTAAAGGGCCCCCACGATGGAGATGAGGGCGAGCAAGAGCCAGGGCAAAAGCCCGATCAGGTAGGCAAGCCCCAGCGACAGGAGCATGGAAAGAAAGGCCATGACGACATAAAGCCGTGCGTGCTTCGCGTAGGCCTCCTCGCGAAAGGTCCCCCTGAGGCCGCTCACCTCCCGGTCGACGAAGCGGTTGAGGGTGTGGACGGAGAACACGTAGGAGGCCGCCATGAGGAGTTGCAGGATGCTGAAGGAGACCCCCTGGAGATACTGGGCGGCAAGCGCCAGGCAGGCGGCCCCGATGGCGGCATAGACGTCTGTCCCGACGGAGGCAAGCCACAGGTTGACAAGCCATCCCCGCGCATCGGCCCCGAGCCGGGCGTTCTGGATCGTGTCAACGACGCGCTCGATGATCCAGTTGGGCGTCGAGGCCCCGGCGGAGATCCCGATGCGGTTGTACTTCTGGAGCGGCACCTCGCGGATCTCCTCGGCCGTTTCGATGTGGAAGGTGGGCGTGCCCATGGACTCGGAGATCTGGGCCAGGCGATGGGTGTTGGCGCTGTTGCGTCCCCCGACGATGAAAACGGCATCCATGGCACAGGCGAGTTCCTTGATCTCGGCCTGGCGCTTCTCCGTGGAGTCGCAGATCGTGTCGAAGACGACCGTCTCGGGGACGCGCCTGCGGATCTTCTCCACGATGGCCCGGTACTCGTCGAGGCTCTGCGTCGTCTGGGCCACGACGCAGACCTTCTCCATGGCGGGCATGCGGTCCACGTCTTCGAGCCTGCTGACGACACTGCCCCGGCCGCCGGCATAACCCAAAAGGCCGTTCACCTCGGGATGCTCGGCGTCGCCCACGATGACGATGCGGTAGTCCTGGGCGGCGTGTTTCTTGATGACCGACTGGACACGCCCCACCTTCGGGCAGGTGGCGTCGACGATCATGACCCCCTTTCTCTTGAGGGTGTCGCGCTCCCGGGGCGAAATGCCATGGGCCCGGATGACGACGGTCGTCCCTTCCTCGATCCCGTCAAGATCCTTCAGGGGAATGATGCCGCGCTTCTTGAGAAGTTCCACCGTCTGGGGGTTGTGGATGAGGGGCCCGAATGTGTAGATCTTGCGGTCACCCTTGTGCTGGGCCATATCGAGGACCATGTCGACGGCCCTCCGGACGCCCATGCAGAACCCCGCCGTCTCGGCCAGCCGGATCTCGATATTTTTGACGAAACGTTTGATCATGACTATCGGGTATCGGGTATCGGGATGAGAAGAGGCAGGCCTCAGCCTCTTTTTCTCACCTTCTTACCTTCTCATTCCTTGACGGCAAAGATAAAAAATTCCCGGTTCCCCTCGGGGCCCGTGAGCGGCGACTCGCAGGTCCCCCGGACGGACAGGCCCTGTTCCACAAAGAAGGCAGCCAGTTCCCCCACCACCCGGAGATGGACCGCCGGGTCCCGGACGACGCCCTTCTTGCCCACCTCGCCTTTCCCCACCTCGAACTGCGGTTTGACAAGGGCAAGGATCATCCCGCCATCCTTCACGAACCGGAGCACGGACGGGATGACGTGCCTCAGCGAGATGAAGGACGTGTCGATCGTTGCGATGTCGACGGGCTCCTCGACCCCCACGCCCTGGAAGTGCCGGATATTGGTTCGCTCGAAGAGTACGACCCGGGGGTCGTTGCGCAGCTTCCAGGCGATCTGCCCGTAGCCCACATCGACGGCATAGACCTTCCGGGTCCCCTCCTGCAGCAGGCAGTCCGTGAAGCCTCCCGTCGAGGCGCCCACGTCGAGGGCCGAAAACCCGTCGACCCGGATGTTCAGGGCGTCCAGGGCCCCCTTGAGCTTCACGCCGCCGCGGCTCACGTAGGGGTGATCCTCGCCCCGGATCCGGACAGCCGCCTCCTCGGCGATGAGGGCTCCCGCCTTGTCGACGGGCTCCTCGTTGACGAGCACGGCGCCCGCCAGGATGAGGGCCCGCGCCCGCTCCCGGGACGCAACAAGGCCCCGGTCCACGAGCAGCACGTCCAGCCTGATTTTGGGGGATTTTTCTTTCATTGGGTGGCAGACGGCAGGAGTAGGGCTAAAGCCCTGCCTGAGTCCTCAGGCTCCGAATATACGAAGATCGGAGGATCGGAAGATCGGACGGAATCAAAGACAAGAAGAGCAAGATCATCGCCTTCTTCCTTTTTCTTGCTCCGCTCTTCTGCTCTTCCGCTCTTCCTAACTTCATTGTCATTTTGCCACTACTTCCCGCAGCGCCGGCTTCGCGGGTCCAGCAAGCTTCCGGGCGGCCTCGAGAATTCCTTCCATGTCGATGCCGTAACGGTGCCGCATTTCCGCCTGGGTTGCGTGCTCGACGAACTCGTCGCGGATGCCGAGGCGCTTCACCTCGATGCCGGAGAGGCCCTTCTCCTCGAGCATTTCGAGAACCGCGCTGCCGAAGCCGCCCGCAAGGACGTTCTCCTCCACGGTGAGGACCTTCCCCGTTGCGGATGCCACGCGGCTCAGGAGCTCCTCGTCCAGGGGCTTCACGAAGCGGCAGTTGACCACGGTGGCATCGATTCCTTCCTCGCGCAGCCGCCTTGCGGCATCCAGGGACGGCTGCACCGTGTAGCCGATGGCGAAAATGGCCACGTCGGCGCCTTCCTGGAGAATCTCGGCCTTGCCGATCTCGATGGATTTCAGGGTTTCGTCGAGGGACACGCCCAAGCCCTTGCCGCGGGGGTAGCGCACCGAGGCGGGCCCGCCGCACTCGACGGCCGTCTTGAGCATGTGCTGCAGCTCGTTCTCGTCCCTGGGCGCCATGACGACGATGTTCGGGATGGATCTCAGGTACGAGAAGTCGAAGACGCCGTTGTGGGTCGCGCCGTCGTCGCCCGCGATGCCGCCGCGGTCCATGGCGAGCACCACGGGGAGTTTCTGGAGACAGACGTCGTGCAGCACCTGGTCGTAGGCCCGTTGCATGAAGGTGGAGTATATGGCCACGACGGGGACGATCCCCTCCGTCGCCATTCCCGCGGCAAAGGTCACGCCGTGCTGCTCGGCAATCCCCACGTCGAAGAAGCGCTCGGGGAACTCCTTCGCGTAGGCATCGAGCCCCGTCCCGCTGCACATGGCCGCCGTGATGGCCACGACCTTCGGGTTTTCCCGGGCGAGCTTGATCATCGTCCGGCCGAAGACCTCCGTGTAGCTGGGGATGCCGCTCGCATCCTTGACGACATCGCCCGTGCGGGCGTTGAAGGGACCGATGCCGTGGAATTTCGTCGGCTCCAGTTCGGCAAAAGGATACCCCTTGCCCTTCTTCGTCAGCACGTGGACGAGCACGGGGCGGTTGTGTTCCTTGACGTTGCGCAGCATCGTGATGAGTCGGTCGAGACGGTGCCCCTCCAGGGGCCCCACGTACTCGAAACCCAGCTCCTCGAAGAAGGCCCCGGGGGTCAGGAAGGATTTGAGGGCCTCCTCGGCCTGGCGGGAGAGCTTGACCATCTGCTCGCCCACGTTGGGGATGCCCCGAAGGAACTGCTTGACGTCGTTGCGAAGCCTGGTGACGCGGCGGCCCGTCATGACCTCGTTGAGGTAGGCCGACAGGGCGCCCACGTTGGGCGAAATCGACATCTCGTTGTCGTTGAGAATCACGATCAGCGGCACATCCGCCTGCCCCGCNNCCGGCCGTCATGGACCCGTCGCCGATGACGGCGACGACTTTGTAGCTTTCGCCCTTGAGGCAGCGCGCCTCGGCGATCCCGGCCGCAGCCGAGATCGAGGTGCTGCTGTGGCCCACGCTGAAGACGTCGTAGATGCTCTCCTCGCGCCGCGGGAAGCCGCAGACACCGCCGCTTTTTCGCAGCGTGTGGAACCGGTCCCGTCGCCCCGTGATCAGTTTGTGGGCGTAGGCCTGGTGACCCACATCCCAGACGATCTTGTCCCGGGGGGCGTCGAAGACGTAGTGGAGGGCAAGGGTGAGCTCCACGGTGCCCAGCGAGGGGGCGAGGTGGCCGCCGTTTTTGGAGCAGGTCTCGATGATGACCCTGCGGATGTCCTCCGCCAGGATCTCCAGCTCCTCCCGGCGGAGCAGCTTGATGTCGGCCGGTGAATTGATTTTTTCCAGCATGCTTTGTTTAACCTGTTCTGTGTAGCTGTGCTGCCAAAGCCCCCTTTCATTCCCCTTTGCAAAAGGGGGAAAGAGGGGGATTATGTTCTTCTGTCCACAATGAACCGTGCGATCCCCCTGAGGGGATCGGCCCGCTCACCCAGCACGCTGAGATCCGCGAGTGCCTTTCCCACGAGTTGAGCGGCAACCCGGCGGGAGGTCTCGACCCCGACGAGTGCGGGGTACGTGAGCTTCCCCCGGGACTGATCGCTTCCGGTGCCCTTGCCCAGGGCCTGCGCGTCGCCTTCGACATTCAAGATATCATCGGCGATCTGAAACGCAAGCCCCACGTGGCGTCCGTATTCCGTCAGCGCGTCGAGCGCATCGTCGTCCGCCCCTCCAAGGATGGCCCCGGCCCGGAGCGACACCGTGATCAGGGCCCCCGTCTTTCGCGTGTGAATGAAGTTGAGCGTCTTCTCCTCGGGCGCCCTCCCTTCCGACTCGATGTCCGCGACCTGGCCGCCTACCATGCCGAACCAGCCCGCCGCGAGCGCCACCTCCTGGATCACCTGCAGCAGCTTCTCCGCCGTCACGGCGCCAGCCGGCGTCCGCCCCGCGATGATGCGGAAGGCATCGGTGAGCAGGGCATCGCCCGCCAGAATGGCGACGGCCTCGCCGAAGACCTTGTGGCTCGTCGGCTTGCCGCGGCGGTAGTCATCGTTGTCCATGGCCGGGAGATCGTCGTGAATGAGGGAGTAGGTGTGGATGAGCTCGAGCGCGCAGGCCGTGGGCATGACGGCGTCGATCGGGCCGCCGACGGCCTCGGCGGCTGCGATGCAGAGGATCGGGCGAAGGCGCTTCCCCCCGGCAAACACACTGTAGCGGGCGGACCTGAAGATCACGGGAGGCTCGCAGGTCTCGGCGGGAAGGTAAAGCTCGAGGGCCTGATCGACGAGGGTCTTCCGCGTCTCGAGGTACTCGTCCATGGAAATGGGGTTAGTGGTCATCTCCTTCCGGTTCGGGCTTGAAGGGCTTGACCTCCGTCTCGCCCTCCTTTTTGAGAAGGATCTCGATCCTTCGTTCGGCCTCGTCGAGCTTCCTGGAGCAAAGCCTCGCCAGGCGGATCCCCTCCTCGAAGGAGGCCAGGGATTCATCGAGTGTCAGCTCGCCCTGCTCCATCTTCCGGACGATCTCCTCAAGCGTCGCCAGGGCGTCCTCGAACTTGGCCTCTGCCATGGCGTCATTCTTCTTCGATCTTGGTGACGACGGCATCGAACCGACCTTTCGCAACATTTATGCCAACGGGGTCCCCCGCTGACAGTTCTTTTGAATCCCGGATCACCCGCCCCTCGGGCATCGTCCGGGCGACGGCGTATCCACGGGCAAGTACCCCCAGGGGGCTGAGGCTGTCCAGCAGGGCCGTTCGGCCCGCAAGCCTCGTCCGCAGGGCTTCCATCTGGCGGAAGATACCCGTTATCATGCTTTTCTTTATATTATCAAGCACAAAGGTAAGGTTTGCCAGCTTCACCCCCGGGCTCAGGTACTGAAGATGTGTCTCGAATTGGCGCAACCGGTCACGCTCGGTGCGCGCCCTGCGGATGAGGGAGGCGCTGAGGTTGTTGAACCGCTCATCAAGACTGAGCCGCAGGTCGACCAGGCGGCGCCTGGGGTCGCGGACCCGCTCGGCAAGCGCTTCCAGTCGGTCCTTCCGGAGCTTCAGGAGTCTCTCTCCGCCGCTTACGAGCCGCGCGGTGAGCGCCCGGATCTGCTGGGTGAGCTCGCTTCGCATGGGAACGACGAGCTCGGCTGCCGCCGAAGGGGTGGGCGCCCGCAGGTCGGCCACGAAGTCGGCAATGGTGAAGTCGATCTCGTGCCCCACGGCGGATACGACGGGGACGCGCGAGGCGAAGATGGCCCGCGCAACACCCTCGTTGTTGAATGCCATGAGGTCCTCGAGCGATCCCCCGCCCCGCGCTACGATGATCACGTCGATGCCGGGCAGCTCGTTAAGGTGATGGAGGGCCTCGACGATCTCGGCGGGGGCCTCGGCGCCCTGCACCCGCACGGGGGCGATGAGGATGCCCACGGAGGGAAAGCGGCGCTTTGTGATATTGAGGATGTCCCGGATGACGGCGCCCGACGGCGAGGTGACAACCCCGATCCGCGAGGGCAGCCAGGGGATGGGCTTCTTGTGGACGGGATCGAAGAGCCCCTCGGCCTGCAGCTTGGCTTTCAACTGCTCGAAGGCGATCTGCAGGGCGCCCACGCCCCTGGGCTCGGCGTAGTCCAGGATCAGCTGGTACTCGCCGCGGGGCCTGTAGACGTTCATCCGCGCCCGGCAGACGATGTGCATGCCGTCTTCGAGGTCGAATTTGAGCGCCCGGGCGACGGGCCGGAAGAGCACCGCCCGGATCTGGCTTTCCTCGTCTTTCATGGTGAAGTAGAGATGGCCCGAGGCGGGCCTGCGGAGGTTGGAGATCTCTCCCTCGACCCAGAGCTGATCGAAGGTGGCCTCCAGGACGTCCTGGACCTGCCGGGTGAGATCCGTGACGGTCAGAATCTCGCGGGTCGAAAAGAGATCCATGGAAAGGAAGTAGCAGAGGGGGCGAAGCGATGCAAGGGATTTGTGCCGCACGCCTGCCGATAACGCCTCGGAAAGATCACTACCCTGATCTCCCTCTCC
>DCVI01000148.1 GCA_002327315.1 Syntrophaceae bacterium UBA2192 | reverse complement strand
GGTCGCCCTCGTCGGCGTTGCAGAGCACGTACTTCGTCTCCCCGGGCGAGCGTGAAGCGAACTGCCACTTGAGCCCCGTGGGGAAGCCCGCGCCGCCGCGGCCGCGCAGGCCCGACTTGAGGACTTCCTGGACGATCTGCTCGGGCTTCAGCTCGGTGAGTGCCTTCGCCATGCCGGAGTAGCCGTCCCGGGCGATGTATTCCTCGATGTTTTCCGGGTCGATGAGGCCGCGGTTGCGCAGAACCCGGAGGTCCTGAAGGGCGAAGAAGGGGATTTCCTGCATGGAGGGGATCCGCTCCTCCTTGCCTGGCTCCTTGTAGAAGAGCCTCTCGAGGGGGCGGCCCTTGACGAAGTGCTCCTCGACGAGATCGGGGACGTCTTCGGTCCGGATATTCATATAGATGATGCCTTCGGGGTAGACGACGATGATGGGCCCCTGGGCACAGAAGCCGTTGCAGCCCGTCTCGACGATCTTGATCTCCTCCGAAAGGCCACGCTTGGTGAGCTCGTCGACGAGGGCCTTCTTCATGGCGATGCTGCCCGAAGCGTGGCAGCCCGTCCCCCCGCAGACCAGTAAGTGCGAGCGAAAAACTTTCATGAACTCTGTTCCTCCCCTCGAAAAATTCTACAGCAGGGAATGGGTATTTGCTTCCCTAACGAACGATTTCAGCCCCCTTCGCAAGCACGAAGGGCGTCTGGATCTCGCCTTCCATGACGTGGCGCTTGAAGACCTGCCGCATCTTCATTTCGTCCATCTTCTCGTACTTGATGGGCTCCTTGCCGAGCAGCTCGACGGTGACGAGGGGCTCGCGGCTGCACAGCCCCATGCAGCCCGACGTGGTGATGTTGACGTCCGACACGCCGGTCTCCTCGATGACGCGCATGAGAGCGTTGAGCACCTCGCGCGCACCCGATGCGATGCCGCAGGTTCCCATGTGGACGGTCACCTTGGCCCGCTGCCCGCCCTCGCGCAGGGCCGTCTGGGAGTGGACCTTTTCCTTGATCTTCTTGAGATCTTCGATCTTCAGCTTTGTCATATGCGTTCCTCATCTCTGGGCATGAGGCGTTAGGCGCCGGGCGTTAGGCACTCAAGGTGGTTACGCGATGATTTCTTTCTTATCCTGAAGCCTGAAGCCTGAAGCCTGTTTTCATTGGTAGTCATCCAGAACCGATTTCATCTTCTGCGTCTTGATCCGGCCGTGGACGTTATCGTCCACGACGATGACGGGCGCCAGGCCGCAGGCCCCCAGGCAGCGGACCGTCTCGTAGGTGAACCGCCGATCCGGTGTCGTCTCGCCTTCCGTGACGTTGAATTCCTTCACGAGGCTCTCGGCGATCGTCTTCCCGCCGCGGACGTAGCAGGCCGTGCCGAGGCAGACCCGGACCGTGTGCCTGCCGCGCGGCTTCATCGTGAAGAAGGAATAGAAGGTGACGACGCCGTAGACCTGCGCCAGCGGCACATTCAGCCCCGCGGCGATCCTCTTCTGGATCGAGATGGGGAGGTAATCCAGGGTCACCTGGGCCTCCTCCAGGACGGGGATGAGGCCGCCGGGCTTCCCCTTGAAGCGGGCGATGATCCCGTCCAGCTTTGCCACCTGTTCGGCGGTGAACTCTTTGAGTAAATCGCTGTTGCCGGTGTTCATGGAATTTCTCCTCTCTCAGGGGGGTGTCAGGCCGCCGCCCCGATGTCGCTCAAGCCCTCCGCGATGTGCTCACGGAGAAAGCCTGTCACCTCGGGGTGATTCAGGGGCACATCCTCCAGTTCTTTTTTAATCTCCTTCGTGTCCAGCAGGTAGCTCCTGCCGTCCACCTCGTGCCTGTATAAAAGATCGATCCCCGGGTTGCCCACGATGATCGTGATCAGCGTCGATACGATGTTTCCCATGGGTTGCCGGTCGATGTGGCTCAATCCGAAAGCGGCCTCGACCACCGTTCCCGTGCCCGGCTTTGAGCGCAGGGTCATCTTCCCGCCCGTCCTGTCTGCCGCGTCGGAGAGCATCGGGAGACCCAAGCCGACCCGACGGACCTTTTTCGTCGTGTAAAAGGGGTCCAGGGCCCGCTGCCGCTCTTCCGGGGTCATGCCGCTGCCGTTGTCCGTGATGCGCATCAGGAAGAGATCCTTCGCCCGGTTTTCCCGGATGAGGATACGGACGAGGGTCGCCCCGGCGCGGACGGAATTCTCGACGATGTCCAGGATGTGAAGCGCCAGCTCGAGCACTCTCTCACTCCAGGATGCAGCGGCCGCTTTTCTTCTCGAAGGCCATCTTCAGCTCCGACGTCGTGGCCTCCTCCATGAACGCCCGGGTCACTCCCTTTCCGATGTCGGCGATGATGTGGGAATCGGAGGACTCGATCATCGGAAAGCGCGCCAGCTCCGGGTAACGGCGCCGCGCTTCGGCGAGTCCCGTCCGGCGGGAGATCTCGAGGGCATCCAGGGGGAGGCCTTCGGGAACGAACCCGAGCTGCCCGAGCAGGCCGAAGCTTTCCCGGTCGATGTGGGCCGCAACGGCGAGCCCGCCAAGGCCCTGGATCTCGCTGACGATCCGCTGCAGCGGAAGCACCGTTGCCCCGATCAGCAGCCGCTCGCTCAACCTCTCCACTTCGTCGTGCTCGTTGACGATAGCCTGGCAGCCGAAGCGCTCCTCGTCGTTTTTCCCGGGCAGGTTCCGGTAAACGACGTCCTGCAGCATGACCAGATTTTCCTGCTTGTCAAAGAGCGCGAGGACGTGCACCTCTTCGCTGCTCATGATCTCCATGCCGGGAAAGACGGTAAGCCCCGTCCCTTTCGCGGCCTTGATAACGTAGGGGACGTTTTCCGATGCGTTGTGGTCGCAGATGGCGATGACGTCGAGGCGGCGCGCTAGCGACATCGCGACGACGGCCCGGGGGTACATGTCGAGGTCAGCACAGGGTGAAAGGCAGGTGTGAATGTGGAAATCACATCGGAACTCCCTGATCATCAGCGGAACCCCTTGCGGGCTGCTGCCGCTCTCCCCGGGTCACGGCCTGCTGCGGCCGGTCACGGCAAAAAACCCAAAAAAAAGGAACGTTCCTTTTCGGCCCGTTCCTGTACTATAATTTCACGGCTTGATCAATTTATATATTTGACCGACGATCTCGAAGGCCGGCAGGTCCGTCACGAGGATCGGGATGCCCTCCGCGTCGGCCTTGGCGGCCGTGTCGTGGGCAGGCTCGCTGCCCTGGATCAGGACGATCCCGGCGAGGTCCTTGAGGCTTGCCACGGCCACGATATTCTGGTGTACCTGGCGCGTGATCCAGATGTCCCCTTCCTTGCTGTTGGCCATCACATCGGAAAGGAGATCCCCCACGTATCCCCCCTTGACGTCCCGCTTGATGCTTCCCTCGGCGCAGGAGACTTTGAGTTTTAATTCGCGGACGAGTGTTTCAAGCTGCATGATCATCCTCTCAGGCTTTGACCAGGGTCGCAACCCTGCTTCACAACTTCTGAACTCCTCTCCTCAAAGCGTCACCACGGGCAAATCGGGGTGAAGAAGTTTCGGGAAATTCATCACCATCATCTTCACGCAGGTCCCGACACCCACCTCGGAGGTAATGATGAGATGGTCGGAGTATTTCTTCATGTTCGCCAGCCCCATCCCGGCGCCGAACCCCATCTCCCGGACGGCGGCTGTGGCCGTGGAGTACCCCTCCTTCATGGCCAGGTCTATATCCGGGATGCCGGGCCCTTCATCCTTTGTCTCTATTTTCACGGCATTGTCGGTCACGGCCAGGGTGATCGTCCCCTTCTTGGCATAGGAGACGATGTTGATCTCGGATTCGTAGCAGATGATGGCGACCCTCCGCACGATGTCCGTCGAGACGCCGAGGTCTTTCAGGATGTTCTTGATCTGGCCCGATACGTTTCCCGCGTTCTGAAAGCTGCCGCCCTCCACGTCGAAGGATTTCTCGAATTTCGGGGATTCCCGCATCTCTACATCTCACCGCCGACCTTCTCGATACACCCTGTGATCCCCTTGGCGTGCAGGCGGCCCGACGTTTCGAACAGGATGTACCGTGTCGACAGGATGGGGATCTTCAGCTCTTCGGCAAGCTTGACGGTCTCCTCCGAGGGCTTCTTCCCGCGCACCAGGATAATGGCGGTGATGTCCAGGATATCGGCCGTCCGCACCACCTGGGGGTTCGTGAGTCCCGTGAGCAGGAGGCTGTCCGGTTTGGCGAAGGCGAGCACATCGCTCATGAGGTCTGCGGCGAAGGCGGTCCTCACGGGTTTTTGCAATTGGTCGCGACCGACAAGGACCTCGGCCTCCAGAATATCTTGCACCTCTTTCAGGGTCACAGTGTCCTCCTCTCGACTTGAAAACCGGCTCCTCGCACGTGAGCAAGAATCGATGGAATGACCGCTAAATCTTAGGGTTGGTAACACAGGGATGCGATCGAAGTCAACAGGGAAGATTGCCGCCTTCTCCGGGCTTTGTGGCGCCTGCGGGGGCAGGCGCGGAGGGGAACAGAATAATACATATTTTCCCCTTGACAGGGGCCGGGAGGAGGTGTATTGATGACCATCGGTCAGTTAATGACCATCATTCATGTGCGTACCCGGTGACCGGCCGGGGCGGACGACAGGGGGAGAGGCCTTGGGTTCCGAACGCAGAAGAGAGAGGGAGAAGGAGCAGCGGCGCAGCGCCATCTTGCGGGCGGCTCGGAAGGAATTCTTCGAGAAGGGGTTCCGGTCCGTCACGGTGGACACCATCGCCCGGCGCGCCGAGTTGAGCAAAGGGGCGATCTACCTCTACTTCAAGAGCAAGGAGGAGATCTACGCCCAGATCCTGCTTCGGGACATCGACAAGTTCCACGACCGGGTGGAAACCCTGCTGGACACGTCGAAAAGCGCTTCCGACAATCTCCGTCAGTACGCCGATGTCTACGCGGCATTTTTTCTCAGCGACAGGGAGCTGTTCCGGATCTTCATGAACTTCATGCTCCAGCACAATCCCGTCAACTTCACCCCCAACATCAACGACCATATCGTCAAATCCACCAACCAGACCGTCATCATCATCGAGCAGATCCTGCAGATGGGCGTGAACCGCGGGGAATTCCCGCCGGATCTCAACATCCGGGTCTGCCGCAACGCCCTTTGGGGACTTCTCAACGGGATCATTGCCCTGCACATCTTTTCGGGCAGGGAGGAGACGCGGGAAGAACGGGTCCGCACCCAGCTCCGGGAAGGTCTCGAGGTATTTATAAAAGGGCTCAGGGCCGTTTGAAAAATAGTGCAGGCCGTCAAAAGGCGCCCGTCCGGGGTGGTTTTCAACCGCCTGCCAGGAACTCCATCAAAGAGGGGAGACACATATGGGTAACATGCTGGTGAACACGCGGGATCAGAAGTTTCTGCTCTACGAGCAGATCGGGATCGAAAAGCTCTTCGAGACCGAGAAGTACGCCGATTACAACAAGGAAACGGTGGACATGATGATCAACGAGGCCGAGAAACTGGCCGTCGAGGTCCTCCTGCCCACCTACGACAAGGGCGACAAGGAAGGGTGCAAGCTCGAAAAGGGCAGGGTCAAGGTGCCGGCCTGCTTCCACGACGCCTACAAGAAGTTCTGCGAGGCCGGGTGGCTGTGCTGCATGCGAAGTGTCGAGTCGGGCGGCCAGGGCATGCCCAACAGCGTCGCCCAGGCCTGCTACGAGTTCTTCCAGGCCGCCAACTACCCCCTCATCATGTACCCGGGGCTCACCAACGGCGCGGCCGGCCTCATCGACCGCTACGGCTCGCCGGAGCAGAAGAAGAAGTACATGGAAAGGATGTACACCGGCGAGTGGGGGGGCACCATGTGCCTCACCGAGCCCGGCGCCGGCAGCGACGTGGGCTCCCTGAAGACGACGGCGAAAAGGCTTCCCGACGGGACCTACAGCATCCAGGGCACGAAGATCTTCATCTCCAGCGGCGATCATGATCTGACGCCGAACAACATCCACACGGTGCTCGCCCGAATCGAAGGCGACCCCGCGGGGACGAAGGGCATCTCGATCTTTGCCGTGCCCAAGTTCCGCGTGAAGGCCGACGGCAGTCTCGGGCCCAACAACGATGTCACCACGGGCGGAATCGAGCACAAGATGGGCATCAAGGGATCCGCCACGGCGATGCTGATCTTCGGCGAGGAGGGCAAGTGCGTGGGCGAGCTCCTGGGCAAGGAGCGCGACGGCATGAAGATCATGTTCAACCTCATGAACGAGGCGCGCATCGAGGTAGGGCTCCAGGGCCTGGGGACGGCCACGGCGGCCTACGAGCATGCCGTTGAGTACGCCAAGCAGCGCCTCCAGGGCGCCGAGATCTTCGAGTTCAAGAACCCCGAAGCCCCGCAGGTTCCCATCATCCGGCATGCCGACATCCGGCGGCAGCTCCTCTGGATGAAGGCCCATGTCGAGGGGTGCCGGGCGCTTCTTTATTACACGAGCTTCTGCCAGGACATGATGGAGGCGGCCGCAAGCAAGGAGGAAAGGCAGCAGTGGGCGAGCCGCGCCGACCTGCTCATCCCCGTCTGCAAGGCCTACGTGACGAACCGCGCCCTCGATGTCTGCTCGGTAGCCATCGATGTCTACGGCGGATACGGCTACTGTTCGGAGTACCCCGTGGAGCAGTACATGCGGGACTGCAAGATCACCCAGATCTACGAGGGCACCAACGGCATCCAGGCCCTCGACCTGGTAGGCCGCAAGCTGGGCATCAAGAAGGGCATGCACCTGCTGGCCATCGCCAAGGAAATGGATGCCGCCATCGCGACCGTGCGCGAGGAGATCCCGGAGTTGTCCTCCTACGTCAACTATCTTGCCGAGGCGAAGAACGCCCTGACGGATCTCACGATCCAGTTTTTCAAGCTCGGCAAGAGCGCGAGTTTCCTCGTCCCGATCCTCTACGCGACGCCTTACCTGAACCTCTTCGGCGACGTGGCCGTAGGCTACCTGCTCATGGAGGCCGCCGGCATCGCCCAGAAGAAGCTAAACGCCATCTACGCCGAGGCGGGCGCAAAAGGCTCCAAGGCCAAGCAGCGGGCGATGGTCCACGCCAACCCCGACGTGGCCTTCTACCAGGGCAAGATCGCGGCGGCCAAGTTCTTTGCCGTCAACGTCCTGACTTCGGTACGGGGAAGGGCCGAGGGGATCAAGGCGGGCGACCGCACCCCCATCGAGATCGCCGACGAGAGCTTCTCGGTGTAAGGGAAGTGACCAGTGGCCAGTGACCAGTGAAATCCCCCTCTTTCCCCCTTTTGCAAAGGGGGATGAAAAAAATAATCCCCCCCCTTTCGTAAAGGGGGGCAGGGGGGATTTGGACGGAACAGACGGAACAGACCGGATAGACGGAATAGACCGAACAGACGAAACAACGACTCCAGGAGGATGATATGTCGTTTCAAATTAAAAAAGCAGCCGTTTTAGGCGCGGGGGTCATGGGGGCGAACATCGCCGCCCAGCTGGCCAATGCGGGGATCCAGTGCCTGCTCCTCGACATCGTGCCCCCCGAGCTGACCGAGGCGGACAAGGCAAAGGGATTGACGAAAGAGAGCCCGGCGTGGCGCAACAGCTTCGCCCAGAGGGGTCTCGAGGGAGCCACCAAGGCCAAGCCGGCCAGCTTCTACACGAAGCGAAACGCCGCGATGGTCAAGGCCGGCAACTTCGAGGACAACCTCGCGTGGCTCGCCGGCGTGGACCTTGTCATCGAGGCCGTCGTCGAGAACCTGAAAATCAAGCAGGACCTCTTCGCGAAGGTGGAGAAGGTCGTGAAGCCCCACTGCATCGTGGCCTCCAACACCTCGGGCATCCGGATCGGCGAGATCTCGGCCAACCTTGGCAAGAGCGTGAAGGAGCGGTTCCTGGGGATCCACTTCTTCAACCCGCCGCGGTACATGAAACTCGTCGAGATCATTCCCGGCGAGGAGACGAAGAAGGAAGCGATCGAGTACGTGAGCCGCTTCTGCGAGGACGTGCTGGGCAAGGGCGTCGTTGTCTGCAAGGACGTGCCCAACTTCATCGCCAACCGCATCGGCGTTTTCGACATGTCCAACGCCATGAACCTCATGCTCGCCAAGGGCATGAAGGTCGAGGACATCGACGCCATCATCAGCGCCCCCCTGGGAAGGCCGCGCTCGGCCATCTTCGGGACGATCGATCTCGTTGGCCTCGACACGGCCTACCATGTCATGACAAACCTCTACGAGGCCCTGCCCAAGGACGAGAGCCGCGACCTCTTCATGCCGCCGGATTTCGTCAAGGCCATGATCCAGAAAAAGTGGCTCGGCAACAAGACCAAGGGCGGTTTCTACAAAAAGTCGAAGGACGCCAAGGGCAAAAAGCTCAAGCTCGCCATCGACGTGAAGACCATTGACTACGTGCCCGCCAACAAGCCCAAGTTCGAGTCCGTCGGTGCGGCCAAGAAGTCCGAGGCCCCCGTCGAGAAGACCGTCAGGATGGTCTTCAACGGAAAGGACGCCGCGGCGGATCTGGCACGCGAGTATCTCTGCAACAACTTCATCTACGCCGCCAACCGCATCCCCGAGATCGCCGATAGCGTGGTGGAGATCGACAACGCCATGAAGTGGGGCTACAACCACCAGCTGGGGCCCTTCGAGACCTGGGACGCCATCGGGGTCAAGGAAGCCGTCGAGGCGATGAAGCAGCTGGGCAAGAAGGTGCCCAAGAAGGTCGAGGAGATGCTCAAGGCGGGCTTCCCCTCCTTCTACACGAAGAAGGAAGACGGCACCTACTACTACGACTTTGCGAAGAAGGACTACGTGAAGCTCGCGGAGAGCCCGAAGATCATCATCTTGCCCGCATTGAAGGAGCGCAAGAAAATCATCCGGGAAAATGCCGGCGCGAGCCTCATCGACATGGGCGACGGAGTTGCCTGCCTCGAGTTCCACACCAAGATGAACGCTCTCGACGAGGACGTCATCCAGATGCTCTTTTTGAGCTGCGACATCGTGGAGAAGGACTTCACGGGCCTCGTCATCGGCAACCAGAGCGCCAACTTCTCCGTGGGCGCCAACATCTTCAAGGTGCTCGTCGCCATCCAGAAGGGTGACTGGGACATCCTCGAGAAGATGATCAACGACTTCCAGCAGGCCAACATGCGCCTGAAATTCTGCGAAAGACCCGTCGTGACGGCGCCGGCCGGCCTCACCCTGGGCGGCGGCTGCGAGATCGCCATGCACGGGGCGCGCTGCCAGCCCGCGGCCGAGACCTACATCGGACTGGTCGAAGTCGGCGCAGGCGTCATCCCGGCAGGCGGCGGAACCAAGGAACTCATGGTCCGGGTCACCGAAGGCATTCCCATGGGGGTCGTGGAGCAGGGTCTCAACCTGCAGGGCTACTTCGGGAAGGTCTTCGAGAACATCGGCACGGCCAAGGTGGCCACGAGCGCCGAGGAGGCCAAGGAACTCGGCTACGTCCGCAAGACCGACGGGATGAGCATCAACCGCGACCAGCAGCTCAACGACGCCAAGCAGATCGTGCTGGGGCTCTCGAAGTTCTACCGGCCCCCCAAGCCGGCGCTTGTCCCCGTCATGGGCGAGAACTTCCGCGGGATCTGCGAGGCCGTCCTCTACAACATGCGGCACGGCAACTACATCAGCGACTACGATCTCCACATCGCCCGCAAGCTCGGCCACATCATCTCCGGCGGCGACTGTGCCGAGGGGACCTACGTGACGGAGCAGGAGCTCCTGGACCTGGAGCGCGAGGCCTTTCTCAGCCTCTGCGGCGAGCAGAAGACGCAGGACCGGATCATGTCGCTGCTGTCCACCGGCAAGCCGCTGCGTAACTAAGAAGAAGGTGAGAAGTTGAGAAGGTGAGAAGTTCGGGTCAGCCGAAGTCAGAGGTCACCCACTTCTCCAACCTTCTTACCCTCGAACCCTCTTACCTTAAAGGAGTAATTTAACCGTCTCTTTCAATAAGGGAGGAAGCATATCATGAAAGAAGCCGTAATTGTTGCAGCGGTCAGGAGCGCTGGCGGGCGATATAGAAGAGGGGGGCTTGCCGCCACCCGGGCCGAGGAGTATGGCCTGCAGGTGATCAAGGGGCTCCTGGCGAAAGTTCCCCAGCTCGATCCCAAGGACGTCGATGACCTCATCGTCGGCTGTGCCTTCCCGGAGGCCGAGACGGGGATGAACCTCGGACGCGTCCTCACCCTGGGGGCCGGTCTTCCCATCGAGGCCTCGGGGATGACGATCAACCGGTTCTGCTCCTCGGGGCTGCAGGCCATCGCCGATGCGACGGCCAAGATCCAGGCGGGCTGGTCCGATGTGATCATCGCCGGTGGCTGCGAGACCATGTCCCACATCCCCATGGGCGGGAGCCAGTTCCGCCCTGACCCCGACTGGGGCAACAGGCCCAACACCTACGTGTCCATGGGCATCACGGCGGAAAACGTCGCCGCCAAGTACAACGTTTCCCGCGAGGACCAGGACAAGATGGGCGTGGAGAGCAACCGCAGGGCCACCGAGGCGATCAAGACCGGCAAGTTCAAGGAAGAGATCGTCCCCATCCAGGCCTGGAAATACAAGAAGGATGCAAGCGGAAAACGCATCCGCGAGGCCGTCGTCTTCGACACGGACGACGGCGTGCGCTGGCCGACAACGGTTGCAGACCTCGGGAAGCTCAAGCCCGCTTTCAAGGCGGGCGGGTCCGTGACGGCGGGTAACTCCTCGCAGATGACCGACGGGGCCGCCTTCGCCCTGCTCATGACGGCGGAGAAGGCCAAGGCCCTGGGCCTCAAGCCCCTGGCCAAGATGACGGTCTTCGCCGTGGCAGGCTGCGCGCCCGAGGAGATGGGCATCGGCCCGGCCGTGGCGATCCCGAAGGCCCTGAAGCTGGCCGGCCTCAAGCCCGAAGACATCGATCTCTTCGAGATCAACGAGGCCTTCGCCGCCCAGGCCATTGCCTCGTGCCGGTCCATCGGCATTGAGGAGCGCTACTGGAAGGGCGACATCAACCCCAACGGCGGCGCCATTGCCCTGGGCCACCCCCTGGGGGCCACGGGAGCCAAGCTCACGGCGCAGATCCTCCACGAGGCCAAGCGCCGCAAGGCCAAGCGCTGCCTGGTCTCCATGTGCATCGGTGGCGGCATGGGCGCGGCGGGGATTTATGAAATGCTTTAAAGGCAGGGTGTAGGGTGTAGGGGATAGGGTGTAGGCGAAAAGAAAGAGAAACTCTTCATGCCGCCTGGAACCTCAAACCTCGTACCTCGCTTCTGAAAGAGTCGTCCCCCTCCTTCCCCCTTTCGTAAAGGGGGATCGAGGGGGATTTTCTTTTTCAAATTTTGCTTTCAGCCAGGCAAAAAAGGCGTTATACACAGAAAGCTGTCGGCTCGATTCCATGTTGATGCCCATTTCCCAGTATCCAATTCCCAAGACCGAAGGAGGAGGGAGCGATGGCAGGACAGAATTATGCGGAAGCGGCGGAGTTTATGCGAAACAACGTCAGGCTCAGAACCTTGCCCCTGGCCGTGAAGTTCCTGAAGGACAAGGCCTTCCCGGAAAAGACCCGCCAGCCATCGGTTGCGCTCGGCAAACGCGTCGCCGTCTGCCAGGCTGTGTCGATGGCCCGGCTCTATGGCTGGACGGTGGGGCTAGCGAAGGAAGACCTCATCTGTGTGCCTGCCGGCATCGCCTTCGGGTTCACCAATGCCGATGACACGGCGGCCGCCATCGGCAAGCTTTTCTGCGGGGGGGCTTATGCGAGGACAGAGGAAACGGGGACGAGGGAAGGCATGTCGATCTGCCGTCTCGGCAAGGACCAATATGCAGCCCTGCTCATCGCTCCGCTGGCCAGGGCGACCTTCGATCCGGACATCGTTGTGCTCTACGGGAACCCCGCACAAATCATGCGGTTCGTCCAGGCCTGGAGCTACCAGGACGGGGAACGGATTGTCGGGAACTTCGGCGGGAAGATCGAATGCGCCGAATACCTGATCGCACCGTTCAAGGAGCAGAAGCCGCGCGTCGCCGTCCCCGGCATGGGTGACCGGGTTTTTTCCCTCACGCAGGACGACGAAATGGTCTTTTCGCTGCCGGCCAAGGGCATTCCGCAGCTCTTGACGGGCCTGCAGGAGGCTGGCAAGAAAGTCGGCGCAGGCTACCCCGTGACGTTCTTCCTCAATTTCCAGCCTGAGTTCCCGCCGGCGTTCAAGGCGCTGGGGAAAGAGCTGGGACTCTTTTAGTGACCGGTGGGAGAGAATGAGGGACCAGGGACAAGGGTGCAGGAACGAAAAATAGTGTCTGAGTGTATTAGTGTCTAAGTGTCTGAGTGAAGACATAAGAAAGATGGTCATCGCGAGCCGAGCCTCTAGCAAATTCCTTCCATAATCTCCCTATCCCTTGAGGGGAGAGGGTTGGGGTGAGGGTGGATGTTCTGAGGCGTGGCGATCCACGACAGAGATATTTCTTGAGATTGCTTCGTCGCTCCGCTTCTCGCAATGACAGAACAGACAGAACAGACGGAATAGACGGAATAGACGGAATAGACCAGCACCATGGAGATCCGCTTCGAGAAGATGGGGGAAGGCGACCGCGAGGCCGTGATCGACCTGTTTAATTACTACATCGAGAACAGCTTCGCGGCGTACCCGGACAAGAAGGTTCCCTATGGACTCTTCGACCAGTTTCTTACATTGACGGAAGGCTACCCTGCCTTCACGGTGCGGGACGAGGAGAGCGCAGACCGTGTCGTCGGCTTTGCCTTCCTGCGGCCCTATCACCCGCTCCGGGAGTTTCAACGGGCTGCTGAAATCACTTATTTCATCGAGCCGGGATACAC
>DCVI01000076.1 GCA_002327315.1 Syntrophaceae bacterium UBA2192 | reverse complement strand
AGTCGCATCGGTCTTCGTGAAACATGATCCCTCTCCCTTCCTCTCTAGTATTTCATGGCTTGCCGTCATTCGGATTTTACGGATTGGGTCCTTACGCCGAAGCGGCCGTCGTCCCGGGTCTGACCGAGTTTCCGGATGTTATCCTTCAGCCAGCCGATCTTTACGTCGTCCGCCCCGTCGAATTCGGGCACATAGGGCTTGATGTCCAGCAGGGGCGTGCCGTCGACGATGTCCACGTTCTGGACATAGAGGATATTCTCCTCGATCCTCAAAAGGCGGACCACCGAGAGCCCGATCGTGTTGGGACGGGCCGGGCTTCTCGTCGCGAAGACACCCCGATCGATGTCGTCCAGGAATGGTCTTGCCCGAAGGTGGGCCAGCCTGGCTTTGTGAAAGTGATAAATCAAGACCACGTGAGAAAATCCCTCGAGGTCCTTCAAGCCTCCCGCATATTCGGGATCCACGTCCACGCCACCCACGATTCCCCTGGCGGCCGCCGGCTGGATCGGCGTTCCTTCCGGTGAACGGAAAGGGGTATGGATAACCCCGATCGGTTTGTAGCGTATTTGCGTCATCGTCCGTTCACGCTTTCCGGGTCTTTCCAACGGCAAAACTCCTCAGGGCCTTGTGAAGAGTAATCGCCGCCAGAAGGGCGCAGTGCTGAGATTCGTCCGGCAGACCCCCAAGATGATCCAGGATCGAACTCTGGTTAATCTTCAGACATTCCCGCAGGAGTTTTCCCCTGGCCATTTCCGTGGCTGCCGAAACGGCGGCATGGGAGGTCATGCAGCCGTCTGTGGTGTAACGGATATCCAGTATCTTCTCTTTCCTGACACGCAGGAAGATTTCCACCGTGTCCCCGCAGGGACCCGTGACTTTTGCGTATCCATCGGGGCGATCCAGAGTGCCGCAGTTCCTCGGGTTGGTCCCGTAGTCGATCACCTTCTCGGAATATAAACGGCCCGTCTCCTTGAATAAGAGAGTCCCCATGATCTTCTTGATGTTGTCATCTCCTTCCATGTCCCTGCCTTACCTTTCATTCCCGTCATTTCTTGCGTCCGTTACGAACCGGATTCGCTTTTCTGAGTCGCTCCGGCCCGTCCGTCGGCACGATCATTCGGGGATCTCCACGTTGGAGCCGTCCCGGATCTCGACGAAGTGGGTGCCGAAGCGCTCCCGCAGCAACTCCGTGGCCCGCTCGCCAGTGCAGTGGGTGGGCGCGACGTTGGCCACACCCAGATCTTTCATCCGGTCGATGATCCTCAAAATCTCCGAATCGGGTGCATCGAGAAGATGGAAACCGCCAAGCACCAGATAAATCTTCTCACGGGACCATTGCCGAACCTTCTCGATGATGTCTTCGATCCCCGGATGGGCGCACCCCGTAACAATTACGAGCCCTGCGGCGGAGGCCAGCACGAGCGACTGCTCGAACAGGGTGTTTCCGTTGAAGGCCGCCGGCAGCTCCCCGGTCGTGGTCACACCGCCCCGGATCGGCTGAAAGCCGCCGCACGTCCGTACGGAACCTCCGAAGTCCTTGATCGTCCTCACCAGGGCATCAGCTGCATGGGGGCAGACATGTACGCGGACGGCCCTGTTTTGCAGCAGAATGTCCCAGAGGCCGTTGGTGTGATCCCAGTGGTCGTGCGAGATGACGATGTCGCGGATGCCGGACAAGGCTATTCCCTCTTCGTTCAGGCGCCGTTTCAGGATGGCTGGCACGCCATAGGTATCGAAGAGAAGATCGTCACCGACGAGCAGCGACAACCCCCAGTTCCAGGCCGCCCGGTCCTCCCGCGTCGATCCCGTTGCAATGACCTTGGCAATCACTACTTTCTCCTTACTGGACGTGGAAAGCCGTTGCGAGAAACATGAATCCGATTCCGGTCACGAAAAAACCCATGGAGATGAAGGATGACTTCGGGTCCCGCTGTCCCTGCAGCTCGGGGATCAGGTCGCAGGCGGCGATGTAAACAAATCCGCCAGCCGCAAAAGGCAGCAGCAGGGCCGTAAAAAAACCAGAATCACTCGAAATCGCGTAACCCATCAAGGTGCCCGCAATGGCTGTCAGGGACGAGAGAAAATTGTAAAAAAGGGCCTTTCCTTTGCTGAAGCCTCCATAGACGAGAATCCCGAAGTCGCCGATTTCCTGGGGAATTTCGTGAAGCACGATGGCCAGGGTCGTCACAGCCCCAAACCGGATGTCGACGCTGAAACTCACCCCGATGATGAGCCCGTCAATGAAATTGTGGATGCCGTCGCCGATGAGGTTGAGATACGTGAACGGATGGACTTCGCAATGCTGCTTGTGGCAATGCCGCCAGAAGAGAAACTTCTCGATGACGAAGAAAAGGACGAAACCGGCTATCAGGATCGAAAAACACCGAAGGGGGTCGCCCTTCCGGATCGCCTCCGGCATCAGGTGAAGAAAAGCGCCGCCGATCAGCCCCCCCGCGGCAAGACTGACGAGCGACAGAAGATATTTCTCAAGAAGCTGGGCGTGCAGAAGCAGACCGAGAACACCCACGAGGGAAATGGCGCTCACAAGGATGCTTGCCGCGATGGCCGCAAACAGGTTCACCGCCTGCACCTTTCTTCTGTTGTGCAAGGGGGACGTTCGCACCGCTCCTGCCGGCCGCAACGGGTTCGCCCACCGGACGGGCCCCGGCTGCGGCCGATGACGCTTCGCGAGAGCATCCGCCTCATGTCCTCGCTGCCGCACACTCGACAGGTCGCCGGCTTCTCCCGCGGGGCCCCGTCCACGATGAACCCCGACAGCTCGCCGCAGTTTCCGCGCCGATATTCGTAAATAGGCATTTTCCCAACCCGCGAATCCCGAAAAGGGACCCGGTCCGCCGGGGTTCCTAACCCTTCCCCCTGCGCCTCAGCGTCTCGCCGGGACTGATTGGCATAACATCCTTCCGCGGCTGCTCGTAGACGCATCGAACGGGGAGCTCCCGGAAGCAGTTGACCACTCCCGCGATATCGATTCTGTCCAGCGGCCGCTTCCCGCCGGGTCTCAGAGGCGTGTTGACCTGGACCTCATCGGCCCCGATCTGCCGGGCAAGCCGGGCGAGTTCGGCAGCGAATTCCCGGTTCTCGTCAACGAACATGATCTGTATGGCCAGCCTTCCCCCGTATTGCCGTCTGAACGAGATCAGCCCGTCGAGGATCGCCTCACATGTAATCCCGGCCGCAGGCCGGTTGATCGCCCGCAGAAGCTCGCCCGAACATGCGTCCAGCTTGGCGACAACGAGATCGGCGTGCGCAAGCTCGGTACGCACCTCTTCCCGGTCGACGAGGGAGGCATTGGTCAGGATGGCGACTGGCTCCCTGCGCAACCTCTTGATGGCTTCGATGACCTTGCCCAGGTTGGCCGCCAGCGTCGGTTCCCCCCTGCCGGAGAAAGTGATGAAGTCGATCTGCAGCTCCGGGGGAAGTTCCGCAACCTCTTCCAGGAGTGCCTCCGACGTGACGAAAATCCCCCTGTCAGTTGTATGGATATCGGTATGCCCCAACTGGCAGTACAGACAGTCGAAGCTGCAGATCTTCTCCTCCCGGGAAAGAAGGTCGATCCCGAGCGAGGCTCCCAGCCTCCAGGAGGGAACAGGTCCGTATATGTAACGAAAGGACTTTTCCATCACGGTTCAGAGAGAGGTCACGATGCGCCTTATAATCTCCTGGAACGCAGCGGCCGACGGGGCGTCCTTCATGGACTGGACGAAGGGGAGCCCCTTGTCGGCCATTTCGACCAGTGCCGGTTCGAAGGGAATCCGGCCCAGGAAGGGGACCCCCAGATCCTTTGCGGCTTTTTCGCCGCCGCCTTTCTTGAAGATGGGTGTTTCCTTGCCGCAGTGCGGGCAGACAAAGCCGCTCATGTTCTCGATGATCCCGATGACGGGGATCTTCAGCTGCCGGGCGAAGAAAACGCTTTTCCTTGCGTCGAGGATGGAAACATCCTGCGGGGTGGTCACGATGACGGCCCCGCTCACTTCCGGAATAAGCTGGCATGCGCTCAGGGGCTCGTCGCCCGTCCCGGGAGGCGAATCGATGATGAGGTAGTCCAATTCGCCCCAGTTGATCTCTTCGAGAAACTGCCGGATAGCGGACATCTTCAGGGGGCCCCGCCAGATGATGGGCATGTCCG
>DCVI01000152.1 GCA_002327315.1 Syntrophaceae bacterium UBA2192 | reverse complement strand
ATCACGACCGCCCCCTATCCCGATCAAGCAGATTATATTGATGACGGGCGAGACGCCCGTCCCACCGGACGCCTGTCCTACGCTTTTTTGACCGGCTTGAGCATCGCAAGGGCGATCAGGATACCCAGGACGGCCAGGCCCGCCGTGGGGTAGAAGGCGAAGGTGAAGGAGCCGAAGGTGTCCTTCGCCTGCCCCGCGATGATGCCGCCCAGGATGGCGCCGAGGCCGTAGGCAAAGAACACGAGGCCGTAGTTCTTGGCGTAATTCTTCACGCCGAAGAAGATCGTCGTCGCCGTGGGGGCGATGGCCAGCCATCCGCCGAGCACGAGCCAGAAGCCGATGAAACACAGTGTGTAGAGCATGACGCTGCCGGGCCCCGCCATCAGCATGCCCAGCGAGCAGACCAGGATGAGCACGAAGGAGATGAGCGCCGCGATTTTGGGTGAGAGCTTGTCCGTGAGCACGCCGAAGATCGGCCGCCCCACCCCGTTGAAGATGGCGAACACGCCGACCAGCGTTGCCGCCGTGGCCGCATCGATCTTGATGATTTCCTGGGCAACGGAGGCGGAGATCCCGATGGCCATGAGCCCCGCGAGAGAGCCGATGATGTAGCACAGGAAGAGCCCCATAAAGGTGGAGGTCTTCGCCATCTCGCCCATGTTGAGGTCAACGGCGCTGGCAGCGGCCGCTGCGGGAGGCTTCCATCCGGCGGGGAGCCAGCCGTCCTTGGGGAACCTGTAGGGAATGAAGCAGACAAGAATGATAACCAGGAAGGCGACACCCATATAGAAGAACGTCGACATGGGGCCCACGGCCTTGATGAGGGCCGACGCGACGTTGGCCGAGACGAAGGGCGAGCCGCCGAAGCCGGCGAGCGTGAGGCCCAGGGCAAGTCCGCGCTTGTCGGGGAACCATCGGCCCGCAACGGCCAGGGGCACGCCGTAGGCGAGACCCACGCCGCCGCCGCCGATCAACCCGTAGGTGATCGTCAGCATCGTGCCGCTCGTGGAGAAGCTTGCCAGGATCCAGCCAACCCCGACGACGACCCCGCCGATCCAGCCGAGCATCTTGGGGCCGAGTTTGGCTAGAAGCAGGCCGCCGAAGAACACCATGGTGGCGAACAGTGCCAGGAACACCATGAAGGGCATGCCCGCCTCGGTGGCGCTCATGTTCAGGAGTTTTGCGACGGGGCCCCTGAATACGCTGTAGGCATAGACGCTGCCCAGGCAAATGTTGATGATGAATCCCAGTACGACAAACATCCACCGGCCTTTCTCGGCCGGCATCCCGAAAAGTTTCTCCTCGCTCATGTAAACCCTCCCTCCTTGGACGTAAATCAGGCAAAACATGAATGCATGGAAAACGTTATTTGGCGCCGCTCGATCAAAAAACAAAAAATCGCGCCACGATTATCGGAATTCAGGGGAATTGTCAAATGGAAAATAGGAGCGTGAAATTACTGAAATATTGGAATATCGGAGTGATGGGAAGGTGGGTCGGTCGGCTGCTATGCAGCAGTGATTCGTTGATTGGGTAATTGGTTGATAAGGCGGACCTGGGAGGAAAAGCGCCGACAGCCAGCAGCCGACAGCAAATCAGTGTTACGCATCAAGGACGGATGACTTTGTTTAAATCGTCGGGGCGGTTGAGGTTGGAAAAGACCTTTCCCTCGGGGTCGAAGCGGCGGATCTCGTCGACGGGGATTTCGCGGGTCTTGAATTTCTTGAACAGGTGGGAAACCTTCAACTCGCCACTCTCGATCTGCGACTCGATGACGGGAAAACACTTGCGGGAATAAATTGCGTGGAGCGATTCGAAGCCGTTGGCCGTGACGGGAACCACCAGGTCGTAACGATCTGCTTGCGCAATCATGTGGCCGATGAACGCCTCGCTCAGGTACGGCATGTCGCAGGCCGAGACAAAGGCGTGCTCGCAGGTTGCGTGGAGAAGTCCGGCATGGATCCCGCCCAGGGGCCCCTTTCCCCTGTGGATGTCGGTCACGATCCGGGCGTCGAATGCCAGATATTCCAGGGGCGAGTTGGTCGAGATGATGATTTCCCCGAAGAGGGCCCGATAAACCCGCATTGTCCGGTCGATGAGGCGCTCGCCCCCGACCTCGATGAAGGCCTTGTTGATGCCCCCCATGCGGTTGGCACGGCCGCCGGCCAGAATGATTCCAGTCATCATAAGAGAGTGACCAGTAATTGGGGTATTGGGATATTGGGTATTGGGACATGGGAATCGGGAAAGGAAATACCCATTACCCAATTCCCAGTTCCATGTTTGTCCCGCTTTAGCGGCAATGGTTCAGGACGTCGACGATCACTTCTTTCGTGTAGTCCTTCAGCTTCCACGTCCGGGCGAGCTCGACGGCGTTGTCGGCGATCTTCTCGATATCGCCTTCTGGGATGCCGCCTTCTTTGAGGGACACGGGGCTTTTGATGGAGCCGAACCAGCCCTTGAGTTTCGCGATGCCCGCCGCGGCGGCTTTGGCATCGTCCGTCTCGGCAACCCCGAAGAATTCCCTTGCCAGCCGTGCGAATCGAGCCGGGTTCTTTTTTGCCGACCACGCCATCCAGCCGGGAAGCATGATGGAGAGGCCCGCCCCGTGGGCGATGTCATAGAGGGCCGACAGCGAGTGCTCGATCATGTGCACGGGGAATCCCACGACGCCCATGCCTGCCGTCGTGAGGCCGTTGAAGGCCAGGGTGCCCGACCACATGAAATTCGCCCGCGCGTCGTAATCCTTCGGATTTGCCAGCGACTTCTCGGTGGCCTCCATGAGAGTCCTCATGAAGGCGTAGATCATCCGGTCCTGCAGGGGGCTCTCGCCGGTCTCCGAGTTGGTGAAGTACCCCTCGAGCATGTGCGTGATGATATCGACGGCACTGTAGGCCGTGTAGGACGGTGTAAGCGTAAAGAGGACCTCCGGGTCGAGGATCGACGTTTTCGGCTGGATCAGGGGGCTGCGCACGCTGAACTTCTGGCAGGTTTCATCCTTCGTGATGACGGCCGCGGCGTTCATCTCCGAGGCGCTGGCCGAGAGCGTGAGGACCACGAGGACGGGCAGGGCCTCCTTGACGAGTTTCGTGTAGACGAAGAACTCCCAGGGGTCGTGATCGGCTCTGGCGCCGGCGGCGATTGTCTTGGCCGTGTCGATGACGCTCCCTCCGCCCACGGCGAGGACGACGTCGACCTTCTTCGAACGGGCCAGTTCGATGCCTTCCTTTGCCTTGGAAAGAAGAGGATTCGATTTGAC
Organism: Syntrophaceae bacterium UBA2192; assembly: GCA_002327315.1. Classification (GTDB taxonomy): domain Bacteria; phylum Desulfobacterota; class Syntrophia; order Syntrophales; family UBA2192; genus UBA2192. The sequence continues at coordinate 42,774 of DCVI01000152.1, read as the reverse complement.
GCCCGGCAGCTCGACGATGTCCACGCCTGACTCCTTGAGGGAATTAAGGACCTGCTCGTAGACGCCGCTTGTCCGGACACTTCCCATCCCGTAAACCATGAGCACGCGGTTACCGAGGCGTTTGACCTCGGAGCCGATCTTGGCGATGGAGCCTTTCCCGAAGAGGATCTTTGTGGGGTTTTCGAAAACAAAATTCTGCATGGTGTGCCTCCCGGCTGGTGGTCTATCTAGTCTATTTAGTCCGTTTCGTCTGTTTCGTCAAAAAGAATTGTCTGTTCGTGGAAGGTTATAGCCGGGCGGTTTCCTTTTCAACAAGCCCGGATCACCACAGAATGAACTTGATAAAATTCCGCGGGAGGGGTAAAACCGCATCCATCAGCCACGGAGGATTCGGAGTCATGTACTGGGAAAAAGAAGTTGAGACCATGCCGCGGGAGAAGCTGGAAGCAATCCAGTTCGAGCGGCTGAAAGCAACCCTCAAGAAGGCCGCAGCCTCCTATCACTACGGCAAAGTATACAAGGAAAAGGGGTTCAACCCCGACGATTTCAAGTCGATGGCCGATGTGCCCAATCTTCCTCTCACGACGAAGGACGATCTCCGGGAAAACTGGCCCTACGGGTTTCTGGCCGTGCCGAGAGAGGAACTCGTGCGCATGCACTCCTCGTCGGGCACGACAGGCAGGGCGACGGTCATCTTCCACACGGCGAGTGACCTGAACGCCTGGACGAACCTCGTGGCCCGCTGCATGTACATGACGGGCGTGCGCAAGTCCGACGTCTTCCAGAACATGATGACCTACGGCCTCTTCACCGGGGGCCTGGGATTCCACTACGGGGCCGAGAGGATCGGCTGCCTCGTCATTCCGGCAGGGGCCGGGAACAGCAAGCGCCAGATCCAGCTCATGCAGGATTTCGAGACGACGGTCATTCACATCATCCCCAGTTACGCCCTTCACCTTTACTCCGTGTTCGAGGAGTTCAAGGTCGACCCGCGGAAGGACACGAAGGTGCGGATCGCCTTTATCGGCGCCGAGCCGCACTCGGAGAAGATACGGAAGAAGATCGAGGAATTTTACGGCTACAAGGCCTTCAACTCCTATGGCCTCTCCGAGATGAACGGGCCGGGCGTGGCCTTCGAGTGCCCCTGCCAGAACGGCTTGCACATCTGGGAGGACAACTTCTTTGTCGAGATCCTCGACCCGAAGACCCTCAAGCCCGTTCCGGACGGCGAAGAGGGCGAGCTCGTCATGACGACGCTTTTGCGCGAGGGGATGCCGGTTATCCGGTATCGGACGAAGGATCTCACCCGGATCATCCCCGGCCCCTGCGAGTGCGGGCGAACCCACCGGCGCATCGAGCGGATCAAGGGCCGCACGGACGACATGATGATCCTCAAGGGCGTCAACATCTTCCCGATCCAGATCGAGAAGAAGCTCATGGACGTCCCCGGCGTGGGGACGAACTTCCAGATCATCCTGGAGCGCAAGGGGTTCAACGACGAGATGATCGTGAAGGTCGAGGTCGCAAGTGAATTTTTCGACGGCGACCTGCTGAAGCTGGAGCGCCTTCAACGCCGGATCACGGACGAGTTGAAGGGCGACATCCTCATCACACCGAAGGTCGAACTCGTCGAGCCGGGGAGCCTGCCCAAGACGGAGGGGAAGGCTGTACGGGTCATCGACAACCGAAAAGACTGAGCCGCTGCGCGGCAGGCTCCAGGCTTCAGGCGACAGGCTAAAGGCTAAAGGTAGGACGTTAACAGCCTTTAGCCTGTAGACTGCGGCCTGCACCGGTGGCGAGTGACCAGAACCAGTAATTGCTTGGTGAATGACGTGATCACCGGCAGGCGCTTCGATTAAAGAGAGGTGCAAAATGATCGTGCATCAGATCTCCGTTTTTGCAGAGAACAAGCCCGGGCAGCTGGCGAGGCTCACCCGGATCCTGGGCAAGGAAAAAGTGAACATCCGCGCGACGACAATCGCCACGACGGCCACCTTCGGCGTCATCAACCTCATCGTCGACGACCCCCAGAAGGCCACCAAGGCGATCAAGAAGGACGGGATGATGGCGACGACCAAGGAGGTCATCGCCGTCATCATCGAGGACAAGCCGGGCGGGCTCGACAGGCTCACGCAGATGCTCTTCAAGGAGAACATTAACGTCAACAACGCTTACGGATTCGTGCTCGACAGCTGGAAGACGGCGATCTTCGTCGTCGAGGTGGACGACACGGCGAAGGCCCAGAAGCTGATCGAAAAGGCGGGCTTCAAGACGCTCGACGACGAGGCCCTCTCATCGGTCGAGCCGTTTCACTACGTTAAATACTAGGCTAAAGGCTAAAGGAAGAGAATACACGTTATACAATCAACTTCACGGCCGCGCAACGGTCTGACCAAATAGACTAAATAGACCAGAAAGACGAGATAGACCAAATTATGGCACGAAAAGACAAAGAACACTATAGTGCAAAGCATCCCGGGGCGAGCGTCAAGAAAGAAGTCGCGGAGTTGTTGAAAAAGAAAAAGGTCGATGGGGCGATGACCTGCCCGCTGGCGTTTCAGGCGGCCGGTGAACTCAACCTGTCCCCGGCTGAAATCGGCCAGGCGCTCGACATCCTGGAAATTCCCCTGAGCAAATGCCAGCTGGGATTGTTCGGATATTCGCCCGTCAGCCGAATCATCCAGCCGGCGGAGTCGGTTGCCGAAGATCTGGAAGCTTCCATCCGGGCTGCGCTGATCGACGGCCGGCTGCCCTGTGCCGAAATTTTTCGGATTGCCGGCGAGTTCAAACTCGCCAAGATCCGTGTTTCCGGGGCCTGCGAGAAGCTGAAGATCAAAATATCGGCCTGCCAGCTCGGCGCGTTTTAGTCCGTCTGGTCTATTTCGTCTATTTGGTCTATCTGGTCCAAATCCCCCTTGCATCCCCCTTTATTAAAGGGGGATTTGCTTATTCCCTGGTCTGTACTGTCTTTCCCGAGACCCGATACCCGAATCCCGATGCCCGTTTTACAGGTACGGCTTCATCGCCTCGTGGAAATACCCTGCCATGACGCCATAGCCTGCATCGTTAGGGTGGATGGTGTCGCTCATCCTTTCGGGGTTTCCGAGCAGACCTTTCAGGATGTCCGGCACCAGCACGGCCCCCGTCTCTTCGCAGGCCTTTCTGTAGTGTTCCTGGAAACCTCTCCCCCAGATCGGGACGTCGAGCCCTCCCACGATGACAAGCGCCCCCCGGCCCTGGATGGAGGTAATGATGGCCTTGAGGTTTCTAAAGGCCCGGTCGCGGTCCTGGCGGTTCTTCATGTCGTTTCCGCCGAGGGTGATGAGGACGATGCGCGGGGAGCGGCCGAGGACGTCCCTCTCCAGCCTGGCCAGGGCTGTAGCCGTCGTGTCGCCGGGGATGCCGGCGTTGATGACCGGTTTGCCGATGAGACGGGAGAGTTGGGTGGGATAATCCATTCCCTGTGATGCGCCGGTGCCATAGGTGAGGCTGTCGCCGAAGCAGATGATGTTCTCGCCTGCCGGCCGGGGATTTTTCACCGGCGGGTGATGGAGAAAGTGGCGGTAGCCGAAATAGACAGCCAGGACCACCGCCAGCGCGATTGTCCCGGTCTTCAAGAGTTTCATGGTAGTCGCTTCTATCTCGCCCGAAGCCCGATTCCCGAATCACACATTTGGATCCTTTCCTCGATCCTCGTTCCTCGGGCCTCGATCCTGACGCTTGCGTCGTCAGCCTTTCTCTTCAGCGTAGCGGGCCAATGTGAACAGCATGTCGGCGAGCCGGTTCAGGTACTGGTGGATCTCGGCGCTGTTCAAGAGCCCCTTCTGCTTGAGGTCGGCCGCCCGGCGCTCGGCCCTGCGGATGACCGTGCGGCCCACGTCGATCTGAGCGGAGATGGCATTCTTTCCCGGGTAGATGAACTCGCGCGGGAAGGGGACCTCCTCCTGGAGTTTGTCGATGAGGTCTTCGACGCGGTCCACGTCGGCGGCCCCGATCCTCTGGGTGAGCTTGCCCATGTCCTCGGGAAGGGTCGACATCTCGGCCCCCATGACGAGGAGGTCTTTCTGGACCTGCAGGATGATGTCCTTGATCCTGCCGTTGCCCGTCATTCCCCGGGCCACCCCGAGGACGGAACTGGCTTCATCCAGCGTCCCGTAGGCCTCCGGCCGCGGATCGAACTTGGGGACCCGCTGCCCGCCCAGAAGACTGGTTTCCCCCGTGTCGCCCTTCTTTGAGAACTTCATGCCTGGCTCCTTTCGATGAACGTGCTGACGATTGTCATCATGGTTTCCCGGTTCTTTTTCGCTCCCTCGATGATCATCTCCATGGTGAGGGGTGTCTCCACAACCCCGTTGCAGTAGTTGTCGACCGAGCACAGGGCGGCGTAGGAGAGTCCCAGCTCCTTTGCAATGATCGCCTCGGCGGCCATGGTCATTCCCACGATGTCGGCAAAGGGGGCCATCATGCGGATTTCCGCCTTCGTCTCGAGCCGCGGTCCCTCGGTCTGCCAGTAGGTGCCTCGCTCGACGACAGAAATCCCGCAGGCTCCGGCCGCCTCGATGAGCCGGCGTCGCACCTCGCCGGACAGATCGGGCGTGATGTGGACGGGCTGGTTCGTGAAGACCGTGGGCGTGTCGGTAAGCAGGATGAAATCGTCGGGCACGACGATGGAACCCGGGGGCAGACTCTTCTTCAGGGACCCCGTCGAGTTGACGGCGACAACGTCCCGGATTCCGAGGGCCTTCAGGGCCGTGAGATTGGCCTGATGGCTGATGAGGTGGGGCAGGATGTAGTCGCCGGGGTCACGGTCATGGCGGGAGATGTGGGCGATCTGTTTGGAGACCCAGGCGGTCACCCGCCCGAACTCGTTGACCACGTGTTCTTTACGCAGGCCCTTGAAGACGCTTGTCCCGTGCAGAACCGTCCCCGAGATGATGCCGATGGGCGCCATGAGTACCTCAAGTAATGGCGAATGGCTTATGGCATAGGGCTTATGGCGATGATAAAAAGATCCCCTTTTACGGGTTCAGCGCGGAACTTCTTTATTGTCTTCTGCCTTAAGCCTTCAGCCTTACGCCCTAAGCCTGCTTTCGTGTACCAGAATCGGCGGGGCCTGTCAAAACCTTCGTGCCCGTGCGGGCGCACTCCTCTGCGTTCATGCCTGACAGGGTGCCGGCAAGCCCGGCCTTGCCCTGCAGGAAGCTTGACTTCGCCGTTTATTGGTGGCATATTTTTTTATACAAAGACAAGGGGGTAAGCCCATGAGCTCAGAATCCATCATCCATGTCAACGAAGGGACTTTTGACGCCGAGGTCCTGCAGTCCGACCGACCTGCCCTCGTCGATTTCTGGGCGCCCTGGTGCGGGCCCTGCCGGGCCATTGCCCCGGTACTCGAAGAACTTGCCGTAGAATACAAAGGCAAGCTCACCGTGGCCAAGGTGAATGTCGATGAAAATCGGAAACTGGCGGGCAATCACGGGGTGATGAGCATCCCCACCATGATCCTCTTCAAGAACGGCAAGGTCCTGGACAAGCTCATCGGCCTTGTTCCGAAGGAGCGGCTGAAAGAATTGATGGACAAGGCCCTGTAAAAAACGGTAAATGGAGGCCCCTGTGAAACAGGGGCCTCCATTTTTATTTTGCCCGGGGCCATCGTCGGAACGTATGAAAACAGAGAACACCGGAAACAGCATGATGAACAGGCGCCTGCTTGCGGCAGTCGTCCTTGTATCCCTTCTCGCGTCGCTCACCGGCTGTGCCTGGTGGGACAGCATCTGGGGGAAGGAGCCCCGGGTGCGCCAGACACCGGAGGGGATCTACCAGAAGGGCTACGAGCAGTACAAGAAGGGCGACTACAAGAAGGCCATCGAGACCTTCACCCGCGTGCGGGATGAATACCCCCTCAATCCCGTTGCCCTCATGGCGGAGCTGGGCATTGCCGATTCCTATTTCGAGAACGAGCAGTACATAGACGCCGAGGTGTCCTACAACAGCTTTGTCGATCTTCACCCCACGAACCCGAATGTCCCCTATGCCATGTTCCAGCTCGGAATGTGCCATTACCAGCAGATGCAGACGATCGACCGGGACCAGTCCGAGACCGTCAAGGCCCGCAAGGAATTCGAGCGGCTCATGGCCCGCTTCCCCCAGAGCAAGTTCTCCATCATGGCCGAGAAGAATCTTCGCGAGGTCAAGCAGCGCCAGGCCGAGCACGAGTTCTACGTCGGCGAGTTCTATTACCGCACCAAAAAGTACGAAGCGGCGCTGAAGCGCTTCGAGGGGATCCGGCGGGATTACGCCAACCTGGGGCTCGATTACAAGACAAACCGCTTCATCGAGGAAACGAAACAGCGGATGAAGGAAGAAGAGGGCCGAAGGGCGAAAGGGGCGCAAAGCGCCGCGGAGACCCGGAAAGCCAAAGAGGCAACGGAAGCCCCAAAAGCGCAGGAAGGCAAGAAGTAACTCACCCCGCCCCCGATATCTTTTTCAGGAACATGAAGGCGTTTTCTTCCGGCGCGAGCGACGTATCCACGGCAAGATGATGTCCTTCGGGAATCTCTTCGATCCTTTCGAAATCCCCTTTTTGTGCCTGGAAAATCTCCCATCGCCCGTCCGAGACGTCCCCGCCGCCGGACTGCCTCGATTGCAGCCGTTTTTCGATGATATCTTCGGGGCAGGTGCACTCGAGGACAAACACGTCGGCGCCGGCCCGCCGCCCGGCATCAAAGGCCCTCGACCGCTCCTCCCTGTCTTTGTACGAGGCATCGATGATGACGGCGCCGGCTGTCGTCAATTTCCCCAGTGCCGTCTCCAGCGCTTTCGCGTAGGTCTTCCGGGAGATGTCGGCCGAGTAGATGCCCTGGCCGAACCCCTCGTAGCGGTGCTCGGAGGCGGGAATCCGGAGCATCTCCTTCCGGACGGCATCCGTCTGGACGATCTCCGCGCCGATCAGGGGGGCAAGGGCCCGGGCCATCACGCTCTTGCCCGTCCCCATGAGGCCCGCCACGAGGATAAGCGTCTTGTTTGCGGGCCGCGCCGCGTAGGACAGGGCAAGATCGAAATAGCGCGCCGCCATCCGGGCGGCGTCATCCCGGTCCGCGCCTCCGATGTGCGGATCGTCAACGCGGAAGCTGATCACTTTTCCGCGCACGGTTGCGTAGTAACAGCGGTAGAATTCCGTCAGGCGCAATACTTCTTCGTCCCCGGAGTGGCGCACGTAGGCCTCGACGAAGGCGCGTGCGTGCTCGGGGTAGCCGTTGTAGTCCAGGTCCATGGCGAGAAAGGCCGCCTCGGCCGCCACGTCGCCGTAACGGAAGCGCTTGTTGAACTCGATGCAGTCGAAGATGATGATCCCGTCGGCAAGGCAGATGTGCTCGGCGTGGAGGTCTCCGTGGCAGTCGCGGATCCGGTGGTCGCGCACGCGCTTTTCCAGCAGCGGCCGTTCCCGCTCCAGGAACCGGTTCACGTATTCACGAAGGAAATCGTAGCGGGCCCTGGGGATGGTCAGCCCGATGTATTTCGCCGTCTGCTCGAAGTTCTCGTCGTGATTGCGCCGAATCGTGTCGATCCCGCCGATGGCGTCTATCTCGCCCCCCGTCTCGGCCTTGCGATGGAAATCGGCCACCTTCCGGGCGATTGCGTCCATGGCATCGACGCCCGCTTTCCCTTCGGCGAGGAGTTTTTTCAGCATCCGATCGAGGGGGAGCTTCTTCATCACGACGGCGTACTCGACGGGGCGCCCGCCTCCGAGACGCAGGGCGCTGCCTGCGTCTTCCCCGATCGCGGCAACCTCGAGATAGGTCTCCGGCGCCAGCCGTCGGTTGAGGCGCAGTTCCTCTTCGCAGAAAAACTTTCTCTTCGCGAGCGTCGTGAAGTCGAGAAAGCCGAAATCGACGGCCTTTTTCACCTTGTAGACAAGATCCCCCGCGATAAAGACAAAGGAGATGTGCGTCTGGACGAGTTCCACCTTCTCCGGACGGTGGGGGTAGAAATCGGGCCTCGACATGGCTTCGACGAGTTTCGGGTGGGTCATTTGAACCACTTTTTCTTCCGGCCGAAGGGTCCTGCCGATGAGCGCAGCAGCCGGGTGATGAGCCCCTCGTTGGACTTGAGGTCGTATATGCCGTTCTGTTCCTTTCCCGTCTGCTCGCGTTCGATGTCCTCCAGGCTCGGGTAGTTGGCCAGATCATCGATCAGGATCCGGGGCTGAGCCCCGTTTTCGTGACTTGTAACGGGGGTAATCGCGGGACGATGCTCCCTTGAGGCGGCCCTGGTCACGGCATCCTCCCGCTTTGGAAACGTTCTCAGAACAGGTGGCCTGTATCCCTGTTTTTTCAGGGTATTCAGTGCCTTTTCCACGATGATGGCGTAGCTTTCACCTGTTTTTTCCTTCTCCTCGGCCAGAAATTCCCGGGCCTCCTGGGAGAGCAGGATTGTGAATGAGGTCTTTCCCTCGGCTTTCTGACGTTCGCGCCACCGCCTTATTCTATCTGCTTCTTTTTTCATGCCATTCACCCGTTACAAGTAACAATGATGGATGTTGCTTGTAACATCGGTTGCGCAATTTATCAATATATTTTGATGATGGGGTATGTCACTTTTTCGTATTCTTGAAGACATCGGGATTGAGGATGTAGCGCGGGACCTCGCCCTTCAGTCCGGCCAGGAGATTTTCGGAGGCCATGCGGGCCATGAGCGTCCTGTCCTCGATCGTGCCGCTTCCCACGTGGGGGGTCAGGACTACGTTCGGCAGCTCCGTCAGACCCGGAGTAAGAGCCGGTTCGTTCTCGTAGACATCGAGGCCGGCGCCGGCGATGACCCCCATCCGAAGCGCCTCCACGAGTTCCTTTTCATTCACCACGGGGCCGCGTGAGGCGTTGATGAGAAATGCCGTCGGCTTCATCTGCTTGAGCTGCGGCATCCCGATGAGATAACGGGTTTTGTCCGTCAGGGGCACGTGAAGGCTCACGAAGTCGGAATCCCGGAGCAGCCTCCCGAAATCGGCATACTCGATCCCCATCTCCCTTTCCTTTGCCGGGTCCAGCCGTCGTCTCTGGTGATAGAGGAGCCGCATGTCGAACCCCCGCGCTCTCTTTGCCACGGCCTGCCCGATTGCGCCGAAGCCGACGATCCCCAGGGTCTTTCGCGCAACGGATCGGCCGAGAAAAAGCATGGGCGCCCAGAACTGGAATTTCCCCTCCCGCGTCAGACGGTCCTCTTCCACGATCCTGCGTGCCACGGCGAGGATCAGCCCCAGCGTCAAATCCGCCGTAGGTTCCGTCGTCACGCCCGGCGTGTTGGTCACCGCGATGCCCCGGTCCGTGGCGGCCGCCACGTCGATGTTGTTGGTCCCCACGGCCAGGTTGGAGATGATCTTCAGGTTGGGCGCCCTGTCCATGAGCTCCGCGTCGACGCGGTCCGTGATCACGGAGAGCAGCCCATCCCTGTCGGCGATTTTATCCAGGACCTGCTGCCTCTCCATGGGCCGGTCTTCCCGGTTTGCCTCCATGTCGCAGACGGCGGCAAGGCGCTCCATGACTTCATCGGGAAGCCGCCCCGTAACGAGAATCTTCTTTTTTTGAGCCATGCCGGATCTTTCCTTCCTTGCTTTGCACCCGGGTGCGAATCACTTCCCCTTGAAATCGGGTTTGCGCTTTTCCATGAAGGAAACGAAGGCCTCCTTGAGATCCTGCGAGAGCATCAGGACCATGTTCTTGTGTTTGGCAAGCGACATCCCGTCCTGGACGGTGGCCTGTCGGCTCACGTTGAGGACCTCCTTCGTCGCCTGGACGGCCAACGGGGCGTTGGCGGCGATCTGGCGGGCAAGATTCTTCGCACCCTCCATCATGGCAGGCTGGTCCGGGAAGACGGCATTGACAAGGCCCATCCTTTCCGCTTCCTTTGCCTTGTAGAAACGCGCCGTGAATGCCATCTCCCGCGTGAACCCCTGTCCGATCACGTGGGGGAGCCTCTGAAGCACGCCCATGTCGGCCACGAGCCCGATGGCCGCCTCGCGCAGGGAAAAGCTTGCATCCTCCGTGCAGAGGCGGATGTCGCAGGCCGAGACGATGTCGAGACCCCCGCCGATGCACATCCCGTTGACGGCGGCGATGACGGGCTTGGGGCAGGCCTCGATTCCGTCGCAGCTCTCAAAGAGGGCGCGGAGCTTCTCGGGGAACTCCAGGCTCGACTTGGCCGTCCCCTTCAGCCCGATTGCGGCGAATTCCTTGAGGTCGAGGCCGGCGCAGAAGGCCTTTGCCTCGCTTGCCAGCACGATCGCCCGCACCTCGTCGTTTGCGCCCAGCTCCCGGAAGGCCTGAGCGATCTCCGCCGTGAAGGAGAGGCTCAGGGCATTCATGCTTTCCGTTCTTGCGAGGGTTACCGTTGCGACGTGGTCTTCGATTGCGATTTCGAGAAATTGATAAGACATGGCTTTCCTCCCGTTGCCGCCAACGGCGGCAGGAATTGGGTATTGGGAATTAGTAACTGGTTGGTAACTGGGAATTGGTAATTGGTAATACCCAGTACCCAATACCCAGTTTCCTACTGCAGATTCCCGAATCCCTCTTTTGCTTCTTTTTGCACTAGCCACAAACCACTAGCCACTAGTCGCCTGCTTCTTCCTCCCGGTGTCTTCCCGAGAGCTGGCCGCAGGCGGCGAGGATGTCCTTGCCGCGGCTCTGCCGGACGACGGCCGTGATGCGGTGGTCCACGAGGACCTTCTGGAAGGCCTCGACGGCCTTGGCCGTGGGCGCCTTGAAGGGAGAGCCGGGATACTCGTTGAAGAGGATCAGATTGAACTTGCAGCGCAGGTTCCCGAAGGTCCGGACGAGCAGCTTTGCGTCGGCGGGCGAGTCGTTCACACCGGCGATGAGGATGTACTCGAAGGTGATGCGCCGCCGCTTCGGCATGGGGTAGGTCCGGCAGGCCTTGATAATGGCCTCGATGGGGTATTTGCGGTTGATCGGCATGAGCTCGTTGCGCCGGGTATCATCGGGGGCATTGAGGGAGACGGCGAGATTCACCGCCGAATCCTGACCGAGCCGCTCGATTGCGGGGGCGAGGCCGCAGGTCGACAGGGTGATCCTTCGAGCCGTGAGCGCAAGCCCGTAGTCAGAGCTGATGATGGCGATGGCTTTCAAGACGTTGTCGTAGTTGTCCAGGGGCTCGCCCATCCCCATGAGGACGAGGTTGTTGATCCCGGGGCCTTCCTCGGTGCGGAACTTCGCCTGGACGATCTGGTCGACGATCTCCGAGGGGCGAAGGTTGCGCGTGAACCCCGATTTTGCCGTAAAGCAGAAGGCGCAGCCCATCTTGCAGCCCGCCTGTGTGGAGAGACAAAGCGTCCAGTGGCTCGCGCCCGGGATGAGGACGCTTTCGATCAGAAGGCCGTCCTCGAGGCGAAAGAGGATCTTCTTTGTCGTGTCTTCGGAGCTCTGCGTCCGGACGATTTCGAGATTGCCGATCCGGGCCCGCTTTTCCATGTCGGCCCGGAACTCCTTCGAGAGGTTCGTCATGGCCTCGAAGGAGGAAGCCCCCTGCTGGTAGATCCACTTCATGATCTGCCGGGCCCGGAATTTCTCCTTCCCGAGCTCGGCCACGAAGGCCTCGATCTCCTCCAATGTCATGTTTTTCAAATCGGCTAATGGCATAGGGCGTATGGCAAATGGCTAAAGGCTAAAGGCGAAGAGGTCGTTCCCGTTCTTTCTCACCCTCTTACCTTCTTACCCTCTCAACTTCTCTCCTGCAGGGCGCTTGCGCCCGAGGCTGCGCTGCAGCCTCTCCGCGATCGCGTCGATGAACCCTTCCGTGCTGACCTTGCGGTTCTTCGCACTCTTGCGGGCCACGGCCAGCAGGTCGCCCGTCATGATGCCCGCCTCCACCGTTCGCAGGGCCGCCTGCTCGAGAATGTCGGCGAAGCGGATGACATCGGGGGTGCCGTCCATCTCGCCCCGCTTGCGCAGGCCTCCCGTCCAGGCAAAGATCAGGGCCATGGAGTTCGTCGAGGTCTCCTCGCCCTTGAGGTGCTTGTAGTAGTGGCGCTGAACGGTGCCGTGGGCCGCCTCGTACTCGAAGCACCTCTTCGGCGAGATGAGGACGGAGGTCATCATGGCAAGGCTGCCGCTTGCCGCCGCGACGAGATCCGACATGACGTCGCCGTCGTAGTTTTTCAGCGCCCAGAGGAAGCCCCCCTCGGAGCGGATGACCCGCGCCGCCGCGTCGTCGATGAGGGTGAAGAAGTACTCGATTCGAGCCGCCTCGAACTTCCCCTTCCAGTTCGCCTCGTACTCCTGCTGGAAGATGTCCCGGAACCGGGCATCGTAAATCTTGGAGACGGTGTCCTTCGTGCTGAACCACAGGTCGATCTTCTCGTCGAGGGCGCAGGCAAAGCATGCCCTGGCGAAATTCAGGATCGACTCGTCGGTGTTGTGGATTCCCTGCAGGATTCCCGGTCCCTTGAAGTCGGCAATCTTCTGCCAGGCCGCCGCACCCCCCGGGGCGGGCGTGAACATGAGCACCGCCGTCCCCGCGCAGGGGATGGCCATCTCGGAGTTGTCGTAGACGTCTCCGTAGGCGTGCCGGCCGATGAGGATGGGCCGCTTCCAGGTGGTCACGAAGGGCCGGATGTTCTTCACGAAGATGGGCTTGCGGAAGACGGTCCCGTCGAGCATGGCCCGGATGGTCCCGTTGGGGCTTTTCCACATCTGCTTGAGGCTATACTCGGCGACGCGGTCCTGGTTGGGGGTGATCGTGGCGCATTTGACGCCCACGCCGTATTGCATGATGGCCTTCGCAGCATCGACGGTGACCCGGTCGTCCGTGTCGTCGCGGTGCTTCACGTGCAGGTCGTAATACTCCAGTTTCATGTCGAGCCACGGGAGGAGGAGCTTCTCCTTCACCAGGGCCCACATGATGCGCGTCATCTCGTCGCCGTCCATCTCCACCAGCGGAGTATTCACCACGATTTTCATCGATCCCATCCGTCTCCTCCCGATCACTGATACCTACGATAAGGCCACAGGCAACAGGTTACAGGCTCTAATAGAGGTTTGTGACAGTCTTCTCTTTTGTCTGTGGCCTGCAGCCTGTAGCCTTCATTTTGCTTTCACCATGTTCAGTGCCCCGCCTGCCAGCAGGATCCGTTGCTGCCTCTCCGAGAGCGTGCAGACGACGGTGAGGCTGCGGCCCTTGGTAAGGTTCCGGATTGTCAGGGGGGCCCCTGACTGGAGGGCCTTCCGGATCTCCGGGATCTCGAGGCTGTCGCCCTGGTCGAGGAGGTTGTACTCGGAGTCGCTTTCGAACACAAGCGGGATGATCCCGAAGTTGATCAGATTCGCCGTGTGGATCCGCTCGAAGCTCTTTGCAATGACGGCCTTGACTCCCAGGTACATGGGGCAAAGCGCCGCGTGCTCCCGCGAGGAGCCCTGGCCGTAGGAGAGTCCCGCCACGACGATGTTGTGATTGCCTTTGTCGCGGATCTTCGCCGCCCTCGCGGGGAAGGTGGGGTCCAGGCCTTCAAAGACGAAATCGGCATACCTGCGGATGTTGGAGCGGTACTTCATCCGGGCCCCGGCGGGCATGATGTGGTCCGTCGTGATCTTGTCGCCCACCTTGATGGTCACCTCGCCGTGGAGGTGCTCGGGCATGGGCCCGTTCTGAGGCGGATCGCCGATGTTGGGCCCCCGGACGATCTCGAGATCGGCGGCCTTTTCCGGCGGCGCCGGCTCGAGAATCATGCAGTCGTCGACGCGGAAGCTCTCCGGCATGTCGACGGCGGGGTAGTCCATGCCGAGATCGCGCGGGTCCGTGAAAACCCCCTTCACGACGGCTGCGGCAGCCGTCTCGGGGCTCACCAGGTAGACCTCGGCGTCCTCCGTCCCCGAGCGGCCGTAGAAGTTGCGGTTCGAGGTGCGAAGCGACACCCCCTTCGAGCCGGGGCTGTGGCTGCCGCCGATGCAGAAACCGCAGGTGCTCTCCGTGATCCGCACCCCGGCGCAGAGAAGATCGGCCAGGTAGCCGTCACGGGCCAGGTTCTCCAGGACCTGCCGGGAACCGGGCGTGACGATGAAGCTCACGCGGGGATGGGCGATCCTGCCGCGCAGGATCCGGGCCACCGTGGCAAGTTCCCGGTACGAGGAGTTTGTGCAGCTTCCGATGCAGACCTGGTCTACGGGGATCCCCGAGAGTTCCCGCACGGTGCCGATGTTGTCGGGGCTGTGAGGCCGGGCCGCCAGGGGGACGAGCTCCGCTAATTCGATGTCGACGACCTTTACGTATTCGGCATCGGGGTCGGCCGCAAGCTCCACCCAGTCTGCCTGTCGTGCCTCGGCCGCCAGGAAGCGCCGCGTCATCGTGTCGCTCGGGAATACGGAGGTGGTCAGTCCCAGTTCGGCCCCCATGTTGGCGATGGTGGCCCGCTCGGGTACCGTGAGTGTTTCCAGACCCTCGCCTCCATACTCGAAGATATGGCCCACGTTGCCCTTCGTCGTGAAGATCTCCAGGAGCTTCAGGATCACGTCCTTGGCAGAGACCCAGGGGGGGAGTTTTCCCGTGAGGTTGACCCGGGTCACCTTCGGGCAGGTGAGGAAGAACGGCTCGCCGGCCATGGCGAGCGCCACGTCGAGGCCGCCCGCGCCGATGGCAAGCATGCCCAGGGCCCCGCAGGTGGAGGTGTGGCTGTCGGAGCCGAGTAGCGTCTTTGCGGGCTTTCCGAAGCGCTCCAGGTGGACCTGGTGGCAGATACCGTTTCCGGCCCTCGAGAGCCGGATGCCGTAGCGGCGCGCCACGGACTGCAGGTAGCGGTGGTCGTCGGCGTTCTCGAAGCCGATCTGGATCGTGTTGTGGTCGATGTAGCTCATCGCGAGCTCGTTGCGCACGCGGTCGATCCCCAAGGCCTCGAACTGCAGGTAGGCCATGGTGCCCGTGGCGTCCTGGGTGAGCGTCTGGTCGATGCGGATGCCGATTTCGCTGCCGGCCTCGATCCGCCCCGAGACGAGATGGGCCTCGATGAGTTTCTGCGTGATGGTTTTTCCCACGGTCTTTCTTTCCTTGCCTTTAGCGATTTTGCATCATAGCGTCCAAAGGGCAATTGTGCAACGGTGAAAAATTTGTAACCCGGCGCTTTCCCGTTCTTTTTCCAAGTTTTTCCCGCGACCCCGCCCGGGGGATGAAAAAAAAGCCGAAGCGTGCTAAAAGCGTCTGAATACCGAAGGAGGGATGATCATGGCGCGTATCCTGATCCGCTGGCTGATTCTCACGGCGGCGATCCTTGCGGCGGCCTACCTCGTCGACGGGATCGTCGTGACCGGTTTCTGGGCCGCTTTCTTCGCCGCGGCGATCCTGGGGTTTCTGAACGTCTTTTTCAAGCCCCTCCTGATCATCCTGACCCTGCCCGTCAATATTTTGACATTGGGGCTCTTCACTTTCGTCATCAACGCGGTACTGCTGAAGATCGCCTCGGCGCTCATATCGGGTTTCGACGTCCACGGTTTCTGGCCTGCCGTCCTCGGGGCCGTCATCATCAGCGTCGTGAACTGGTTGCTCAGCAGCCTCATCGCCGACCGCGGCTCTCCCGGCAGCCCCGGAAGTTCCGGAGGCCCCCGCCGCAGCGGCCCCGGGGCGATCGACCTCGAGAAGAAGGGGGAGCGCTGGGAATGAGTTCTCTCACGCCCGCCATGCGGCAGTATCTCGAGATCAAGGCCCGCTACCCCGACTGCATCCTCTTTTTCCGCATGGGCGATTTCTACGAGATGTTCTTCGAGGACGCCGTTCTGGCCTCGAAGGTGCTGGAGATTACGCTGACCTCACGCGACAAGGGCAGGGAGGACAGCGTCCCGCTGTGCGGGTTCCCCTGGCACGCCGCGTCGTCCTACATTGCGAAACTCATCGGGAAGGGCCACAAGGTGGCCATCTGCGAGCAGATGGAGGACCCCCGTTTCGCCAAGGGGATCGTGAAGCGCGAGGTGGTGCGCGTGATCACCCCGGGGCTCGTCGTCGACCCCGACAACCTGGAGGCCAAGCAGAACAACTTCCTGGCCGGCATTGCCGTTCGCGGCGAGGGGTTCGGGCTTGCCTTCCTGGACATCTCCACGGGCGAGTTCCGGGTCACAGAGGTTGCGGACCGCAACTTCTTCATCGACGAGGTGATCCGCCATGGCTTCCGGGAGATCGTCCTGGAGGAGAACCTCAAGGATGCGGTGCTGGAGACGATTCTCACGCGGGAGCTCGCGGATTGCGCGATCAACCGCTTCCCGCGGGACTGGTTCGATCATGCAGCCGCACTCGGCATCCTCGGCGAGCATTTCTCCGCCGAGGCGATCGCAAAGCTCGAGCCCGAGCGATGCGCGGCCCTGATCGCCGCAGCGGGGGCGGTGCTTCGCTACGTACAAGAGACCCAGAAGGAGCGCCCCGGGCACATCAACGACATCACCCGGTATCGCACGGAGAACTTCCTCATCCTCGACGAGACGGCAAAGCGGAACCTGGAGCTTTTTGCCACGACGCAGGGGGGGACCCGCGAGGGAACGCTCTTCCACGTTCTCGACGAGACCATGACCGCCATGGGGGGCCGCAGGCTGCGCGGGTGGCTGTCCTATCCCCTTCTCGACGTGGCGACGATCCGCGAGAGGCTCTCTGCCGTCGCCGAGATCCGCGAGGGGCACTTGCTGCGCTCGGATCTGCGCAGGGCCCTCTCGGGGCTCTACGACATGGAGCGCCTCGGGGGGCGCATCTCCATCGGGGTGGCCAACGGACGGGACCTTGCGGCCCTGCGAAGCTCTCTTCGGGTGCTCCCGGGGCTCAGGCAGCTCCTGGCCGCAGTCGAGGCCCCCAGGATCGCGGCCCTGCGCGAGGGGATCGACGAGATGCCGGAGATCCTCGATTGGCTCGAGCGCTCCATCGTCGACGATCCGCCGCTGACGCTGCGCGAGGGGGGGATCATCCGGGAGGGCTACGACGCCGAGCTCGACCGGATCCTGTCCATATCGCGCGACGGGAAGTCGTGGATCGCCGCCCTCGAGGAGAAGGAGCGGCAGCGCACGGGCATCGCAAGCCTCCGCGTGGGCTTCAACAACGTCTTCGGCTACTACATCGAGGTGACGAAATCCCAGACGGCGGCCGTCCCCGCCGAGTACATCCGCAAGCAGACCCTCGTGAATGCCGAGCGCTACATCAACGAGGAGCTCAAGGAGTACGAGCAGACGGTGCTCCACGCCGAGGAGAAGCGGCGGGAGCGGGAGTACGAGCTGTTCGTCGAGATCCGCGAGCGCATCGCCGTCGAGATCCGGCGCATCCAGAAGAGCGCCTCGGCCCTGGCCGATCTCGACGCGACGGCCTCCCTTGCCGAGGTGGCCGAGAAGTACAACTACTGCCGCCCCGCCATCGACGACGGCGATGCCATCGAGATCCGCGACGGCCGACACCCCGTGGTGGAGCGGATGCCCCTTGCCGAGGGCTTCGTACCCAACGACGTGCACCTGGATTGCAGCGGCAACCGCCTCCTGATCATCACGGGGCCCAACATGGCGGGCAAGTCCACGTACATCCGGCAGGTCGCCCACATCGTCATTCTCGCCCAGATGGGGAGTTTCGTCCCGGCCGCCGAGGCGCGCGTGGGCCTTGTGGACCGGGTCTTTACCCGCGTGGGCGCCGGCGACATCCTGGCCAAGGGCCAGAGCACCTTCATGGTGGAGATGACCGAGGTCGCCAACATCCTCCGGAACGCGACTCCCCGGAGCCTCATCCTGCTGGACGAGGTGGGAAGGGGGACGAGCACCTTCGACGGGCTGAGCATCGCCTGGGCCGTGGCCGAACACATCCATGACGCGGCGAATCTCGGGTCGAGGACCCTTTTTGCCACGCACTACCACCAGCTTACGGAACTGTCGCTCACGCGCGAAGGGGTCGCTAACTACTACATCGCCGTCAAGGAGTGGGGAGAGAGGATCATCTTCCTGCGCAAGATCATGAAAGGGGCGACGAACCGCAGCTACGGCATCCAGGTGGCGAGGCTTGCCGGCGTGCCCGACGAGGTCATCGGGCGGGCGAAGGAGGTGCTGGAAAACCTCGAGAAGGGGGAGCTCGACGAGGTCGGCATGCCGACGCTCGCGCGCCGCAAGAAGGGCGAAAAACGTCCGATGGCCGGGCAGCTCAGCCTCTTTGCCGACGACGAGAGCCTCGTCCTGGGCGAGATCGCCGGCACGGACATCAACGCGCTGACCCCCATCGAGGCCATGAACCTCATCGCGGAGTGGAAGGAACGAATCAAAAACAAAAGCTAGGATTCGGGATTCCGGCCTCGGGCTTCGGGATAAAGAAAAGGACAGAAGAGAAATCCTCTGTCCTTCTTTTTTGCCCGAATCCGGAAGCCTGATGCCGGAAGCCCTATTTGATACACACCCGCCGGACCTGTTCGAAGTCCGTAATGCCCTCGAGGACCTTCTTGATGCCGTCCTGCAGCAGCGTCGACATCCCGTCGTTGATGGAGGCATTGCGCAAGTCCTCGACGGTCGCTTTCTTCGTGATGAGGCGCTTGACATTGTCCGAGGCGATGAGAAGCTCGTGGATGCCCACACGCCCCCGGTAGCCCGACTGATTGCAGTCGTTGCAGCCCCCGGGCTGGTAGAACTTGAGGTCCTTCGAGTAGGGGATGTTGAGCTTGGCGAACTGCTCCTCGCCATAGGTGAAGGCCAGGTAGTCGTATTCATCCTTGTCGGGCGTATAGGCCTGTTTGCAGTGTTTGCAGAGAGTCCGGGCAAGCCGCTGGGCGAGGATCCCCAGCAGCGAGTCGGCGAAATTCAGCGGGTCGATGCCCATGTCGAGCAGGCGGACGATCGTCTCCGGGGCGCTGTTGGTGTGCAGGGTCGTGAAGACGAGGTGGCCTGTGAGCGAGGCCTCGACGCCGATCTTGGCCGTCTCGAAGTCTCGCATTTCGCCCACCATGATCACGTCGGGGTCGGCGCGCAAAAAGGCCCTCAGGGCCCGGGCGAAGTCCAGGCCGATCTTGGGGTTCACCTGGACCTGGCGGATCCCGTACTGCGTGATTTCGATGGGGTCTTCGATCGTCCAGATCTTTCTCTCCGGCGTGTTGATGCGGTGAATGCCGGCGTGCAGCGTCGTCGTCTTGCCGGAGCCCGTGGGTCCCACGCACAGGATGATGCCGTAGGGCTTCTCGAGGAGCTTGATGAGGTTCTGGTAGTTGTAAGGCGACAGGCACATCTCCTCGAGATGCATCATCTCGCCTTTTTGCAGGATTCGCAGGACCACATCCTCGAGGTTTCCCGCCGTGGGCAGCGTGGCCACGCGAAGCTCGATTTCCTCGTTATTCGAACGCTTGAACTTGATCTTGCCGTCCTGGGGGAGCCTGCGCTCCGTGATGTCGAGGTTCGACATGATCTTGATGCGCGAGACGATGGCCGCCCGGTAGCTGTAGGGCACCGTCTGGTAGATGGAGCAGCCGCCGTCGACGCGGTAGCGGATCTCGACGTTTTTCCTTCCCATGTTGGGCTCGATGTGGATGTCGGAGGCCCGCTGGAGGATGCCGTCGTTGATGATCCGGTTGACGAGTTGCATGATGACGCTGTCCGACTCGGACACGCCGTTCTCCTCGTACTCGTCGTGGTCTTCGACCAGCTGTCCCTCGCTGCCCAAAAGCTCGCTGAAGGACTTCTCCCCCTCCTGCGTCTGGTAGAAATGGTTGATGAACTTGATGATGTCGTCCTTGAGGGAGACGCAGTACTCGACGGACTTCGTCCTCAGGAGGTTCTCGATCATGTCCTTCTTCAGGAGGTTGTTGGGGTCGTCGACGATGACGCGGATCTTGTTATCGGCGCCCTTCTCGAGGGGAACCCAGAGCTCCCGGCGGAGGTACTCGCGTTTGAGGTTTTTGAGCAGCTCGTCGGGGACGGAGTGTTTCTGGTTGTAATGAATGAAGCGGCAGCGGTAGTAGTCCTCCATGGCGCGCCCGATGTCCTCCCGGGAGATCCGGAAGCGCTTCATGAGGAGCTCCTCGATGGGCTCGTTGCTCCGGCGCGACTCGGTGAAGGCGGCCTCCAGGTCGGTCTCCTTCATGAGGTTGTGGCTGACGAGGTAATCGAAGCGGGTCTTGCGGCGCGAGAAGACGCGGTGCTGGTTGTAAAGGGCGATGCCCAGGACCTCGGCGATCTCCTCGAGCAGGCTCTGCTCGTCGGCCGTGAACTTGCCCCCGCCTTTTCGGTTGACGATCTGGATGACCCCCATGACGGCGCTCTCGTGCATGACGGGAAGGGCGAGCACCTGGGTCGTCCGGTAGCCCGACTGCTTGTCCCAGGCCTCGTCGAAGAAGAGCGTCTTGTCGATCTTTTTGAGCTCCTCCTTGTCGTAGGCATCGGCGATGTTGACGCCGCGGCCCACATTGGCCACGAAGCCCGCGATGCTGCGGTTCGTGATGGGCAGCCGGATCTCCTTGAGCTGGGAGCCGGCGAGGTAGAGCGAGTAGAGCTCGTTGCGGGGTTTGTCGGTCACGTAGATCGTGATGAGCAGGGCGTTGAAGAGCGCGAGGATGCCTTCCTTGTGCTCGACGAGGATGTCCTTGATGTTCTGGGCGGCGTGGATCTGGTTGGTGATGTCGAGCAGTTTCTTGCGCTGGTTGAGCTTCTCGGAAAGAGCCGTTATGGAGGAGATATCCAGCCGTTCCATCATCTTCGCCGTGTCCATCGTCGGGGTCCATCCCTTGTCGTATTTTTAACGGAATTACTATCGGAAGGTTTGTCTCGTACTTTATACAGGAAATATGCCAATCAAATTCCATGGCCTCCGGAGCGATCTTTTCCCGTGGGGCATCCGCCCCGTCCCCCGGTCAAGGCACGGCTTTTGCAGAATATTCTCGCGACGGTCACCCTCAACGATTCGATCGCGAGATGCCATGACGGCCGGAGCGCCCTCAAAGAGGATTCTGTTTGTGTGCTCGGGTAACCTGTGCCGGAGTTTCATGGCGGAGAGAATCTTCAGGAAGCAGTTGAAGAAACGAGACCTTCATCACGTGCAGGCCGACTCCGCCGGCCTTCTCGATCTCGGGGGCGCCGGCGCCGATCCCCATGCCGTTGCCATCCTCCGGGAAAAGGGCATTGACGGCTCCCGGCACCGGTCCCGGGCCCTTGCTGCCGAGATGGTCACAGGGGCGGATCTGGTCCTGGTCATGGAAGAGGCCCAGCGGGACGAGGTGCTGCGGCGGCATCCCGACGGGGAAGGCAAGGTGCGGCTCCTGAAATCCTATTTGCCGCAGGGAGACGGCTCGGGGCTCGATATCCGGGACCCCTACGGCCTTTCGCCCTATCGCTACCGGACCTGTTTTGCGGAGATCTACTTTTCGCTGGAAGGACTGCTTCGATGTATCTAGAGTACTGGGGCTTCGATGTCTACCCCTACGAGATCGTTCCGGACCTGAAGTTCGTCTACAACTCGGGGCATTACCGCGAGGCGATGACCCGCCTGACGTACGCCATCGTGCGCCGCAAGGGGGCCGCGCTGCTCACGGGGGACGTCGGTTGCGGAAAGACGACGCTTTCCCGCGCTCTCATCCAGAACCTCTCCCGGAAGGAATATCACGTGGGGCTCATCACGAACCCCATGCTCGAGCCCATCGAGTTCATCCGCGAGATCCTCTACCAGTTCGGCCTCGACCCGGCGTCGCACTCCAAGCACGATCTGCTGAACACGCTGGGAGAGATGATGATGCGGGATTTCAAGGAGAACAAGATGACGCTCCTCGTCATCGACGAGGCGCAGCTGCTCTCGCCGACGAATTTCGAGGAGGTCAGGCTGCTGCTCAACTACCAGTTCAACGACCGGTTCCTGCTCAACCTGCTGCTCATCGGCCAGCCGGAGCTGCGCGGTATCATCAAGCGGATCGAACAGCTCGACTCTCGGATCGCCATCCGCTACCA
The DNA here is from genome assembly GCA_002327315.1 of Syntrophaceae bacterium UBA2192. GTDB lineage: Bacteria > Desulfobacterota > Syntrophia > Syntrophales > UBA2192 > UBA2192. The sequence goes on along the minus strand of DCVI01000152.1, from coordinate 20,854 downwards.
TCTGGGCCCGCTCCCCCTTGACGAGATGGTGCAATACGTCAACTTCCGGCTTTCCCGGGCCGGCGCGAAGCGGGAGATCTTCACCCGTGATGCCTTCGAGGAGATTCATCGACAGACAAAGGGCGTGCCGAGAAGAGTCAACAACCTCTGCGACATGAGTCTGCTGATCGGGTTCGGGATGAAGGCGGAAAAGATTGACGCTGTCGTCATCCGGGAGGCCATCGACGACACGGCCATGCCGGAGCCCGGGCCGGAAGAGGCCCAGGAGGGCGGGGCGTCGCCCCGGCAGGAAGTTGCGAAGCAGGGAAGCTGAGAAACTCGGCTTGGTTTCCATCCCGATGCATGCCGCCGGATTCTCCAACCCTCAAACCTTCTGAACCTCTCACCTTCTATTTTTCTGTGATGCGCGAGAGCTCCTCGTCCGAAACGGCCCCCGTCACCCACAGGATCGGATTCCCCAGCAGGTTGACGGTTTTCTCTTCCAACACCCGGTTGCCGTCGGCGTCCTCCAGGATCTTCACAACAGGCCGCAGCGGCTGTCCGTCATGGGTCCCGACGACTTTCCCGATGGTCCGGTTGTTCAGCCTGACGAAACTCCCGATGGGATAGAGCGAGATCTGCTCGAGGAAGGCCCGCATCGCCCGCGGGGAGAAGGAGCGGTTTTTCGTATCGATCAGTTCGCGCACCGATACGCATCGCCGGTGGGGGCGGTCGTGCGTCATGGCCTCGTAGGTGCTTGCCAGGCCGATGATCTTCGCGAACTCGGTGATCTGCTCGCCCTTGAGCCCGCGGGGATAGCCGCTGCCGTCCTCGAGCTCGTGGTGCTCGCAGGCTGCCTGGGCAAGCCAGGGCATCTCGGCGCTCCAGGGGGAGAGCAGGTCGCGACCGGTCTCGGGGTGTTTGCGGACCGTTGCAGTCTCCGCTTCGGAAAGGGACTCGGGCTTGCGCAGGATCGAATCGGGGATGGTGAACATGCCGATGTCGTGCACGAGCGCCGCCAGCCCCAGGGACTCGAGCTCGCCCAGCCCATACTCCAGGCGTAGACCGATCTTCAGGGCATAGATCATGGTGTTGATCGAGTGGGACGCCGTGTAGTCCTCCTCGTTTCCATAACGGGTCGTGTAGTGGTAGAGCCGGTCGATGATCTCCGCACTGCCGGCGATCGCCCGAACCTGCTCCTTCAGGGGCAGGAGATCGAAGGGCTGCTTCTCCAGAATGCAGAGCTTGATGGTCTCGATGTGCTTCCAGAGGGAGAGGTAGATACTCTTGTCGGAATCCGGCTCTTTTCCGGCGGGCTTTTGTGCCGCCCGGGAGAAAAAGGAATCGGGGATCGCCGCGGATGGGGACGGCGCGCCGTCATCTTTCCTGCCGTTCTGGACGGCATCTGTGATCAGGTCGACATACCTTACCATGGGGACTTCCGTTTTCTCCTTATCGAGGTGTCGGCCGCCCGAATCCCTGAACCGGGCGGGCCTGAAGGACCTCAGGCACAGAAGGTCCATCTCTTGTCATGCAAGAACCGTACACGAACGTCGCCGTGCATCGGAAAGACCCCGGCCCCTCATCTTGCAGACTCAGCCCCTCCGCATCTTTCGGGCCTTCCGCTCCGAGGCGATGATCGCTGCCGAAAAGATAACGCGCTCGGTCGGACGCCACGTGCCCGCTGTGAGCCGGGTCGTAGCGATGACATCGTTAGCAACAATTGGCACGATGTTGGCATGTCAAGAGTCCGTTCATCCTGCGCAGGAGAATCGGAATGATCCGTCTATTAAAAAATGCAACCTTTGCAACGATCCTCGTTCTGGCCGCAGCCAGCCTTTCGGGTTGCAGCAGCTACATACCCCATGTCTTCGAGGCCAAGGGCATTCCCGTGAAGACGCTCAAGCCGACGGCCGAGGATGTGGCCGCGGCGGAAAAGGCCCGCCAGGAGCAGGAAAGGCAGATCGCGGCCATGGCCTCCGTCACCGGCAACAGCTCCTTCACGGAGAGAAGGGGGACGCCGGAGTACCTGCTCGGGCCAGGCGACGTTCTCAAGATCACCTTCTGGGAGGGGGCCAAGAGCACGGAGTACACAGCCGATGTCCGCTCCGACGGGAAGATCTCCTATGCCTTCATGGACGACGTGCCGGTGAGCGGCCGCACGGTGGGAGAGCTTTACGAAGCGCTCATGGAGGGCCTCAGGCACTACATCCGGGCCCCGCGTCTCGAGGTCGTCGTCAAGGAATACAAGAGCAAGCCGGTCCTTCTGTTCGGCCAGATCAACAAGATCTCCCCCGGGCCCTCCGGGCCGGGGAAATATGCCCTGAAGGGCAAGACGACCATCCTGGATCTCATCGTGTCGGCAGGCGGCCCCGTCACGGGCCGCGGGAGCACCTTCACGGGGACGGGACAGACGCAGGTCGTCGTGGGGGAGGAAGGCGGAAATGCGGATCTTCGTAACGTGGAGCTTCTGCGCAAGGGCAAGCGCTTCACGCTCAACCTCTATGATGTCATGTTCAAAGGCGATGCCAGCCAGAACGTGATCGTCGACACGGGGGACATCGTCACCGTGCCCGAGCTTCCCGTCTTCGGCGAGCGGGTCTACGTCCTCGGGGAGGTCAACGCGCAGGGGATCTACCGGCTGAAGGACGCAAACGACCTCCTGGCCTCGCTTTCCCTGGCGGGGGGGCCGACGCGCCTGGCCGTGAAGTCCGACATCAAGATCATCCGGGAATACATGGAGAGCAAGGGTGCCCCCGTTATCCTGTCGGCAAGCTACGACGACATCACCAAGAGGGGGGACATCTCCCAGAACGTGGCGCTCAAGAACGGCGACATCGTCTGGGTGCCGAGGATCCTCGTCGGCGACATCAACGAGTGGATCGTCAACTCGCTCCCGCTTATCGATTACCTGCTCAAGCCGGCGGCGTATCGCGATGCCTACGGGGACCCAACACAAATGCGATTCCTGAAGTAGCAAGATTATGACCCAATACGATCTCAACCTCCGTGAATACTGGCGAATCATCAAGAAGAGGCGCTGGATCATCCTCTTCACGGTGATCCTGACGGGCTCCTTCAGCACGCTGTTCGCCTTGCTGAACAAGCCGGTGCCGCTTTACAAATCCACCGCCAGCGTCCGGCTGGAGCGTGTGATGCTCTCCGGCGGGGGCATCTACCAGGAGGCGATGCCCTGGACGAACCCGGATCTGCTGACGACGCAGGCCGCCGTGATCCGCAGCCACGGGATCGTCGAGCAGGCGGCGAAGAAGCTCGGCATGATCCCCGCGAACCTGACCTCCGAGGAGGTAAGGGCGAACAAGGAATACCTGGCGACGGTCCTGAGCCTGCGCAACATGGTGGACTCGGACTTCGAGCAGCAGATGGGGGTCATCAACATCCACGTGAAGTCCGTGGACCCCCGCCTGGCCATGCGGCTTGCCAACACCCTGGCGGAGGTCTACCGGGAAGAACGCATTACGGACGGCAACAAACGCTCCGTCAGCCAGAAGGGCTTCATCGAGGCCCAGCTCAATCAGGCCCGGGAGAAGCTGAAGTCCTCCGAGGAGGCCGCCAAGGCCTACCGGGAGCAGAACAAGCTTGTCTCCATCGATGCCGAAAGCAGCGGCATGGTCTCGAAGCTGCAGGCCCTGCAGGCCAGCTACGACAAGGCCCTGGTCAACGCGCAGAAGGTCGCCGAGATCCGGCGGGTCCTCGACCGGGCTCAATCGACGCCGCTGGGATCCAAGGCGAATTTCTACCTCGAGGACGCGCCGGCCACGTACAAGTCCTTCAACGAGAAACTCGTCCAGCTCATGCTCGAGCGCGACACCCTGCTGAAGACCTACACGGAGATCTACCCGCAGGTGGCCGAGATCCGCAAGCAGATCGGCGAGATCATCGTCACCATGAAGGGACAGCTGGCCGCATTCGATGCAAACCTAAAAGATGACATCCGCGACCTCAAGGCCAGGATCGACGAGGTCAGCGGCCAGGTCAAGATGCTCCCGGAAAAACGGTTGGAGCTCTCAAGGCTCGAGCGTCAGATCCAGCTCAGCCAGGACGTCTTCACGATGCTGGAGAGAAAGCACCAGGAGGCCCAGATCACGAACGCCGAGCGCGTCGAGACGGTCCAGATCATCCGGCCGGCTCTGGAGCCCGGCGCGCCGGCGAATGCGCCCAAGATCAAGGAGACGGCCTTTGCGGGGTTTCTCATCGGGCTCATCCTCGGGATCGCCTTTGCCTTCCTCGTCGAGATGTTCGACACCTCGCTGGGGGCCATCGAGGAGATCGAGAGCCTGATGGGCGTTCACGTCCTGGGCCTGATCCCCCACGTGAGCCAGCAGGAGATCAAGGAAACGCTCAAGGAGAAATACGCGGAGGACGTGGATACGGAAGTAGCCGAGCGCGCGGCAAGGCTCGTCTCGCACTTCGCGCCCAAGTCGCGCCTGGCCGAGAGCTACCGCGCCATCCGGACGAACCTCGCCTTTGCCGGCCTGGACAAGGACATCAAGACCATCGTCGTGACGAGTTCCTCGCCCGAGGAGGGCAAGACGACCTCCATCGTCAACCTGGCCATCACCATGGCCCAGGGCGGCAACCGGGTGCTGCTCATCGAGGGCGACCTGCGCAAGCCGATGATCTCCCGGATGTTCGGCATGGACTACGTGCCGGGCCTCTCGGACGTGCTTCTGGGCAGCTACGAGTGGAAGAAGGTCGTCCGGACCATCTCCGACATCATGACGGGAACGCTCAGCACCGACGACATCCTCCAGACGCCGGGCATCGAGAACCTGCACATCCTCTCTTCGGGGACGATCCCGCCGAACCCCGCGGAGCTCATCTACTCGAAGGCGATCGACGAGTTCATCCATGATGTACGCGCCGCTTACGACTACGTGCTCATCGACGCGCCCCCGCTTCTGGCCGCAACGGATGCGGCTTTGCTTGCCGCCAAGGCCGATGCCGTCGTCATGGTCTACCGTGTGGGCAGGATCCCGCGAGGGGTGCTCAAGCGCGCCAAGGCCCAGCTCGATGCCGTCAAGGCCAACGTCATAGGCGTCATCTTGAACGGCCTCAAGGCGGAGCTGAGCTCCGATTACGCCGACTACAAGTACAAGTACTATTATTACTTCTCGCGGAAAACGGACAGCAAGCCCGAGACACCGGCCGAGAAGATCCGGGCCATCCCCGCGCGGTTCAAGGCAATCCTCGGGATCGTCCCAAGCGGGCTCGCCGGGGGGGAAGCAACGGAGCCCCCGCAGCCGCTGTCCGGCGGGTCGCTTGCCGCCCGTGTCAGGAAACTGAGGCGCCGGCGTTCACCGGCAGGGCCCCGGCCTGAAGAGAAGAAGATATCGATGGTGAAGACCAGCATGTTCCTCATCGCCGTTATCTTCCTGGCCATGGGCATCCTCTACCAGATGGGGATTCTCAAATTCACCCTTCCCTCCCTGAACGCCCAGAAGGGCCAGCAGCGGGGAGTTTCGATGCACCGCGGGGACCGGGCGGCAACGGACGCCCTGACCCGGGGCGTCGCGTATGCCGGCAAACCGGTTTACCGGGCCAAGTTGCGACCGGCAGATCAGACAAACCCCCTGCCGGAAACCTCCGCGGGTCAGGGAGGCGATGCGTCGTCTTTTTCCGCCATTGCCTATGCCGCCCCTTCAGCGCGCAGAGAGTAGCGTACGATGGACAAGCTCAAGGACACCGGCAACGCCGCTTTATCCGGGTGGGCGCGCCGCAAGAAGCGGGTGCGGGTGTACAAGAAACGCATCACTCTGAAGTGGTTTCTCGCCATCCTGGCCACGGCAGTCCTCGTGTCTCTGCTTCTCATCGCCTTCGGGGGGCTGTTCGACAACCTCGAGGATAAATCCTACCGCCCGAGGGATATCGAGCGCAAGTATCACGATATGCAACGGATGAAAGAGGCCGTCGAGAAGGAGCAGCTTCCCGCCAGGGACGGCCGATAGCCTTCTCGTCCGTTTCTTCCTTCATTTTTTCGTCCGAAAGACAACTCTCCCCGGGTGACCCCTCTGCGCCCTCCCACAGGCCCGTGGTGCGTGAATCGGCGCGCCGATCCGTGGTTTGGTTCTTGCATCTCTTCGAACCGAACCACCGACACGAAGGCCGGCGCGGACAGGTATGCGCGGAAGCAAAAGGAGAGCCGTTCGACAGGTGCGAAAACGATGATCGGGACCCAACAACTCGATGACAACCTCAGGGTGGGCGTTCTCGCCCTGGCCCTGATCGCCGTTGCGGTGACAGGGGCCATCGTGGCAAACCAGCTTTCGCTGGGCTTTGCCGTTGCGGCAGTGGCAGCCATCATCATTTTCACCTTCAGCTTCATCAGCCAGGAGATCGCCCTCTACATCCTTCTTTTTTCCATGCTTCTCGGCCCGCAGTTTGTTACCCAGAGTGAGGCCGTTTCCTTCTATCGCGGCCGGGGCGTCTCGCTTCGCTTCGATGATTTTCTGATAGCCGTCATCGGTACGGCCTGGCTGATGAAAGTGGCCATCAACAAGGATTTCGGACTCTTCCTGCGAACGCCCCTCAACCGGCCCATCGCCCTGTACCTCTTCGCCTGCGCTGTTACTACGTTGAACGGCTACCTGACGAACCCTCGGGTGAATCCAACGGTGGCCGTTTTTTACATTCTGAAATACTTCGAATACTTCCTCGTCTACTTCATGGCCGCAAACCACCTGAAGGAGCGTGAGCAGGTCCGGCGTTTCGTCATCACCATGCTGGTGGTCTGTTTCCTGATCTGCCTGTATGGCATCTACCAGATCCCTTCCGGTGTGCGCGTCTCGGCGCCCTTCGAAGGGGAGGAGGGCGAGCCTAACACCCTGGGGGGCTATCTCATCATGATGCTCTCACTGGTGATCGGCCTTCTCGTCACGCAGGGGTCCTTCAGGAACAAGCTTCCGCTGCTGGCCCTGGTGCCTTTTATCCTGGTCCCGCTGGGAGCGACACATTCCAGGGGCTCCTGGGTGGCACTGCCCTTCATGCTCCTGACCCTGATCTTTTTCAGCAAAAGACGCCTGGCGATCATCATCCCCATGATGCTCCTCATCGCGATCTCGCCTTTGGTTATGCCGAAAAGCGTTATCGATCGTGCAGCCTATACCTTCACCCAACCCGAGGAAGAAGGGCAATTGAAGGTGGGTAACGTTAATATCGACACCTCCACTTCCGCGCGTCTGGAGTCCTGGCGTTTGATCCTCCAGTATGATTTCGTCAAGCGGCCACTCCTTGGTTACGGTATCACGGGGTACTCTTTTGTTGACGCCCAGATCCCTACGGTGCTGGTCAATACAGGCCTGCTTGGCCTGTTGGCCTTCCTTTTCCTCCTGGGCGCCATCTTCCGAAATGCCCTGAAGACCTACCGCACATCCACAGACCCCCTCTACAGCGGTATCGCCCTCGGGTATCTCGGTGCGTTCATCGGGCTCCTCATCCACGCCGTCGGGGCGAACACGTTTATCATCGTGCGCATTATGGAACCGTTCTGGTTCCTTACGGCGATCATCGTAATGATTCCGGGCATCGAAGGACGGGAAAATTTGGGCAAAAAAACAAACACGGCTTTGCATACGCTCACAAAGACGAAAGTGCGACTCCTTCGGTAGATCTTCTGGTGAAGCCGAATCAGTTTTCATCGGCTCTCATCGAATGCCGATCGTTGGAGGATAGAGTTACATGAATCCCTGTCCAGAAGTGACATGAGTGTGCTTGCTGCCTAGGGCATTCCGTGGCAGCCATAAACGCTCCGGAGCGGAACATGGTAAGTAAAATTCAGACTTACAGGCCGAACAAGTGGATTGATGCAGGTTCATTCTCCCTGTGGACACAAATGTTCCAGGATCTCGGTAACAGCCTGGAGCTTGGATACAGACTCTTCGTCCGTGATTTTTCGGCGAAATACAGACAATCTCTGCTGGGCGCGACCTGGGTCGTCATGTTTCCACTCTTCACCGTCGGCGTTTTTGTTCTGCTGAACAGGGCCGGAGTCCTTCAGGTCAAAGAGTCAGGCGTTCCCTATCCAGTCTTCGCTCTCTTCGGGCTGACCCTTTGGACTCTCTTCAGCGGATTGATCTCGTCCATCGCCGGTGTTGTCGGTCAGGCCGGAAGCCTGATTTCCAAGATCCATTTCCCCCGCATTGCCCTTATCCATTCGCCCGTGCTAACCTCGCTTGTGGAACTGTCGGTGCGGTTGGCCCTTCTGGCAGCTGTCATGGTTTATTACGGGGCCCTTCCCAACGGGGCATTCCTTCTTCTGCCTCTTTTTCTCCTGCCCATTTTTTTTATAGCCATCGGCGCGGGTTTGTTCCTTTCCATCCTGGGTGGTGTATTCAGAGATTTGCCGAACATCCTGAGTCTGTTCCTGACCGTTATGCTTTTCGCGACACCCGTGATGTATCCGATGCCGGAAAGCGGGTTGCTGGAGGAACTCAACCGATTCAATCCGCTCTACTATCTGATCGAAGTTCCAAGAGACATCTTTTTCCAAGGCCGTTTTGATCAGGGGGCTGCTTATGCCTTGAGCGTTCTTCTTTCCCTGGTCATTCTGCTTGTCGGCTGGAGGTTTTACCACGTTGCGATGAACAGGATTGTCGAAAAAATATGAATAACCGCCCCCCGGTCATAGAGGCCGAGAACGTATCAAAGAAGTTCTGCAGAGGCCTGAAGCAGGTCATGGCCTACGGCGCCTGCGACGTTGCCCGGGACTTCCTCGGAATAAGAAGCGATACGAAGCATCTGAGAAGCGGGGAGTTCTGGGCCGTTGATGATGTCAGCTTCCAGGTCAACCGGGGGGAAACGCTCGGCATCATCGGGGCCAATGGTTCCGGGAAAAGCACCATCCTGAAAATGCTCAACGGCATTTATCTGCCTGATGCCGGGGAAATAAGGATCAGAGGCCGCGCCGGGGCGTTGATCGAGATCGGCGCGGGCTTTCATCCGATGCTGACGGGCCGGGAAAATGTTTACATCAACGGGGCCATCCTCGGCATGACCGGGAAGCAGATCGACGAGAAGTTCGACCGCATTGTGGACTTTTCTGACATAGGCGATTTCATCGATTCACCCGTGCGCCACTATTCGAGTGGCATGTACGTTCGCCTGGGGTTTTCGATTGCCGTTCACTGCGAGCCGGAGATTCTCCTTGTGGACGAGGTCCTTGCGGTGGGGGACGCGCTGTTTTTCAACAAGTGCACGAACAAAATCAGGGAACTGACGGCGAGGGGCACAACGATCGTTCTTGTCTCGCATAACATGTGGCTGATCCAGACCATGTGTGACAGGGTTGTTTTGTTGAACCGGGGCAAGGTTGAAAAAGAGGGCGAACCGATCGAATGCGCCTTCGCTTACGCCCAGATCGACCCCGTTTCAAGCCCGGAATGTGAAATCCAGCCTGATCATTATCTCCCTGTTGTGGTCCGCCATATGGAGCTCCGGGACGGACAGGGTCATGCCATTGCCGTGGTGAAACCTGATTCTCCCCTTCGGGTGTCTATCGGATATCTTTGCCGGAAAGAACTTATCCGGGGACATGTCTTTCTGCGCGTGACGACGTCCGATGGCTATCCTCTCTACACCTCCTACAGCGAGGCAATGGACTTCAAACACGGCGAAGGCGCCGTGAAGGCCTTAATCCCGTCTTTTTCCCTGCTTCGGGGGGAGTATCGGATATGGGCGGGGATCTGCGGAGCGGGGAAGGAGGCCGACAGATACCATGAAAGACAGATAAAAATTTCTGTGGACCCGGGGACTGACTTTCCGGATTCCCGATACGGTGTGTTTTACAACAGGGTGGAGTGGCAGATCGAAAATAGCCGGGTATCCAGAATCAAGACCCGATCGAACTCTGCGGGTGTGTAAATAGAAAGGCTGCCTTTTCCTTTCTCCATCACGCAGAACGATGAACAGTATATGAAAATCTTATTCGTTTCGCCCGAATACCCCTTTCCGAAACCCAGTGGCGGCATTGCCAGCTACGTGAGGGACATTGCCCAATCACTGAGCAGGCGAGGCCATGAAATTAAAATCATCTCGATGGATGACACACAAGTTTTCGGTGCGTTCTCTCATATTCATCGCGACGGCGACGTTGAGGTTCATCTTCTAAACAAATCCTACCTTGGGCGATTGCCGAAAATTCTCGAAAACCCGCAGTTTCGCTATTTGCTCAAATGGCCCATTCCTGACCTTGCCTTGCTCATCCCCCCGCTTGCTACTTATATTTATTATCGTCAGTTGACACGAAATTGGCAACCCCACCTGATTGAAACTCATGACTGGCAGGCCTGCGGGTTCTTGATTCATCTCTTTAATAGGAAGGTGCCAAAGATTTTGAGAGGGGGGGGACATGTAAAAGTTATAGCCGGGAATAACGGCGGGAAATGGACCCAGCAATACGAATCCCAGCACCGGCTTGAGCGATGGACGGCAAGGCGATCCACGCTTGTCGTTCCATGCTCCCGCTTATTGGGGGATGACGAGATCACTGATTTTGGAATTCCTGCCCAGAAGGTTCATCCGGCTCACCTCTGTGTTGATGCAGAGTCCTTTAAACAAGAAGCCCCCGAAATGGAACAGCATGCGGGGGAATGTCGTGTGTGTTTTGTCGGGAGACTCGAATACAGAAAAGGCGTCGATCTGCTGCTAGAGGCCGGCCATAGGCTCTACGCCAGCTATCCGAACGTGCAGTATTACTTCATTGGCAAAGACTGTCTCGATATGCGTGACTATCTCACAAGATCGCATTTCAACGTCGATTATCTCGGAAAATTACACTTCATTGGGCAAATCCCACGTAATGAGATCAAAAATTATCTGCTGAGCAGCGACTTCGCCGTGTTCCCATCCCGCTATGAGCCTTTTGGAATCGTTGCCTTGGAAGCCATGGCCTGCGGGTTACCCGTTATCGTCAGCAGCGCCGGAGGGTGGCGTGAAGCTGTCGAAGATGGGGTCACGGGTATTATTGTTGAACCCGGTGATGTTGAATCGCTGAGACAGGCGATAGAGAAAATCATTCTTCTCGGACCCGAAAGACGGAGGGAGATGGGTAACCGGGCGAGAAGGATCGTACGGGAGCGCTTTTCAGCTGAAGAAATTGCCGGAAAGATGGAAGCCGTCTACATGCGTGTACTCCAGGGGAGAAATATGAAAGAGGGCTTTCAATAAAATGGAACATCCCAAAGTCAGCGTTATCATGTCGGTGTACAACGAGGAGAAGTATCTGCGGCAGGCCCTGGACAGCATCCTGAACCAGATTTTTGCCGATTTCGAGTTCATTGTCATCGATGACGGCTCGACGGACGGCACCCGCTCGATTCTTGATTCTTATTGTGATCCCCGCATGCGTGTTTTCAGCCAAGCGAATCAGGGTCTCACAAAATCCCTCAACAGGGCGCTTTCCATTGCACGGGCGGACTACATCGCCCGGATGGACGGAAACGATATCTCCCGACGAGAGCGGTTTGAACGGCAGGTAAACTTCCTCGATCGCAACCCGGATTTCGGAATCGTGGGGAGTTTCTCGTACCGCATCGACGAAAAAGGTCGGCAAGTCAATCTATACACCTACCCGACCGATGGCAACGGCATCCGGGAAGCCCTTTGGTCGACATGCCCCATGTGCCACTCCTCGGTCATGTTCAGGAGGGCCTGCGTGGAGCGCGCCGGACTCTACCGGGAAAAAGTAGGCCCCACCGAAGACCTGGATTTCTTCTTCCGAGTGTCCGAAAAATTCGAGACGGCCAATATCCCCGAGCCGCTCCATTCTTTCCGCGTCATCGCGGAGGGGATTACGATCCGGCGGAGATTCGACCAGATGCGCTACGAACTGCTGGTGAGAATGATGGCCCGCGAGCGCAAGGAGCGCGGCAGGGACCGGCTAGAGGAGCTGAGCGATGATGAGATATCCAGGCTCCTCGATCGTCTTCTGCCCAGAACGAGACGTAACGAAGACAAGGTTCTTCGCCAGAACTGGATTCACCTTGCCGAGGTCTCTTACGTATCCGGGGATTACGGGCGTTCAGCCCAGTGGCTCTCGAAGTTCATCCGGATGAACCCCCTGTCGAGCCGGGGGTGGGTCCTCGCGGCGAAACTGGCGGCCTGCAGCATCGTGTCGAAGGATAAAATACGTCGTATCAGGGGGACGGGTCTCCGGCAGTCCGGGTTTCGCAAAGGGTATGACTCCGGTACGGGAACTGACCGATCGGCAAAGGTGCCATGAAAAAAAAGATACTCGTCATCTCTCCCTATAACCCCTTTACGCCCATCTTGAGCGCGGCCGCGAGGACTCTGCATTATCGCATCCGGAACCTGGCAGCCATGGCGGAGGTCACCTTGCTGACCTTCACCGGTTCCGGCGGGCAAGAGAAAAATACCGCCTTGGAATTCGGTGTGACGGGCCATTTCATTCCCCATCCCCGGCGACATGACGAGGATCGACCCACCGGGCTGACAAAGCTTCTGCGTATAGTCGCTGGCCGGCTGGAAGCCTTCGATAACATCAGCGCCCTGGTCTCCGCGTTGGCGTCGGCGCTCCCCGACATCCTGAGAGATCGGCGGTTCGACCTGATTCACATCGATGATGTCATCATTGCGCCGATCGTCCGCCACCTGCCGCAGGATACGAGAAAGCTCCTTTTTTTTCACAACCTCATGACACTCCAGTATCGAAGCCACGTCCGAACGAAAAAGGAAATTCACAAAAAGATTGCAGCCTCCGTGGAGCATCTCTGGATTCATCGCTTTGAAGCGGACGTGATGAAGAATTTCCCCACCATTGTTGTCCTTACCGACGTCGAGAGAAGAAAAGCCTCCACCATAAGCCCAACCACGAGAGTCGTCCAGATTCCCTTGGAGGTTGACCTGGAGGAATATCAGCCTTCTCCGGAGCCCGCCGACGTCCGGCGAATCACGCTCTCCGGCACGATGAGTTACGAGCCGAACCACGAGGGAGCCCTTCATTTCATCAAGGAAATCCTGCCCGGCATCCGCTCCCGGTTCGATGATGCAAAATTTTTCGTGGTGGGTAAAAGCCCCCGGGAAGAGCTTCTGCGGTTTCATGACGGGCAGGTTGTCATCACGGGGGAGGTCGAAAGCATCCAGGATTACCTGAAAAGATCCGGTATGGTCGTTGCTCCCATCTTGAGTGGCGGCGGGATGCGAATGAAGATCCTGGAAGCCTTTGCCCTCTCGAAGGCCGTCGTGTCCACTTCCCTCGGAGCCGAGGGGATCGAGTACACCGATGGCGAGAACATCCTGATTGCCGACACACCGGGCGCTTTCGCCGACCGGGTGTGCTCCCTCCTGGAGAACCCGGGGGAGTGTGCGAGGCTTGGGCAAAACGCCAGGCGTCTCATGGAAGAGCACTATGCTGTCCCGCTTGTCTGGGCAAGGTGGAGGAAGGTGTACCGGGAATTCGGTATTCCCTGAGGTCCCGTGTTGAGATTCCCGGGCAGGCCGGCATGGGAAATCCGATGCGGCCGGATGACCGTTTTTCGCTGACTTCGCCGGGGCATCACCCCTGCGCGAGAAAGGGTCATGCACCTCAGGCCGATGCGGCCTCCAGCCTGCTCACACGTGAGGGACAGGAAGCGCTGATCGATCTGACGGAGGGCCCCGCTGTTGCCCCCTTCATCGGTGTGCTGTTCTAAAGGCCGGTCTCGCTGTGCAGAGTCGCGGGTATCACAACCTTCTTGCTGCATTCAGCCTGGAGAGGAAGCCGTTTCGTAAAATAGGATGAACATGACTCCAAAAACAAAAACGTCGCGATGGGTCGTGGCGATCATTTTCCTGCCCGCGCTTCTTCACGTGGCGGCTTTCGGGTCTTCCATTTTCCGCAGCGGTGCGATTCCTTTCGGCCTGACGGACTTCATCCTTATTCTCGCCCTGGTCGTCTACCTGGGCGCCGCCCTGGTCGCTATCCGGGAAAGGAGGTTCGCCCTCAGGTTCGTCCTCGTGACGTACTCGATCCTTCTGATGGTCACGGCGGCTGAATCTTTCCTGCGTTTTCTTGCGCCGGCTTGCCCGGAGAATTATCCCCACTACCCAGTGAAGCGGGTTTCTCATGCCTCCGATACGATGCCAGGAATCAGCGGTGAAATTTCCTGGTCCGTCAACCGCCTGGGTCTGAGAGGCCCGGAGGTGGACATCAGGCGCGTGAGGCATCGAATTCTCGCCGTGGGGGGCAGCACCACGGAGTGCCTCTACGTGACAGACACCAAGACTTGGGCATGGCGCCTCCAGGACCGGCTGTCGGAGAGCCTCGGGGAGCCGGTTTATGTCGGAAATGCCGGCAGGGGCGGACACTTTACCCTCAATCATGAATATCTCCTCAGGCATTATCCCTTTACGGACTACTTCGAGTGGGTCATCGTGCTCGCGGGCATCAATGACCTGGGGCGGCTGCTTCGGAATGACTACCTGAAGCGCTCGTACCGGGTGCCCGAGGAGACGCTACTCGGGACCGCGAAACTGCCCTACTACCGAAGCAGCGTGCTATATCGCCTGGTGAGCGCGCGCCTGCGGGGCGACGTGGTCGTGCAGGATGCGGAGGGAAGGTGGATTGCCGAAAAGCGTGAAATCCGTCGCAAGGCCCTGTCGCACGGGCCGGTTTCCGACCCTCCCGGAGCACTGGAAGAAGCCCTGGCGGTCTACAAACAGAATCTCCGGAAGATCATCGCCTCCTGCAGGAGTCGCCACCAGAAGGTTCTCATGCTCACGCAGCCCACGCTTTACCGGAAGAACATGCCGGACCATCTCAGGACGCTCCTGTGGGCCCATGTGAACGAAAAGACGGTGTACACGGAAGAAGTGCTGGCCTTCCTTGTGGACGCTTACAACAGAGCCATGATCGAGGTCTGCCGGGACGAAGGGGTGGACTGCATCGACCTCGCTTCACTTCTGCCGAAGGATACCTCCGTGCTCTATGATGACTGCCACTTCAACGTTTCCGGCTGCGACAAAGTAGCCGGCATTCTCCATGATTTCTTGCTGACGAGGCTTTCGACAGGAAAGGGGGCCGTCGCAGCATCGGGCAAAGCCGGAACGACTCGGAAAAGTGATTCATTGGAACCCGACTGGGATTTCATCCGGACCTCCGACGGGAAGATGCTTGCGGGTGGCCTGATGGCCTCCGTTTTTCACGGATGCTCTCCGTCACCGGAGGGTGAGGCCGGGCCAAGCATGGCACTCGGGGCGACATCGCAGGCAATAATCACATGCACCCTTATCTGAAGCAAATACTTGAGACGCACACCGTGTTGACCCCGGAGGGTCACAGCAGGGAGATCAACAGCCAGATTTCTCTTGAACAGGGCCTTTTTCTCCAAAGGCTGCTTCGGGAAATCCGGCCCAGGGTTACCCTGGAGATCGGGGTTGCCTTCGGAATCTCATCCATGTTCACCTGCGAGGTCCTCCAAGAGTCGGGGGCCTTGAAGCACATCTGCGTCGATGTGGGCCCGTTGAGAAAAGAGGGGACGGGGGAACTTGACCGCTACGGCCTCGGGCTACTGAATCTCGAACGGTGCGGATATGGTGCACTTGTCGAGGCCCACGAACTGCCCTCGGAAATCGCCCTGCCGCATCTTCTGCAGAAAGGGCAGAAAGTGGATTTTGTGTTCATTGACGGCTGGCACACGTTTGATCACTGCCTCCTCGATTTCTTCTATGCGAACAGACTGCTCAACGTGGGCGGGGCCATCGTGTTCCACGATGCCGACGGTCCGCCGGTAAAAAAAGTCATCCATTACGCGTGCCGCTATCCCGCATACCGATGGCTGGGGGAAATCCGGCGGCGCCGGATGCTTGGTGCCGGAGGGCGAAGTGGGATCAGGAAAATCGGCGGTTTTGCCCTGGATCTCTTCAGATTGCTCCGCCCTAACCCGCCGACCTGCGTGGCCCTGCTAAAAGTTGCGGAGGATGAGCGGTCATGGTCCTGGTATGAAAATTTTTAACATCATTCCACTGGCATTATTCTACGGGCTGGAAGGGAAAAGATGAACCCTAGATCAGAGTTCAAGGTAGAATATTTTGATTATCTCTTCGGGGAATTTCGTTTGAGCGTCCTGCGAAGGGCACATGGGAATTATACCAAAAGCTACGAGTCTTTCAAGCGGATCGAAAACGCGGAGCGCTTTTTTCTCCAGGCTGTTCGGGGGCGATCCAACGTATCCGTTCTCGATGTGGGTTGTGGTGACGGATACCATCTTTTTGTCTTCAATACCAACGAGGGCATCCGGAAAGAGGTCTCCTTCCGGGGGGTAGACATTTCGGGGCTACAGGTGGAATTCGCCCGCAGAGTCGCACTCGGGATGGGCATTGATAATGTTCAATTCGAGGTGGGTTCGGCCGAAAATCTGGAATTTCCCGATGAGAGTTTTGACATTGTGCTCTGCAGTGATGTTGTGGAGCACCTGAAAAATCCGGAGAAGTGTTTCTCCGAGATCTGCAGGGTCCTGAAATCAGGGGGCACGGCCATCATCACAACGCCAAATCCGTCGAGCGTGATGATCAAGCTTGCGGGCGTACTGAGGAATGCAGGACTTTTGGTGAAACCGCAGGGTCAGGAAGCGGATCCGCAGGACGGAGGGCACATATCTCTGCAGGGCCTGAAGGAATGGATTCAGATTGCGACGAATACGGGGTTTGATGTGCGCGCCGTCCGCCGTGGCGCCCTCATCTTCGGAGGGTATGCTTACAACCGCCGCCCTGTGCTTTTTGCGCTTGTGCTGCTTGTGGACCGCTTGCTCGACGTTCTTCCGATCTTCCGGAACTGGGGCGAGGCCGTAACGCTGAAGCTCCTAAAACCTTGAGGGAGGAGACGTCCGGTCAACCGGGAAAACAACGGGGAAAGGCCGGACGGGCAGGCGGAGAAAAGTCAATCCTTTAGAGCGGTAGCCACGATTTCTTCTCCCACCGGCTTTCCCAGCAGGCATAGGATGGCTTCCGTCCACGCGAAAACGATTCGCCCCTTCTGCGGACCGACAATCCGCGGGTCAAAGTCCGGTTTCTTGCGGATCGATAGACCGTAATCGTAGATGCCTCGTGCGAGATAAGAACGCGTCGTGATCAGATATTTTCTGAAGGGGCTTCTCTCGAGGATTTTTCTCAGGCTGAGTCCGGAGTAAATAAAAAGGTGTCTCGGCGGTTCGAGGCCGCGCCAATTCTCGTTGAAGAAACGGTGTCCCAGGCTTTGGCTGTTCGGGGTAATGATGATGAGCCGCCCTCCCGGTCTGAGAATTCGAAAACACTCGCTGATCACGGTATACGGATCAGACAGGTGCTCCAAGACATGACTCAGCAGCACCCGGTCGGCCATTGCATCGGGTAAAGCCGCTTCGTTGAGAGTTCCACGAAAGACCGGAATGCCCCGACTCGCAGCCAGCGCAGCCGAGACGGGGTCGGGCTCGATGCCCAGAACGTTCCACCCCAGTGTTCTCATGCGGCCTAGAAAATCCCCCCTTCCACAGCCCACATCAACAAGCAGATTGTCCTTTCGATCCACAAAGACAGGGAAGCGGTCGCCGAGATCGTCGTAGATGGCGCGGTGTCGAAGCAGGGGGATCCGGCCCCAAAAGCCGCCAAACCGGCACAGGCAGTGGTCCCGGTGCAGGTGCCGGTAGCCGAAATACCCGCAGAGAATGGCCTCGCGAAGCCGGTCACGCAACACGGCAAGAGCCCTTGCCGGTTCGCCGCATGAGCGAGGCTCCTCGTGGGTGTAGTAGTCACGGTAGCATTCTGCCATGCTCTCCGGGTGAGGCCTCGGGTCGAGCCACAGGAGCCGGCAGCGCGGGCATTCCCTGAACTGGAAGCGCCCTGATACACCGAAGAGCCGGTCCGGCAGTTCCGTATATCTGATCCGACCCGTCAGTCCGCAAATCATGCAGGTGGGGCAGGCTTCCATATCCATGGCTGATTAAGACCTATGCAGGATCGCGACGAACTGGCCTCTCATCCCCCTGTCGAGGACCCATCGCCAGAGGACCAGAAGGTAGACCGTTATTGCCGTAATGATCCCGGTCAGATTCAACGGGTTCAGAAGGTTCCACCCGAAGCTTTTCAGCGTGAAAAAAAGCAATGCGTAGATGACCAACGGTGGCAGTCCCCTCGAAGAAAGGTCAACGCACCACTTCCATGGCGATTCTTCCAGAAGATGCAATGCGGCCCCGTGGAGGAGAACCGTATCCATGAAGACCCGAAGCAGCCAGGATGCGGCGGCTCCCGTGATGCCGTACTCTCCGATGAGGAGGTACCCGGCAGGCAGGTAGACAACCATCTCGGCCAGATGAAAGAGCGCAGGCCACTGAGGCTTACCCATACCCTGGAGGACCGTTGACGCCGGGTAAGCAGCGGCGTTCACCAGCCCTGCGATGCCCAGAATCACGAGTACGCCGGCTGATTTTTCGGCAAAATCGGCACCGACCCACAGGGAGAGAAAGGGGCCGCCGAAGAAAAGGAAAAACATCAATGGAGCCGAGTAGAGGAGCAGCAGATAGAGCGTGCTGCGCAGATAAAGATCCCGTATGGCCGCGACATTATTCGATCCCTGCAGGGCGCTGAACGCGGGAAAGAGCACCGCCGAAAAGGAGGATGGAAGCACGGACAGACGGTTCATCAGGGAGAAGGGGACGGCGTAATAGGCCAGGGCCGACACGGAGCGCAGGGATGTGATAAAGAGTTTTTCGACGTTGGTGAGAATCGGTCCGACAATTCCCGAAACGGTCACGAAACTTCCGAACCGGATCAGCTCCCTGAATGCATTGCCATCCCAGCGGGGGCGTCCCAGAAAGGGGAAGATTCTTGCAACGTAATACCCGTAAAGAACGAGGCCGGCAAACTGGATGATCACGTTGGACAGCACCACTTCCTTCAGCCGGAAGCCCTGGTGCAGCAGGATCACTGCCGCACCGAGTTGAAGCGTACCGACAAGGATCGCCAGACCGTTAAGCAGGTCGAATCTACCTGCCGCCCGGATGGCCCCCGCGGCGACACCGATGATCATGGAGATGAGAAAGCCGATGGAGCCGATCCGCAGCACGGTGATGGCCGTCTCCCGGGCATCAGGCGGGACATTGAATAAGCCGTCGACCAGGACCTCGGAGCAGGCGGAAATCAACAGCATGCCCAGGATCCCCATGGCTACATGGGTGATCATGCCGGTCCAGAACGTTTTTCGGGTTCCCTCCTCATCGCCCCGGGCCAAAGACTCGGCAACATACTTTACCGCCGCTATTCCGACCCCGAACTGAAGGAATGAAAAATAGTCGATGACAATGGCGAAGAGTACGTAGATCCCGTAGAGATCCACGCCCAGGCGATGGATGATGAAGGGTGTAGCCAAAAAAGCCAGGACGAAGAGCCATCCCTGGCCGAGGAAATTCCAGACGACGTTCTCGGTGATCGTTTTTGGGTTCCTGTGATCCGTCATCGGCATAAAGTATGAAATATCACTAAGCTTTCCCGCAAGGGGGAATAACCTCGCCTACGGGAAAATACTTTACAAGAATCATTCCAAAGACGGTCCCCACTTCATCGAAACGACATAAATCCGGCGAACTTGGTGAACTTCTTGCATCATTGCTTTCGATGCAAGGAAAAGAGGACACCTGTGACCGGACCGCAAGTTTCCGTGATTTTGCCCTGCTATGAAGGGGAACGCTGGCTTCGAAGGGCGATTGAAAGCGTTACCGTCCAGAGGGGTGTGTCGTGGGAGCTTGTGATCGTCGATGACGGCTCGTCCGTGTCGCCTGAAGGGATCGTCCGGTCAATTCAGGACGAGCGAATCCGCTTTTTCCGGATCGATCATACCGGCAAGGGTATTGCCTTGAACAGGGGTGCGGCCGAGTCCCGGGCCGGCCTTTTGTGCTTTCTCGATCAGGACGACATCATGCTTCCAGGCCGGCTTTGCTTCCAGGCGGCCGTTTTCAATGCCGAGCCGGCAACGGAAGCCGTGTATTCCGATTACGAGCGCGTAACCGACAGCGGTGAATGGCTCGGCCGATTCACCAGCCGCCAGGCCGAGGGTGAAGAATGCCTTCGACAGATGGCCAGGGGGCTCGCCCTTGTCTCGATGCAGACGCTCATGCTCCGAAAAGATGTGTACGAAAAAATCGGGGGCTTTTCCGAGGACCCGGATCTCACAGGTGTGGATGACGCCGAGTTCTTCACGCGGCTTTTTGTTTCCCGCGTCAAGCTCCGCTACGAACCGGGGCTCGTCCAGCAGTGGGTGCGCCACGAGCGGAATTATTCCGCCGGCGCCTCCTTTCAGGAGGCACGGCTCGCGTTCCTGAGGCATCTTGCAGCGATGGCCGAAGAGATGCCGGAGCTGAAAGGGGTGCTGCCGCTGTTTCGACATAATACGTATTACATGCGCGGGCTCTATTACCTTGAAAATGCCATGCCCGACAAAGCCTGCCCGGAACTCATCCGGGCCATCCGCTGCAGCCCCGCGAACTGGAATGCATACTACCTGCTTATCAAGGCCTGGCTGAAGGCAGACTCGGTGAAGGAGTCGACGGGGTGAAGATTCTTCTTTCCGGGTATCACAACCCGCACTACGAGACGGTGACCGAATACATGGAATGGGCCATCCGCACCCTCGGGCACGTGCTTGTGATCTACGATGACCGCCAACACGTGATCCCCGGTCGAATTCGGCGTCGCGTCCCCTGGGCCCATAGGATGGATCTCGTCGTCATCAACCGGCGTCTGCTTCGGCTTGCCCGGCAAGAGCGCCCCCATCTGGCCGTCGTGATGGGTGGCGAACGGGTCCTGGACGAGACTGTGCAGTCGTTGAAAGCGGCCGGGGTCAACACCGCGCTGTGGACGATCGATGCACCCGCCGGCGAATGGAGCGTTTCGC
>DCVI01000121.1:8080-8276 GCA_002327315.1 Syntrophaceae bacterium UBA2192 | reverse complement strand
TCAAGGCATTCTACGGCACTTCCGAAAATGCAGTCCTGACCCAGATCTGGATCGCCCTGTCGGTGTATGTGCTGGTTTCCATCATGAAGAAAAAGCTCCATCTGACCAACCTCAGCCTCTACACAATTTTACAAGTTCTGAGCGTATCGCTCTTCGAGAAAAAGCCCATTTTATCGGCACTCGTACCACCACTTTA
>DCVI01000121.1:0-8019 GCA_002327315.1 Syntrophaceae bacterium UBA2192 | reverse complement strand
GGATATGCCCGAAAACCGGCGGCACCGTCAATTTCTGGGTTGCAAGATCGGGATCACATGTTATAATACTCAGATTATAGCGATTGGATCGCCGTGGCCGGACCGAAGGGCGGGCCGGCGGCGTCTTTCGGGATTGAGAAAACGGAGGGGCAGGGGAAAGGGATGAGTCAAGCGGAGCGTGACGCGATCATGGCCAGGGAGTTTCAGCAGCGGCTAGAAAAAAAGATGCGCGAGCTGGAACTTTCTCAGCTCGAATACTGGAAGGCCCAGCTCGATTTGCTCCTGGCGGCACGGCCGGAGGGCGTTGCGGCGCTGCAGTCCCAGATCCGCAAGGTTGCGGACAAGATGGCCAATCGGATCCAGATGCTGAAGAAGGGCGCTTGATGCGGGATATCGCGAACTTTCTTTATGAAGTCGGAATGTTGCAAAAGACGCCCCGGACGGGTTTTCAGTTTCTCGGTTCGGGCCGGGAATCCGTCGCCGAACATACCCTGCGGACGATCTTCATCGGATATGTGCTGGCCAGGCTGGATCCGTCCGTCGACGAGCTCAAGCTGCTCAGGATGTGCCTTTTTCACGACCTCCCGGAAGCCCGCACGGGCGACATGAATTACGTCAACAAGAAGTATGTGACGGTCGACGAGGCCAAGGCGATCCGCGAGTTGACGGAGACGCTTTCTTTCGGCGGGGACATCGCGGCGGCGCTGGAGGATTTCAACGCCCGGAAAACGCCCGAGTCGCTGTTGGCCCGTGACGCGGATCAGCTCGCCCTGATTCTTCAGTTAAAGGAATATGGGGACCTGGGCAACAAGTACAGCCAGGAATGGATCCGGTTCGCCCTGAAGCGCCTCGGTACCGACGTGGGGCGCCGGGTGGCGGAGGCCATCCTCCAAACCGACTCCTCTCACTGGTGGTTCAAGGACAAGAGCGACTGGTGGATCAACGGAAACCAGGAAGGGTAGGGACTTTATGAAGCCGTCGCCCCGTTTTTATCTTTTGATCGTTCTGCTGCTTCCAGTCGCATTGGGTGCCTGCGGTCCCACGCCCTGGCAGAAGGACATGGCGGAGTCCCATCTGAAGCTGGGCATTGCACAAATCCAGGCGGAACAGTACAACAACGCCTTGAAGGAGTTGATGAAGGCGAATGAACTCACCCCGGACAATGCAAGCATCCACTACTTTCTCGGCGTCGCGTATCACAGCAAGGGTCTGCGCAAGCAGGCCATCGAGGAATTCGAGAAGGCCGTCGACCTCAAGGCCGATTATTCCGAGGCGTACAATTTCCACGGGACGATCTGTCTCACCGCCGGGCAGTGGGATCGCGCCATCGCCCTGTTCGAGAAGGCCCTGACCAACATCCTTTACGATACCCCGGGCGTCGCGCTTTACAACATGGGCTGGGCCTATCACCAGAAAGGCGACTATCGCACGGCCCTGTTGAAATACCAGGAGGCCAAGGTTCGGGAACCCGATACGATCCTGATGCCCCTGATCGAGAAGAACATGGCGCAGTCGGCCTATGAACTGGGGGAGTATGCCGAAGCGGTGGCGCATCTGAAGCGCGCCATCGAACTGTCGCCGGATCTCGCCGAAGCCCATTACTGGTTGGGTCGCGCCTACGTCAAGATGGGTCGGCGCGATCAAGCGGTGCCCGCCTTCCAGGAAGCCGTGAAACGTTCGCCGGCGTCCGAAGCCGGCATCAAGTCCCGTGAGCACCTCGACGCACTGCAGGCGGACCGCCGTTGAGGGGAGGAGATCCTCTTTCCATGTCGACCAAGAAGCAGAGAAGAATCGTTCAGGTTCAGCAGCGCAAGAAGAAGCAGCAGATGAAGACCTCCCTGCTCGTGGCCATCGTCACGGTGACCGTGGGCTTTCTGATCCTGTTTTTCGTCACCCTGTTCCACTTCGTGTATCCCCCGGCGGCGGGGCGGGACGCCGCGGCGAGAAGCCGCGACAAGGTTGCTTGCACCCTTTATTTCAACGACGCCAACGAACGGTTTCTCGTTCCGGAAAAACGGTTCATCCCCCGGGAGGAAACCCGGGCCGCCTTGGCAGAGGCCTTGGTCAAATCGCTCATCGAAGGGTCGAAGACCGGCCTGACCGCCACGCTGCCCGGGAAGGCGGGGCTGCGCAAGGTCGAGATCGAACCGGATCAGACGGTCTCCGTCAGCTTCGCCAAGTCGCTCCCCGAGCTTCACCCGGGCAGCAGCACGAGCGAACTGGCGACGGTCTATTCCCTGACCAATACCCTGATGGCCAACATGCCGGAGATCAAGCGCGTCCGGATCCTGGTCGGCGATGAAGCAGCCGACGCCATCCGGGGCCACGTCAGCCTGAAAAACCCGTTTGCGTTCAATCAGGAGATCATTGCCCCCGTCGCCCGCGCGGACTGAGGGGCGGGAAGACGGCCCTGCATGGCAGCGAAAACCAGGCTCTCCAGAATCAGAAACATCGGCATTGTGGCGCACATCGATGCGGGCAAGACGACCGTCAGCGAACGGATCCTCTTTTATACCGGCCGTTCCTACAAGATCGGCGAGGTCCATAACGGGGAAGCCATCATGGACTGGATGCCCCAGGAACAGGAACGCGGCATCACCATCACCTCCGCCGTGACGACCTGTGCCTGGGAGAACCACGAGATTCACATCATCGACACACCGGGGCATGTGGATTTTACGATCGAGGTGGAACGATCGCTCCGGGTCCTGGACGGTGCGGCGGTCGTGTTCTGCGCCGTGGGCGGCGTGGAGCCGCAATCGGAGACGGTCTGGCGCCAGGCCGACAAGTACGGTGTCCCCAAGGTCGCCTTCATCAACAAGATGGACCGCGTGGGTGCGGATTTCGACGCGGTGATCGCTCAGATGCGGTCCCGCTTCCAGTCCATTGCCCTGCCCGTCCAGCTCCCCTGGGGGAGGGAGGACCAGTTCCACGGGGTGATCGACCTCATCCGGCAGGAGGCCATCGTCTGGGATGACAGCACCCTCGGTGAGACGTATCGATGCGTGCCCATTCCCGATGAACTGCTGCCGGAGGCACGAAGCCGGCGGGAGACGATCATCGAGCGGCTTGCGGAACTGGATGACGAACTGGCCGAGAAGTATCTGGAGGGGGCGGATGTCGCGAGCGAGGATCTCCACCGCGTACTGCGTCAGCAGACCCTGAACCTGGGCGTGGTTCCCGTTTTGTGCGGATCCGCGCTGCGCAACAAGGGAATTCAACCGCTCCTGGACGCCATCGTCCGGTATCTCCCCTCGCCGGAAGATGTGCCGCCCATTACCGGGACAAATCCCCGGACCGGCGAAAAGGAGGCGCGTGCGAGCAGCGAGAAGGAGCACCTCGCGGCGCTGGCCTTCAAGATCATGCAGGACGAGGGGCGCAAGATGACCTATCTGCGGATCTATTCCGGACATCTTCAGGCGGGGGAGGAGGTCTATAACGCGAGCCGTCAGAAGAAGGAAAAGATCGCGCGGCTGCTGAAAATGCATGCAAACAAGCGGGAGCGGATCGAGCGCGCCGCCGCCGGCGATATCGTCGCCGTCATGGGGCTCAAGGACGCGGGCACGGGCGACACCCTCTGTGATGAGGGACACCCCATCATTCTGGAGCCTATCGAGTTTTACGAGCCCGTCATCAGTCAAGCCATCGAGGCCCGCACGCCGGCGGATCAGGAGCGGATGTCCGTCGGGCTCGCCAAGCTGGTGGAGGAAGACCCGACACTGAAGGTCAAGTACGAAGACGAGACGGCCCAGATGGTGATTTCGGGGATGGGGGAACTTCACCTGGAGATCATCATCGACCGGCTCAAGCGCGAGTTTCACGCCGCCGTCAACGTGGGCAAGCCCCGGGTCATGTACCGGGAAACCATCACGGCGGACGTCGAGCGAGAGGCGATCTTCAACCGCGAACTGGGCGAGAAGAAACACTACGGACAGGTCCGGCTCCGCCTGGTTCCTGCGGGGCGCGGGGGGGGGATTCGCATCGAGCGTGCGAAAGCCGTGGGCGAGACCCCGGAGGAATACCTCC
Source organism: Syntrophaceae bacterium UBA2192 (assembly GCA_002327315.1). Lineage (GTDB taxonomy): Bacteria > Desulfobacterota > Syntrophia > Syntrophales > UBA2192 > UBA2192. Next base: position 3,993 of record DCVI01000121.1, on the reverse strand, counting down.
TCGCGGTGGAGGACGGCATCCGGGAAGCCGTCGCGAGCGGGATCATCGCGGGATATCCCGTGGTCGATATCGATGTGACCGTTCTGCAGGTTCCGGTCCGGGAAGGCGAATCGACGACGCTTGGATACAAGATCGCAGCCTCCTCCGCCTTCCGCGACGGGTGCGGCCAGGCCAAGGCCGTCCTTCTGGAACCGATCATGAGCGTGGACGTGACCACCCCGAGCGAATTCATGGGAGAGGTCATCGGCGATATCAATAGCCGTCACGGCGAGATCCAGGGCATCACCCCGCGGGGGCCGATCAGCGAGATCCTGGCGCGCGTGCCCCTGAAGGGCATGTTCGGTTATTCGACCGATCTGCGCTCCGCCACCCAGGGGAGGGCCGTCTTTTCCATGAAGTTTCTCCAGTTCGATAAAGCCTGATCGGAGCCGGCTTCGGAACGAGAGGTCTGCCCATGCTCCCTGCAAAGAGAATCGTCCACGCCATCGGCCATATCTATCGGCAGCGTTTTTTCCAGGTGGGCGCCGTTACCCTGAGTTTCGTCTTCCTGAGCGCCCTGGTCGTCCAGTATTTCGAGCAGCACACGGCGGAGCCCAACATCCACTCGTTCTGGGACGGCGTCTGGTGGGCGGTGGTCACGATGGGAACCGTCGGATACGGGGACAAGTATCCCGTCTCCGTAGGTGGACGCGTGGTCGGGCTGCTGGTGATCTTCACCGGCGTGGGGCTGATGTCCCTGTTCACGGCCACGGTGGCCTCGATGTTTGTCGAGAAGAAGATGAAGGAGGGCAAAGGGTTGGAGACGATCCGGGACAGGAACCATTTCGTTGTCTGCGGCTGGAACCGCCATATCGAGAATATCCTGGAGGGACTCCGTGTTTATGGCGTTCCGCATGAAACGCCGATCGCGCTGATCAACGATCTGCCGACCGACGAGATCGATGCGTTGCGCGTGAAATATGCACGGTACAACGTGAAGTTTCTCCGGGGAGACTTCGTGCACGACGAGGTGCTCATCCGCGCCAACGTGTCGAAGGCGAAATGTGTCATGATTCTGGCGGACCCGTCCGGAGGCAGACCCCTGGACCGGCTGGATGAAAGGACCGTGCTGGCGGCCCTCACCCTGCGCTCGGTTGCCCCGCAGACCAAGGTCATCGCCGAGCTTCTGGATGCGGAAAACCGGCCTCATCTGAAGCGCGCGAATGTCGACGAGATCATCGTGCGGGGCGAGCATATGGGGTCGCTCCTGGCGGGAGCGGCCACCTCGCCCGGACTTCCCAAGGTTTTCTCGCATATCCTCGCCCTGGGCGCCACGAACAAGATCTGGCAGGTGGAGATCCCGCGCGCGTTCATCGGTAAGACGTTTCAGAGTCTGGGCGCCCATTACCGCTCGCAATATCAGGCGATTCTGATCGGCCTCATCAAAGAGAAGAAATCCATGAAACTGGAAGACCTGCTGACGGACAGCACCTCGGTGATCGACAACTTCATCCGGGAAAAACTCCGGGAATCTCACCGGGACATCCTGCTGGACAGGGATCAGACCAATCTGGTCATGAATCCCGATGACAAGTATCTCGTCGGGGAAGAGGACCACGCCATCATCCTGGCCCGGTCCATCCACAAGCAGACCTGACGCCAGGGGGATGCGATGGACAAGAACCTATCCCTTCTTCAGGAAACCGAGCTGTTCAGGGGGCTATCGGAGGACCAGGTCCGCAAGATCTTCGCCATCGGGCGCAAGGTCGACTTCCCCGCCGCCGCCACCATCATGACGGAAGGGGAAATCGGCGACACGATGTACATCATCTGGGCCGGAACGGTGGAGGTGGTCAAGACCCTGGTCCTGGCCGGCGTCGAGGAGGAAGAGGGCCTGGAGAAGAACAAGGTGTTCACGCGCCTGGGCGCCGAGCAGCACGCCGTCTTCGGTGAAATCGCCCTTCTGGAGGAGGCGAAACGGACGGCCACGATCCGGGCGATCACCGACGTGAGCCTCTACGAGATCCGCAAAGACGCCTTCCTGCGACTGGCCGGCGAGGACCCCGCCCTGGGATACCGCATCATGTATAACCTTGCCCGGATTGTCAGTGCCCGCCTGCGAAAAGCCGACGAGGACACGATCAAACTGACGACGGCTCTGAGCCTGATCCTGAAGGAGACCGCCGGTTAGCGGAAATGACGATGACCCAGCACTCCGAGACCACGGGCGCCCCTTCCGGCTCTTCTTCCCAATCCTTGCTGGACCGGGACAAGCTCCTCCAGAGCATCTTCCGCATCAGCACCCTCCTGACCGCCCCGGTCGAGCTGGACAGGGTCCTGAAGCGCATCCTCGACGAAGTCGTCGACGCCGTCGGTTTCGACCGGGGCATCATTCGGCTTCTCGATGCCTCGAAACGATTTCTGGAAACGAAGGTGGCGAAAAACTACACGCCGGAGGAAGAGGCGCGCGCCTTCGCCGTTCCCCTGAATCTCGCCGAACATGACTGCGTCTCCACCAAGGTGGCCAAGACGGGGGCGTATCTGGCCATCGAGGATGCCGCCGTCGATCCTCGGATGACCGAGACGGACCGGATGCTGACGCGGGTCTTTCACGGGGGGTCGATATTATGCGCCCCCCTCAAGATCGAGCGCAACGTCATCGGCGTCCTGGCCGCCTGGCGCGGAGAGAAGACCCGATTCTTTCCGGAAGAGATCGACCTTTTCCTGAGCTTTGCCAGCCAGGCGAGCATCGTCATCCACAATGCCCGGCTCTTGGCCAACCATGCCGAAAAAATCCGGGAACTGACCCTTCTTCAGGAAGCCGTTTCGGAGATGAACTTCAGCTATGATCTCGACAACCATATCCTGAATGTTCTTATCTCGAGCGCGCTCAAAATCGGAAAAGCAGACCGGGTCGTGGTCTACATTCTGGATATCGAGGCGAACCGCTGCATGATCCACGATGGCGAGCATCAGTACATCGAAGACAAGGAGGAGGGCGATATCCGCCTCAACAACACGATCATTCAGGAGGCCTTGGCGGCCAAAGAGACCCGGATCCGCTCCGTCATCAGCGGGGGAGAGGCCGGCCCGGTCATGTTCGACGGCTACCCCCACGAGATCGCCATTCCGCTGGACATCCAGGACAAGTTCAAGGGAGCGCTCTACCTGGCCAAACGAACGGAAGGTTTCAGCTCCGACCAGATCAACGTCTTTGACATCCTGGCACGCAATGCCGCCGTGGCCTATGACAATGCCATCATGCACTCGAAGCTCTCCCTCGAGGCGAAATCCCTGAAAACGGAGGTCGAGAAGCTGAAGGAGCGGGAGGACCGGCTGCTGGGGTTCCACAACATCCTGGGAACGTCCCAGAAGATGATCGGGATCTTTCACATCATCCGGGAGGTGGCGGCCCACGACACGAACATCCTGGTGCAGGGGGAAAGCGGGACGGGAAAGGAGCTCATGGCCCGCGCCATTCACCGTCAGAGCAACCGGCACGCCAAGCCCTTCGTGGATGTGAACTGCGCCGCGATTCCGGGAACGCTTCTGGAAAGCGAACTCTTCGGCTACGAGGCGGGCGCCTTTACCGACGCCCGGAAGCGGAAGATCGGACTGCTCGAATATGCCAGCGGCGGCACGATCCTCCTCGACGAGATCGGCGACATGAGCATCCATCTCCAGGCGAAGTTTCTGCGGATGCTCGAAGACGGCCACATCCGGCGCCTCGGGGGCAATGAGAATATCCCCATCGATGTTCGGTTCATTTTTGCCACCAACCGGGACCTGGGGCGCATGGTGACGGACGGCATCTTCCGTGAAGATCTCTACTATCGCATCAGCGTCGTCCCGGTCGTTATCCCGCCCCTAAGGGAACGGGAGGATGACATTCTTCTTCTGGCGAAGTATTATCTCGACGAGTTCAACCGGAAGTTCAAGAAAAGGATCAAGGGATTCAGCCTGGAAGCGGAAGGGATCCTGCGGGCGTACCAGTGGCCGGGCAATGTCCGGGAG
>DCVI01000034.1:22216-23924 GCA_002327315.1 Syntrophaceae bacterium UBA2192 | reverse complement strand
AGCCACACGTCGGCGACGCTGATGGGACCATCGATGAAGTACTGGTGGGTGAGGCCCGTCGGGTGGGACTTGTGGGCAATGTCCTTGAGCTTGCTGAGCACATTGGGCGGGATGAAGCTCCAGGCTTCCGCCCCGGTGTTTGTCCGGAAGGCATGGAGCTGGCCGTCGTTAGAGCCTGCCACGACGATGCGCTTCCCGTTGGCCGAAGTCCGGGCATGCGTCGTTCGATAGGCGCTGAATGCGTTGACCCCGTCCCGGAAATCCCGATAGTACAGGGAAGGGGTGCCGACGGTTATGGGGTTGGAGCGGAAGGTGTCGCCCAGCTTCCAATTGTCCTTGTTGTAGAAGGTGGGACTGACGCTCTCTCCTCGAATATACCCGACGACTTCGTCTCTTCTCGCGTTCGTTGTAACTCCGAGATCTGAGGCGGTGATGTTGGCCGTCGTAAAGGCTGTCCATCCCCCCGACTTATAGGTATTGATCGCGCGCCCTGTGGCGCCCGTACCTTGCAGAACCTGGCCGGCATCCCATAGTGCGGCGCCGATCGTCCCGTCGTTGTTGATCTGGTACTTCGTCAAATGACCCAGCCAGAAGGGGTCGCCGTTGATGGGCTGGAAGGCCGCCTCGTAGATGAAGTTCTCGTCGATGAGCCGCGACGATGCCACGGAAGCCTGGGTAAAGGAATAGGTCGCCTCGCGGATCACGCTGATGGCCTGCCGGAAGGCCGCTTCGAGCTCCGTGGCGTTGTTGGCAAGAAAAGCATAGCCGGACAGGTTCAGCCTCCCCGGGTCATTGGAGGTGGCGTAACACTCCGTGCTCGATCCGTCGCAGGTCCCCGTCGTCGAGGAGGTTCCGCAGCTGCTCACCGCCGCGGGGTCGAGGGCCGTCTCATCTCCGCCGTTTTCGACAAGCGGGTTGTCGGAGCTTCCGTAATAGGCCATCCAGTTGAGGGTGTTCTTCAGATAGTCGGGCATGTTGCTCCCCATGCCGATGACGAAAACCTTGTAGCCCGCATCGGCCAGGGCCTTGGCCGCGAGCACCGAATCGCGCCTTCGCTTGTACTGGTCCGCCTGCGTGTCGTAGCCTGCGCCGCTGCAGCTCATCGTGTCGGCCCCGTCGGTGACGAGGATGACGAACTTCTGGCGGCAGTTCATATAGGCATCGGCCGCCTTGTGGGCATCGAGGTAGGCCTTGACGCCCGTGAGGCCCGACACGAGCGGCGTGGCGCCGACGACGTTGGAGTAGCTCATCCAGTAGTTGATGTTGGAGGTATCCCCGGGGGCCTGGTTCACGGTGCAGGAGGTGTTGTTTCCGCAGTAGGTGAGGGAATACCTCGTTCCGATGTCGCGAAGTTTCGTGTAGGAACTCCCCTGGAATTTCCCCAGGCCGATGCGGATGTTGAGACTCGTCTCGTCCTGGCTGCCGATGACGCCGCTGTGGTTGTCGTCGAGAATGCTGAAGAGCGTCTTGCGGGCGATCGCGTATCGGGAGCAATAGGTGTCGTAGCCCGGAGTGGTGGCATTCTCGTAGAACGGCCCCCCGCAGGTAGGGTCGCTGTACTGATTGATCGGCCCGTTCCAGGCATCGTGATCCCCCGGCGGGTTCCACTTCATGCTGCCCGAGAGGTCGAGCACGATCATGGCGTCGGGGGCGATGGAAGTGAACAAACCCGTCTCGTCCTGCTCGAGGGCGTGACTGACCGGGGCCG
>DCVI01000034.1:11043-22100 GCA_002327315.1 Syntrophaceae bacterium UBA2192 | reverse complement strand
GGACTGTATCCGGCGGTCGCGCCAGAAGAGGATGTTCGAGCGGTTGGACGGAACAGGCGGCGTGAGGGATGTCTTCACCGTCTTCGTGCTCGTGTAGGTTGCCGAGCTGACCGTCACGTACAGGTCGGCCACCGCTCCGCCGGGCCTGAAGGAGACGATGGGCGCCGTCGGGATCCCATACCCGACCTGGATGCTCCGGTTGCCCGTCCCCGTTGCCGACGCCGCCGTGAGATACCCCAGGGCGTAGAGATGGGCCGTTCCCAGCGACTGCTGGCAGACATCGCCCCCGACGGTCGGTACATAGCTTGTGAAGTATGCCACGCCCCCGAAGACGACCGGTTCGGCGAGCACCTTTTCGCCCTGTCCGGCGAGGATGATGTACCAGCCTTTTTTCTCGTCCGTGTCCGCATAGGTCGAGCCGGTGACGTTCTCGAGCTGGCCGAGCGTTACGGTGCTTCCCGTGTCCTTCGCGGCATGGATGCGGTCCGAACCGCCCCCCACGGAGATCGGTTCCAGCCTGTCGCCCGTCCCCCAGAAGAGCCAGAGATTGCCTTTCGGGTCCTTTGCAACGGCCGGGGCCGAGTAAATGGCCCCCGCGCCCCCGGAGCGCTCGAAGAGGCGGGAGGCGGTCCAGTCCCCCGTGCCGCAGGAGATTCCGTCGGCAGCCGTGCAGAATTTGAAGCGCCAGATGTTGCCGCCCAGGTCCCCGATGTAGGCCGTGTCGACAAACCCGTCCAGGTCGGTATCGACCATGGCGGGCGGGGCCGGCATGGCGTAGTCCATGGCGGCGTTGTCGGCCCTCGTGTAGCTCCACAGCACGTTCCCGGTGGCCAGATCGATCACGAAGAAGCCCTTGCCGCGCTTGTCGCAGTCGGCGGCGCTGCAGACCGACAGCTGGTGTCCTCCCCCGAGAAGACCGACCCACTTCTCGTAGCCGTCGATCTTCACCCGGTGGATCATGATCTTGCTCCAGGGATCCCCCAGGTAGGGGGCGCCGGCGTCCGTGGGCGCGATCCGCCACTTGAAGGCGGGGGCCAGGGTGTTCGTGATGTCCAGGGCCCAGTAGCCGCAGTAGTGGACATGGCCGCTTGAGGAGTTGTACATGTTGCTGAAGCCCGTATCGCAGCTCGCAGAGGTGCTCCAGAGGACCTTGTTGGCCCCCCGGCCCTCTCCGACGACGAGGAGCGTCTTCCACTCGGTGACGGACTTCGCCGTGCCGTCACCCGTCCCCAGCCACACGTCGGCCACACTGATGGGCCCGTCGACGAAATAGATGTGCTGCTGATTTGCCGGCTCCGCCTTGTGGGCGATCAGCTTCAGCTTCTGGAGGCCGTTGGGAGGGATGAAGCTCCAGACTTCCTCGAGATCGCTCGTCCGGAAGGCGTGGAGCTGACCCATGTTCGTCCCGGCGACAACGATCCGTTTCCCGGCGCCGTCTCCCGTTGTCGACGTGCGCGGGTTCGCCGTCCGGAAGGCCGCAAAGGCATGGTTTGCGTCGCGGACGTCCTGGAAATCGGAATTGGGGGTCCCCACGGTGACCGGGGAGGAACGGAAGATGTCCCCCATCTTGTAGACCTTGGGGGGGGTGCCGGCTGTCCTGTCGGGGTTATAGGTCGCCTCGCCGCGGATGTAGCCCACGACCTCGTTTCGCCGTGTGGTCTTCTCCGTGTCGGTGCCCGTCATGATGCCCAGGTCCGCGGGGGTCATGTTGGCCGCGGTGAACGGGGTGAGGGCGCCCGACTTGTACGTCGACATGGTCCGCAAGGCCGGGTCCTTGTCCCGCAGCTTGGTGCCGGCGTTTGCCAATGGCGTCGCGCCGACGTTCCCGTTTGCGTCGAGCTGGAACTTCTCCAGGTACCCCGACCAGAACGGGCACTTGCTGCTGAAGAAGTTGGGCTGGAACGAGGCCTCGTAGATGAAATTCTCGTCGGCCACGCGCGATGAGGCGATGGAGGACTGCGAGAAGGAGTAACTCTGGTGCTGGATGATGTCGATGGCCTGCCGCAGCGAGGTCTCCAGCTCCGACGCGTTGTTGGGGAGGAAGGCGTAGCCGTCGAGTGGATTGTTGATGTAGCCGGGATCGGCGGTTGTAACGTAGCAAAACGGGCTGAACCCGCCGCAGTCACCGGTCAATCGGATCGAGTCGTCCATGCATGGATCGGAGGAAAAATAGCTCACGAGCAGGGAGCCGGCGTTGCCGGTGTTCGCCACGAGCGGGTTGTCCGTACCGCCGTGGTAGGCCATCCAGTTCATGGTCTTGAGCAGGAACGGGTACACCGATTGGGCCAGGCCGATGACAAAGACCTTGTAGCCCGCGTCGGCCAGGTCCTTGGCCCGCAGGACGGAGGCGCGCCTCCGCTTGTACTGGTCTGCCTGGTTGCCGTCGCCGTTCCCGTCGCAGTACTTCGTGTCGCCGCCGTCGGTGACGAGGATGACGAACTTCTGGCGGCAGTTTTTGTAGGTGTCGGCCGCCTTGTGGTCGTTCAGGTACGTCTTGACCTCCTCGAGGGCCAGGGCAATGGCCGTGTTGGAGCTGTAGATGGCTTCCGGATTACGATCGTCGGTCAGGTGAAGGACGTTGCCGGTCCCGGTATAGTCGTAGGGATTGGAGAGGCTGCAGGAGCTCTTCCCGCAGAAGATGTTGGCGTAGGACTTCCCGATGTTCTTCATCTTGTATACGCTGCTGTTGAAGGCGTAGAATCCCATCCGGATGTTGAGGCTCGAGTCGTCCTGGCTGTTGATCGCCCCGTCCTTGTTGTCGTCGAGGACGTTGAAGATCGCCCGCTGGGCGATGAGGAATTTCCGGCATTTGGTCTCGTAGCCCGCCTGGGGCGTGTTGTAGAACGTCGTCCCGGAGCAATCTGCGTTGCCGTAAAGCTTGTTCGGTTTGCCGTCTCCGTCCATCGAGTCTATCGGGTTGGTCTGCATGCTTGCCGAGATGTCCAGGACGATGACGGTGTCCGGAGCGACGGCGCTGAAGAGGCCTTCCTCGCCCGTAACGACTGCCGATGTTTCCGTCGACATCATTGGAAGCAGTATCAGCACGGCAAACAGCAGGACCGGGATTCTCGAGATCATGCGCCTATCCTCTTTTCGCCCATCTACAGAGTCTCCTCGCCGGTAAATCGATGTCGCTTCTGTGCCGTCCTCGACAAAACCCGACAACGGTTCTTCACTCCCTTATTGCTGCACCCTTCTATCGCGCCAGTAGAGTATATTGGTGCGATTCGAGAAGTTGCCCGGGGTCACCGGGGCCCGTATCGTGCTAGCCCCTGTACCGCCGCCGCCGCTCAGTGTGACGTAGAGGTCCGGCTGATGCGTATGGGGATTGAAGGACACGACCGGGGACGTGGCCATGCCGCCGCCCAGCACCATGCTCCGTACCTTGGCGCTGCCGCTGTCGAAGGTGCCCCCGCCCGTGTTGTACGTAATGCCGTAGAGCAGCGATCTGCCGGCCTGCGAACACGGATCGGACCCTTCGGGCGGAATGTAGCTCGTGAAGTAGACCACCCCGCCGAAGACCGTGGGCTCGGCGAGGACCTTCTCGCCCCCGCCCGCCATGGCGATGACCCAGCCGGACTTCGCCGGGTCGTTGTAGACCTGGCCTTCCGTGGAGATGTTCTGCAGATCCGCAACCGTCCGGGTGCCCGTGAAGTTGCTGCTCTCCTTGACGGCGAAGAAGTTGTCCGTCGCCCCCTCCGTTGTGATGTCAACGCGATCCCCCGTTCCCCAGTAGACCCACAACTCGCCGCTGGCGTCCTTGGCCGCGGCGGGCATCGTGTAGATCGGCCGGCCGACCAGGGCGCCCGTCGGCTGGAAGAGTCGGCTCACGGACCAGTTGGCCGAGTTGCAGGTGTTGTCGTCGGCGGCCGTGCACATCCGGACCCGCCACATGCTGCCGCCCATGTCGCCGATGTAGATCGTGTCGGTGAAACCGTCGAGATCCATATCCAGCAGGGCCGGGGAGCCCGGGAAGCTGTACTCCATGTTCGTCTCGCTCAGGTGCGTGGTCGCCCACAGGACGTTGCCGTTGGAGAGATCGATCGCGAAGACGCCCTTGCCGCGCTTGTCGCAGTCCCCCGCGGTGGGATCGCCCGCGCAGATCGTCACGTTGGAGAGGTTGTGCCCCGCACCCATGAACCCGACCCATTTCTCGTTGCCGTTGATCTTCACCCGGTGGATGTACATCTTGCTCCAGGGGTCTCCCAGGTAGGGGGACTGGGCCGCCGTGGGCGTGAGCTTCCATCGGTAGGCCGGGCTTGCCGTGTTCGTGACGTCGAGAGCCCAGAAGCCGCAATAGTAGGGCCTCGTCGCCGAATAGTTGTTGTCGAAATCCGAGTCGCACGTTGCCGAGGAGCTCCAGAGATAACTCGTGGAGCCGCGTCCCTCGCCGACGACAAGGAGTGTCTTCCAGTCGCTGGCCGACTTTGCCGTGCCGTCGCCCGTTCCGAGCCACACATCGGCGACACTGATGGGGCCGTCGACGAAGTACTGGTGCGAAAGCCCCGTCGGGTGCGCCTTGTGGGCGATGTTTTTGAGCTTGGTGCGCAGGTTCGGCGGGATGAAGCTCCACAGCTCGACCCCGTCGGAAGTCCGGAAGGCGTGGAGCTGGCCGTCGTTGGCCCCCGCGACGATGGCCCGCTTGCCGTTGGCTGACGTGCGGGCGTTGCCGGTGCGGTGCGCGGCGAAGGCGTTGGCGCCGTCGCGGCTGTCCTTGTAGTAGGCCGACGGTGTGCCCACCGTGACGGGTGCCGAGCGGAAGATGTCGCCCAGTTTCCAGCCTTCCTTGTTATAGGCCGACTCCCCCCGGACAAACCCGATGATGTCGAGATTCTCCTGGTCGGTGGTCACCCCCAGGTCGGCCTTCACAATGTTGGTCGTATCGAAGGAGGTGAGTGTTCCGGCCTTCAGGGTCTTGATGGTCCGGCCGGCCGCTGACGTGGTCTTGAGCACGGCCCCGGCGTCCCAGACGACCGTTCCCACCTCCCCGTTATTCTCGATGTTGAACTTGCGCACGTGTCCCAGCCAGAAGGACTCGGCGTTGATGGGCTGGAAGGAGGCCTCGTAGATGTAGTTTTCGTCCTGGGAGCGCGACGAGGCAACCGAGGCCGTCGAGAAAGAATAGTTGGCCTCGCGGATGAACTCCGTCGCCTGGCGTAGTGCGAGGCTCAACTCCGTGGCGTTGCCCGAGATGAAGGCGTAGCCCGAAAGCGGGGTGTTTCCCGGGTCGTTCGAGGTGGCGTAGCAGTCGGTGCTCGGCGTGGCCCCGCATCCTGTCCCCGTCGTCGCAGCGGCGACCTCGCACTCGGCATTGAGCGTCGGGTCGTAGGCCGACGTGTCGCCGATGTTGGGCGCGAGCGGGTTGTCCGTCCCGCCGTAGTAGGCCATCCAGTTGAGCGTGTTCTTCAGGTACAGGGGCATGTTCGCGCCGAAGCCGATGACGAAAATCCGGTAGCCCGCATCGGCAAGGGCTTTGGCGCGTTGGACGGCCAGGCGCCTGCGCTTGTACATGTCGACCTGGGTTTCGCTGCCCAATCCGGCGCAGGAATAGGTGTCGGCGCCGTCGGAGAGCAGGATCACGAATTTCTGCCGGCAGTCCTTCGCCGTGTCGGCGGCCTTGTAGGTGTCGAGATAGGTCTTCATTTCCTTCAGGGCCCAGTTGAGCGGTGTGCCCCCGCCGGCCGACTCCATGGCCAGGGTCGCGCCATACCCGTAGTTCCAGGTCGTGCAGGAGTAGGCGCCCGTGCCGCAGCCCGTGTTGGCGTTGCAGTACATCTTGTGATAGTCCGTGCCGATCGGCCACTTGACCATCGCGTTTCCGGCCATAGGGTCGCTGGCCGTGTCCTCGGGGCCCCGGAATCCCATGTAGCCGATGCGGATGTTGAGGCTCTTCTTGTCGTAGCAGTCGATCTTCCCGTCGGCGTTGTCGTCGAGGAGGCTGTACATGGACCGCTTGGCGATGGAGAGACGCCGGCAGTCCACGCTGCCAGTCCCGTAGGGGCCCGCGCAGGACGCGTCCGGCCCAAAGTAGCCGATGGACGTATCGCCCGGCGGGTTCCAGCCCATGCTCCCGGAAAAATCGATGACGAACATGGCATCGGGCGCGATGCTCGTGAAAATGGCCGTTTCGTCGGCCTGTGCGGCCGGCGCGGTAAAAAGAATCGCCAGAGTGAGACCCGCCAGGAATGTCCTCTTCGTCCGCATGAATTGCAACTCCTATCGGGACATGGTTCCCATTTCGACAGGGCCGTGCCCGAGCCCCACGTCGATCGTCACGCTCGTGTTGTAAACCGGGTTTTCACCGGTGATCCGCGCATCGTACCGGGCCTGCCCCCAGGTCTGGGAGCCGCCGATGGAAAAGCCCGGCAGGGGGATCTGGGCGGGACCCGTCGTGGGCTCCGCGATGTTGTCGATCTTGTAGCGCGTGTTGGCGTCCGTGGTGGTACCCGTGACGGTGTCTAAGTAACGGGGGGTCGTACCGATCAACGTCGTATAGGTGGCGGCGTCAAAATTGACCGTCAACCAGTGGAGTCCCGCCTCGGCGGCATTGACGGCCTTCTTGTCGCCCACGGCTCTCATGCTGATCCGGATGTCCCCCGTGGAGAGATTGAGGGCAACGATCCCCACGGCCAGCAGAATCAGGTTGGCCAGCAGCGCGGCAATTAGGGCAAAACCCCTTTCGTCTTTTCTACGTCTCATCGTGATCCGTCCTTTATCAGAATCCGGTGATGCCATGGTTCCTCGGGATGACACTGGTCGAATAGGCCATCTGCCTTTGCTGGCCCGTGTTCGGGTCCACATCCGCCGATCTCACGAGGAGCGCGATCTCGATGCGGCGGATCCTCGGGATGTCGTTGGGCAGATTCGCATAAGCGATCTGGGCACCTGTGCCGTCAAAGTATCGAAAAACGGGCAGTGCCCCGTTGGCAACCTCGACGGTCCTCACTCCGGGCTGCCCGGCGATGGGCCCCAGGAAAGACTGCACGTCTGCGCTTCTGCCTGGGGTGCAGGCGATGGACTCCCGGTTGAGCCGCAGGTTTGCAGGGTCATACTCGTAGCGGATGATCTCGCCGGCCGCGTTGCCGCAGTTGCCGTCCGGGTCCAGGTCCATCTCGATGGTGATGGCGGTGCCCGTGGCCTCCTGGATACCCTTGTAGGTCTGGGTTCCCGACACGTTGCAGGTCGTCGGGTTGCGCCAGAGGTTCACCGTGAAAAGGGAGTTGAACGAGGCCATGCGGATCTCCGAGGCCATGATCTCGAGAGCGGCCCGGGCATCCTGGTTCGTCGTCACCTTGCGTTCGATCCCCGTGGAGGAGCGTTGCCCCGACACAACGGCCGTCGATAGAGCTGCCAGCAATACAAGCCCGACGGCGATGGCCATGACGAGCTCGACGACGGTGAATCCCCTTGAATGTTTCAGCTGAATGTTCATTGCCTGAAATACTCCTGTCTGGATACGATGGCGGCCTCGGATACCCCCCGGGTGTTGCCGGGCCACGTCACCTGCACTCTCACCGTCCAGGCATTGGTCGCGCCGGCAAGCGGAGTGACCGTTGTCGCGATGGTGTAGGGCACGTCGCCGGCCTGCCGGGTCGACTGGCTGCTGGCATTAGCGGTCCGGGTACAGGGACCACCCAGGAACAGGTTCGTGCCCTGGGCATCACAGGCCGTCGCAAAGTTGTTGTTCGGATTCATGATCCACAGCTCGCTCCGTTCCAGCTCGCTCTGGAGGATGCCGGCGGCGCGGCCCATGAAATCGGAGCGCCCTGCCGCGTTCCACGACGTGGGCTGCATGGACAGAAGCGCCATGATGCCGACGGCCGTGAGGAACAGCGTGATGAGCACCTCCACGATGGTGATCCCGCGGTTATTGCATGCTGTAGATGACATGGGACCTTCCTGTGATCAGCGTCGAAATCGTGGCCGTGGAGCCGCGATTGTTGGTTATCACCACGGTGCCGAAGGGATTGATGGCCCCGCCCGACCGGATCGTGATCGGTGTCTGGGAGACGCTCGCGATCTGGATACCGCCGCCGTGATCACTCATGAGCCTCATCGCAGGGTAATTCGGCACATCGGCGTAGGTGCCCGCACCGTCACTGTCCCATCGCAGGGTGTACGTGTTCGCTCCCACATTGTATGCGATCGTGTGGGACCTTCCGCTCGACATGGCCGCCTCTCTCATGTACGCGATGTCCGACGACAGGGTCCGGGCGGCGGCTTTCAGGTTTGTGTTGTCGACCCAGCCGCGAAAAGAGGGAACGGCGATGGCCCCGACGATGCCGAGAAGGACGAGCGTGATGAGCAGCTCGACCATGGAAAATCCCGCCGTGCGACGGCCGGAACCCCGGCCGGTCGGCAGGCCCCTGGGAACGCCCTGCCAGGCAGGTCCTCTTATCTGAAGTGTGAAGCGTCGCAAATGTCTCATGACGACCATTTCTCTTGATCCTTGAGGGTTCGTATCCCCGACCCCGACGACCCGGAATCGTTTAGATCATCCACCGGATCAGGGAATCACTTCCAGTCGAGCAAGAAGCATGCCCGCATGAGACCCACAGCTTCTGTGGAAGGCTCTCACGGCCGATACCGGTCGGATAGTCAGGCAGTCGGATGAACCCGGGCACGGAGGAGTGGGATGGGGGGCGAATCCGCAGGCCGTCCCTTGAGGGGGACCCCGTCTCGCCTCGAAATCGGATGTCCTGCCCGGCAATCCTGCTGCCTTATCCCTGATCGGACTTAGGCCAGTGATTTTGCGCCCCACCCTTTCGGATGGTTTGCCTTTATCAGGCCGTTCCCTGAACGCGGTCTGAATCCTCAAAGAATCCAACCCGGCAACGGGTTATAACTCTTCTGAATTCTTTTTCGGAATGTTGGGGGGGAAACTTGAGGGGAATTTTACGTTTTCAGGGAAGGCCCCGATAGAGCACAAGGTGTGTCAGCTCGACTCCCACAAATACATAAAACACGGCGGCAATCGACAGGAAGGGCCCGAAGGGCACGGCATATTTCATATCCTTCCCTTTGATCGCGATGAGCACGACACCGACCAGCGCACCGAGAATGGAACTCATAAATACGACGAAAAACAGGGACTTCCACCCCAGGAAGGCCCCGATCATGGCCAGAAGCTTGATGTCCCCTCCCCCCATTCCTTCGCGCTTGGTGAGCAGCTCGTACCCCACCGCGATCAGGTAGAGAAACCCGCCGCCGATGAGTACCCCGAGCAGGGAATCGAGAAAGCCGAGGCCCATGACGAAGACGGCCAGCAGGAAAAACACGGGGATTCCCGGCAGCGAGATCACGTCGGGAATGATCTGGTGGTCAAAATCGATGAAGGTGATGACGACGAGGGCCGCCGCGAACAGAAACGCGGCAAGATACTCAAGGCTCAGGCCGTACTTCCAGAACATCGCCCAGGAAAGCAGGGCCGTCAGGATCTCGACCAGGGGATACCGGGGCGAAATGGGCTCGCCGCAGTCCCGGCACCGGCCCCGCAGAATGAGCCAGCTCAACACAGGGATGTTGTCGCAGGGACGGATGGATTTGCCGCATTTCGGGCAGTGGGAGGCTGGGAAAACGATGGATTTCCCCTCGGGGATCCGCCAGATGCAGACGTTGAGGAAACTTCCGATTGCAGCACCGAAAACGATTGACACAACACCCCAGAAAATATCCATTATTCAAACCGGTTCATGAACAGAAATTGTCGGCACACGAAAATAGAAGGTAAGAGGGTTAGAGGATAAGAAGGTTGGAGCATCGGGGACGATTCCCCTGTAATGCGACAATCCCAATGTCTGCCCTCTTCGTTTCTCACCATCTCACCATCTCACCTTCTTACCTTCTTACCTTCTCTTGGGCGCAAGCCTTCACCCGTCCTTCCGAGCCCAGTCATAAGGAATCTCATTTTCGTGCGGGTGCACCCGGTATTCGTCGGGGTCGTCATACCGGTACACGTCCGTCGGGATGTTGATGACGAGGGCCTCCTCGGGGGAGATGCACTTGAACCCGTGGAAGACAAGGGGCGGGATGTGGAGCAGGATCGGGTTTTGATCGCCGGCAAAGAATTCGTTCACCTCGCCATGCGTCGGTGAGCCCTTGCGGCCGTCGTAGAGCACGATCTTCATCATCCCCTTCACAACGGCCATGTTGTCGGACTGGCGCTTGTGATAGTGCCATCCCTTCACCACCCCGGGGTAGGCCGTCGTCATGTAGACCTGGCCGAATTTCTCGAAGAACTCGTCGTCGGCCCGGAACATCTCCATCAGCCTTCCCCGTTCATCGGCAATGACCTTCAATTTCTTAACCTTTACACCATCTATCATGGAAAGCCCTTTCGTCCCGTTTATTGCTGTATGGCCGGCCATACCGGATTTGTGATTCCGATTTCCCGAAGCCCGAAGCCCGAAGCCCGAAGCCCGAAGCCCGAAGCCAGAAGCCGGCGAAAGCGTCAGCTTTCGCCGAGATACGCCTTCTTCACTCTCTCATCGCTGAGCAGATCCTTTCCCGTTCCCTCCAGGACGATCTCGCCCGTCTCCACTACGTAGCCGTAGTCGGCCACATTGAGGGCGGCCATGGCGTTCTGCTCGATGAGNNCCCGAAGCCCGAAGCCCGAATCCCGACTCCCGATGCCCGCCGCGAAGCGGCGTCAATCGCGCTTGTTCGCCCCCGTCTTGGCCACCATGTTGCCGGCATACATCAGCGAATCGAAGGTCCCCGCGTCGGACCACCACCCGTCCAAGACATCCCAGGTGATCGTCCCCTCGCGGATGTAGTGATTGTTCACGTCTGTGATCTCCAGCTCGCCGCGGTTCGAGGGTTTCAGGGTCTTGATCACGTCGAACACCGTGGCATCGTACATGTAGATTCCGATCACGGCATAGTTGGAGGCCGGCTGTTTCGGCTTCTCGTCGATCCGGACGATGCGGTCGCCCTCGAAGGCCGGCACGCCGAAGCGCTGGGGGTCCGTGACCTCCTTGAGCAGGATCTTGGCGCCCCGCTCCTGCTTCTTGAACGCCTCGACGGCCCTCCGGATGTTCTTCTCGATGATGTTGTCG
>DCVI01000034.1:0-10991 GCA_002327315.1 Syntrophaceae bacterium UBA2192 | reverse complement strand
ATCAGGATCTCGTCGATGCCCGCATTAACGAGTGTCCGGATGGGGTAGTAGATCATCGGTTCACGGTACAGGGGAAGCAGATGCTTGTTTGTCACCTTGGTCAGGGGGTGCATGCGCGTCCCGAGCCCCCCCGCAAGAACGATACCCTTCATGAAACCCTCCATGTTGTCTTTAAGAGATAAGCAGCTATAAACTGGCGTCTTATACCACAACCCGGCGGCATCGCGGTAGTGGAAAACGATCTGCGCGCTGCCTGACCGCGTCACACCGGATCATTCCCCGCGGTCGGCGGCCTCATCTTACATTCTGCCTGTACAGGACACCCCGCATTTTGTATAGTGGGGCTCCCCTCCGGCAGGTCTTTATGGGCTTGCAAGGGACGTTCCAGAAACATCACTTCCGGGTGACCGATCGACGGGGAGAGTGAATGACCGACGAGCATTACATGAAGATGGCCCTCGAACTGGCGAAAAAAGGGGCGCCCTGGGCCTATCCCAACCCGCTCGTCGGTGCAGTCATCGTAAAGAACGGCCGGATCATCGGGAAAGGCTGGCACCGCTGCTGCGGAGAGAATCACGCCGAGATCAACGCCATCGAGAGCGCGAAGGAACCGCTCCGCGGCTCCACGATCTATCTCAACCTGGAGCCCTGCTCGCACCACGGCAGGACCCCTCCTTGCGTGGAGAGGCTGGTGAGCGAGAAACCGGCGACGGTCGTCATCGGCACGATCGACCCGAACCCGCTCGTTTCGGGACGGGGGGTCGCAACACTCAAGCGGCACGGGATCGAGACCCGCGTGGGTGTGCTCGAGGATTCGTGCCGGGAAATCAACGAGGTCTTCTTCAAGTACATCCGGAGCCGCACTCCCTTCGTCACGCTGAAATTCGCCCAATCCATCGACGGGAAAATCGCAACCGCAACGGGGCATTCCCGCTGGATCAGCTCGGAGCCGTCCCGGGTCTTTGCCCACCGCCTGCGGAGCCATCACGACGCCATCCTCGTGGGCGCGGGCACCATCGCGAAGGATGACCCTGAACTCACCTGCCGCCTCGTCCGGGGACGCGATCCCCTGCGGGTGGTCGTGGACTCGAAGCTCAGGATCCATCCGGATGCCCGCGTTCTGCAGGACCAGGCCCGGGCGAGGACCCTCGTCTTTACGACTTCCGGACATGACAGAAAGAAGATCAAGGTGCTTGTGGACAGGGGGATCGAGGTCAGGGTTGCCGGGACCGGGCAGGTGGAGCTCTCATCGGTCCTCAAAGAGCTCGGCAGGCGTCAGGTCTCGTCGCTTCTCGTTGAAGGGGGGGCAGGTGTTCTCACCTCATTCATCCGGGAGCGTCTTGCCGACCGGCTGATCATCATCTCCGCCCCGAAGATCTTCGGCAAGGGAACCGACGCCATCGGGGATCTTGCCGTGAAAACGGTCGATCAGGCCATCCCTCTCACGGTCCGTCGGGTATCCCGCAAAAGCGGGGATGTCATCGTCGATGCCCGCTTCATCCACGACTGAAAAATGAAACCTCAATGAAAAGGGGACCCTGTTTCATGCTCATGCTTTGTACCCTATACCCTATACCCTATACCCTACACCCTCTTCCTGCAACGCCGGGGGCCGACAACTGATGCCCTGGTATGCCGTCCACACGAGAAGCCGTCACGAGAGCAAGGTCTGCGACGGCCTTTCCCTGAAGTCGATCGACGCCTTTCTGCCGAAGATCGAGACCTGGAGCCGCAGAAAGGACCGCCGAAAGAAAATTCAGATTCCCATGTTCCCGGGCTATCTTTTCGTACAGCTGGCCGCGGCGGATAGCCAGGCACGGCTCGATATCCTGAAGACAGCGGGGGTTGTCAAGATCCTCGGGACAAGCCGGGGGAACATCCCCATCCCGGTGCCCGACGAGAAGATCGAGACCATCCGTCGGCTCGTGGATTCGAAGGTTGAGATCCAGCACTATCGATACCCCAGGGTCGGCGAACGGGCGCGGATCCTCGACGGGCCGTTCAAGGAAATCGAGGGGATGGTCGTGAAAGCGGACCCCCGGAAGGACCTCTTCGTCATCACCATCGAGATCCTTCAGCGCGCCGTGGCCATCGAGATGCAGGGATTCCAGGTCGAAAGAATTTAGGGACCAGGGACTGAGGGGGATTCCTTCATGCCTGGCTTATTCCGGAAATCTACTCGTCCCTACCCCCTACCCCCTACCCCCTACACCCTCGTCCCCTTTAAATTCCTGCATCGCCTCCTCCTCGAACCGTTCCTCCATTCCCCTGTACTTCGGGGAATAGTGAAAGAGAACGAAGCGCTTCACCCCTGAAAGCCTCGCCAGGCGCCCCGCCTGCCAGGCCGTCAGGTGGTACTTCTCGGCGGCCCTCTGCCGGTCCTCATCGAGGAAACAGGCCTCGATGAAAAGGACGTCGGCACCGCGGGCAAACTCCACGATCCGTTCGGTGTTCCCGGGACTGTAAATCACATCGGAGACGTAGACGATTTTCTGGCCCGGGGTGATCTTGACGATTTTCCCCCTCAGCTCCCCGAGCGGAAAGATCCGCTCGACGATCCTCTTGCCCTCCCCTTTCCACCAGACCCTGAAGGGGCTGTCATCGGGCTCGTTCCGGTGGATGCTGTCCTTGAGCGAGTTGATCCATGTGCCGCCTGGCAGCCCCATCTCCGCAAGGGCATTCTTCTTGACGTTGACCCGGCGCTTCTCCTCGAGGCGGAAGGCCAGGCAGGGAACCCTGTGATCCAGAAAGATCCCTTTCACCCGGTAAGACTCCCTCTCCAGGATCGTCCCGCCGAATGGAGTCGCCTGCCGTTCCTTTCCCGGCCGGAAGGCCTGACGGCAGGTCAGGACCGCCGTTTGAGTCCTGTCGGGGTGGATCTCCGTCACGAACAACCGGAAGTCGTTCGAGTAGTTCTCCACCAGGTTCCAGGTATAGGCCGCAAGCTTTCCCTGCACATTGTCGATGAACCCCGGCGGGCCATAGAGGGCCAGGTGTTTCTCCCGCCCGAGGCAGATGCGCAGCATGTGATCGAAGCCGATGAAGTGATCCATGTGGGTATGGGTGACGAAGATATGGTCGATCTTGAGGATCATGCGGGGCGCAAGCTCCTGGATGTCGCCCAGATCGAAAAGCAGGGCTTCCCTGCGGTATCTCAGATCCAGGTACAGGGCGGGGTCCCCGAAGGGGTCGTTGACGAGTCGGGCATTGAACATGGACAGCCTGTCCGGGGCTTCGATCGAAAAGCCGGAATCCCTGTCCCGGCGACCCTTCCGTCCGCCCCAAGCAATG
Organism: Syntrophaceae bacterium UBA2192; assembly: GCA_002327315.1. Classification (GTDB taxonomy): domain Bacteria; phylum Desulfobacterota; class Syntrophia; order Syntrophales; family UBA2192; genus UBA2192. Next base: position 7,700 of record DCVI01000034.1, on the reverse strand, counting down.
AACCATTTTTACTACGGCCCCGCCTGCGCCGTCAAGGCAACACGCTAAAAATCCCTTGACTTTCATGAGGAGAAACGCTTTTATGCGCAACTTGACAACCTTTTTGTAACCACCCGGAGGGAGAAGAAACGGTGAAAGCCCGCATCGTGATCGACAGGGAGCTGTGCAAGGAGTGCCACCTGTGCGTCCAGGTCTGCAAGAAATCCCTGATTCGGACGACGACCGAGTTGAACTCCAAAGGCTATCACCCCGTTGCCTGCATGGAAAACGAGGACTGCACCGGCTGCACGTTGTGCGCCATCAGCTGCCCCGAAGTGGCCATCGAGGTCTATCGTGAGCGATAAGATTCTGATCGCGGGAAACTGGGCCATCGGCGAGGCCGCCATCCGCGCGGGGTGCCGGTTCTACGCCGGATACCCCATCACTCCCCAGAACGAGCTGACGGAATACATGGCGGAGAACATGCGCCGGGCCGAAGGGGGAACCTTCATCCAGGCCGAAAGCGAGATCGCCGCCGTCAACATGGTCCTGGGGGCAAGCGCCGCGGGCGCGCGGGCCATGACCTCTTCCTCCAGTCCCGGGATCTCGCTCAAGCAGGAAGGGATCTCGGCCCTTGCCGCAGACGAGCTTCCCGCCGTGATCGTCAACATGATGCGCGGCGGCCCCGGACTGGGAAACATCCTCCCCTCCCAGGGCGACTACTTCCAGGCCACCCGCGGCGGCGGTCACGGGGACTACCGGACGATCGTGCTGGCCCCCGCCTCCGTCCAGGAGCTGGCCGATCTCACCATGGACGCCTTCGACCTGGCCGACAAGTACCGCAACCCCGTCATGATCCTGGGCGACGGGATGACGGGCCAGATGATGGAGCCCGTCGTATTCGGGAAGCCCCGACCCCGGCGCTACAACGAGAAGTACGTCCTCAAGGGGGCCGGAGAGGGCAAGAGCAAATTCATCCGGGCACTCATCCTCGATGCCCTGCGCATGGAGGAGCACAACTGGAAGCTCGTACGCAAGTACAGGGTCGTCGAGCAGAACGAGGTCCGTTTCGAGACGTACAAGACAGGCAACGCACGCCTGATCATTATCGCCTATGGAATCGCGGCGCGGATCGCCAAGGGGGCCATCAACCGCCTGAGGGATTCGGGCATGAAGGTGGGGCTCATCCGTCCCATCACCCTCTGGCCCTTCCCCGCGCAGATCATCCGGGACACGGCCGAGCGGATCGACCGCTTCCTCGTCTTCGAGATGAGCACGGGCCAGATGATCGACGACGTGAAGCTGGCCCTCGAGGGCAAAGGGCACGTGAGTTTCTACGGAAGGCCGGGCGGCGTGGTGCCCACGCCGGCGGAGCTGGCCAAGGCCATTGTCCAGGAATATCGAAGGTAACCGGTCATGAAAAAGGTTTTTTCCAGACCCAGATCCCTGAAGAGCACCCCTTTCCATTACTGTGCGGGCTGCGGCCACAGCATCATCCACCGGGTGATCTGCGAGGTCATCGACGAACTGGGCATCCGGGGAAACACGATCGGTGTCCCGCCGGCAGGCTGCGCCGTCGTCGCATACAACTACTTCGACGTGGATATGCTGGAGGCGCCCCACGGACGCGGCTGCGCCGTGGCCACGGGGATCAAGCGTACGCTTCCCGACCGGGTCGTCTTCTCCTATCAGGGTGACGGGGACCTTGCCGCCATCGGGACGGCCGAGACCTTCCATGCCGCCAACCGCGGTGAGAACATCACCGTCCTTTTCATCAACAATGCCGTCTACGGCATGACGGGAGGCCAGATGGCCCCCACGACGCTCCTGGGACAAACCTCCACGACGTCGCCCCCCGGGCGAAACGCCATCCTGGACGGCCACCCGATCCGGATGAGCGAAATTCTGGCAAACCTGGAAGGCACGGCGTACATCGAGCGGGTTGCCGTCAATTCGGCCCAGAACATCCTCCGGGCGAAGAAGGCCGTCAAAAAGGCCTTCCAGTACCAGATCGACGGCGCCGGGTTCAATATGATCGAGGTCCTTTCCCAGTGCCCCACGAATTGGAAGATGAACACCGTCGATGCCTGCCGATGGGTCGACGAGGTCATGTCGAAGACATTCCCCATCGGGGTGATCAAGGACACCGGAAAAGGTCGAAAAGATGCAGATTAAGACCATCTTCGCAGGATTTGGCGGACAGGGCGTCCTGATGATGGGGTACAGCTTCGCCCAGGCCGCCATGTTCGAGGGCTTTCATGTGACTTACCTGCCCTCCTACGGGGTCGAGGTCCGGGGAGGAACGGCCAACTGCACCGTGGCCGTCTCGAACGAGGAGATCGCCTCGCCCGTGGCCTCGCAGCCCGACTACCTCGTCGTCATGAACAACCCCTCCCTGATGAGTTTCCAGACCCGAATCGCCCCCGGGGGGGCCTTCTTCCTGAATTCGTCGATCATCACGGGGAGGCCGAACCGATCCGACGTGGACATCTGGGGAGTTCCCACGGCGGAGATCGCCTCCGAGTTGGGCAACCCCCGCGTGCAGAACGTGGTCATGATGGGCGCCTACGTGAAGATGACCCGGATCGTTTCCGCCGAGAGCTACCTGAAAAGCCTCAAGTCGATCCTCGGCACGAAGAAAAAGGCGGCCATGGAAATCAATCGCAAGGCCTTTGAGGCCGGCTTCAACTATATCGAGTAGGCGAAGGAGAGGCCATCCTCCATGACCATCAAGCAGATATCGATCCAGCTGGAAAACGTCCCCGGGTCGCTGGCCCGTCTCGTGGACATCCTCGAGAAGGAGGATATCAGCACCAAGGCCATCTCCGCGGCAAGCACGGCCGAGAGCAGCACCGTGAGGCTCGTCGTCAACGACCCCGACCGGGCCGAGAAGGTCCTGGAAACGTTCGGGTTCAACTTCGAGGTGGAGCCGGTCCTCGCCGTGGAGGTTCCCTGCCACCCTGCCGGCATGAACGCCATCGTCAAGCCCCTCATGGCCGCGGACATCAACATCCACTACATCTACACGACCATCGAGCGCATCGGGAAGGAGACGATCCTCATCCTGGGCGTCGACAATCACGAAGAAGCCGCCGAGATCCTGAAGGAACACTGGATCAACTTCGTGGGCGAACAGATCTACAACCTCTAAGAAGGGTATCGGGTTTCGGGTATCGGGTGGAGGAAACAAGGCCTGTTTTTTAAATCAAAGAAGTATAATTCCTCTGACCCTAGACCCGATCCCCTAGACCCTATACCCCGATTCTTTGCCCATGTCCCTATTCACCGTCTCCACAGAAAAAGAGAAAGCCCTCTTCGAACGGATGGCGAGCCTCGGCGTTGCGGAGAGCGACTTCCGGGAGACCTTCGTACGCTCCTCCGGGCCGGGGGGGCAAAAGGTCAACAAGACATCGAGCTGCGTGCAGCTCGTGCACATCCCCACAGGGCTTACCGTCAAATGCCAGCGGGAGCGCTCCCAGGCGGTGAACCGCTTTCTGGCAAGGCGACTGCTTCTCGACCGGATCGAGAAGCTGCAGAAAGGGGTCGTCGAGGCACAGCAGGACCGCGCAGAAAAGATCCGCCGGCAGAAGCGTAAGCGCTCAAAGCGGGCAAAAGAGAAGATGCTCGATGCCAAGCACCGACAATCCGAGAAGAAGGGCCTTCGGTCGAAGATCCCGCGGGATGGGGATTAGAAGGACAAAAAGAGGGGAAAGAAGCTTCTTTTTATTTTGCTTCTTTCCCCTCTTTCGATAATACCAGGAATGATGAATTAGCCAAGCAGCTTAATAATGGGGTTCGCGTAGAGGATCACGAGCGACACAACCAGTGCGTAGATCGCGACGGACTCCGTCATGGCCATACCGACCATCATGGTCAGCATGATCTTGCCCTGCGCCTCAGGATTCCTGCCCACGGCATTCGACGCACCGCCGGTTGCCTGCCCGATGCCCAAACCCGCTCCGATGGCCCCAAAGCCCATCGCGATGGACGCTGCGAGCACGGAGCAGCCCAGAACGATCGCTTTCGTGTAATCAGTACCACCTTCTTTCTCGGCGGCCAGAGCAATCGAGGCAAAACCAAGAACCAAAAGAACGGAAACCAGTGCTGCAAACATCTTCTTCGACTTCATTTCGACCTCCTCTCTGTTTTAGTTTTACGTTTGAACGTCAAGTCATCTCTCTCGGAATGATGCTGACTCCGGTCCTTCGTACCTGCCCTTTTCACCCCCTTTCGGCCGAAAGCCGCAGGCGGTTTCTCTGCGTCCGCTGCAGCCCGATTGGACCAGTCAACCGCGTACTTTGTAAAGAGTTAAAAAAAAATTGTCAAGTACAATTTGATTGTACTATCAGCGGGGCCGTGAGATGTTGGGAGGGGTTTGACGGCAGTCCAACCCTCTTACCTTCTGTCGTTGGGGGCAGGTCTATCAGGTCATGAATCGTTTCGAAGATGACAGCCGGCATGATCTCCTCAGGCAGCTGCAGGGCGATCTCCCCGTCGAAAAAAGGCCCTTCCGCGCCGTCGCCTCCCGGGCGGGGGTGAACGAGGAGGCGGTCCTCGATGCGATCGGGACACTGGCGCAACAGGGTGTGATCCGGAAATTCGGCGCGATCCTCCGGCACCAGCGAGCCGGAATTACCCGCAACGCCATGGTCATCTGGGCTGTGCCGCCGGACCGGACGGAAGAGGCCGGGAACATTTTCGCATCCTTCCCGGAGATCACCCACTGCTACGAAAGGCGCCCGCCGTTTGAGGGCCGCTACAACCTCTTCACCATGATCCACGCCGGGAAAGGCCCCCTGGAAGAGCTCATCGCCAAGATCTCAGGCAAGGCGGTGATTGGAGATTACCAGGTGCTCGAGAGCCTGGAGGAATTCAAGAAAAGCAGCATGGAATACTTTTAGGCGAAAGGCTAAGGGCTAAGGGCTAAGGGCTTATGGACGGCGGGATGATGCCTTTAGCCTTTAGCCTGCAGCCTGTAGCCTTTCATCAAGGAGCCCCCATGAAACGAACCTGCTCCCAGAAACTCTTCAAAGAAGCCAAGAAACTGATTCCCGGCGGCGTTAACAGCCCCGTCCGGGCTTTCGGTTCCGTGGGATCGTCACCCTTTTTTGTGGCAAAGGCCTCCGGTTCGAAGATCTGGGACGTCGACGGCAATCGCTACATCGACTATGTGGCCTCGTGGGGACCCATGATCCTCGGACACACGCATCCCGCCGTGGTCAGGGAAATCCGCAAGGCGGCCGGACGAGGAACCAGCTACGGGGCCCCAACAGCCGCTGAGGTCGAGATGGCCGGGATGATCGTCAAGGCCTTTCCCTCGATGGATCAGGTCCGGATGGTCAGCTCCGGCACGGAGGCAACCATGAGCGCCATCCGCCTCGCACGGGGATACACGAAGCGCGAGAAAATACTCAAATTCGAGGGCTGCTATCACGGACACGCCGACTCGCTCCTCGTCAAGGCGGGCTCCGGCGTGGCCACGCTCGGCATCCCGGGAAGCCCCGGCATCCCCATGGGGCTGGCCGAACTCACGGTTACAGTCCCCTTCAACGATCTCGACGCCGTCAAGCTCGCCGTGAGAAAGCACGGGAAGGACATGGCCTGCATCATCGTGGAGCCGGCCGCGGGCAACATGGGGCTCGTCCCCCCCGCACCCGGTTTCCTCGAGGGCTTGAGGAAACTGGCCACAAGAAACGGGATCGTGCTCATCTTCGACGAGGTCATCACGGGATTCCGGCTGCGCTTCGGCGGCTTCCAGCATTTCGCTGGCGTGCGGCCCGACCTGACCTGTCTCGGGAAGATCATCGGCGGGGGTCTGCCCGTCGGGGCCTTCGGGGGAGCAAGGAAGATCATGGAGACGCTGGCACCGGCAGGCCCCGTTTACCAGGCGGGCACCCTGTCGGGCAACCCCCTGGCCATGGCCGCAGGGCTGGCAACGCTTGAGATTCTCCGGGATGACTGCGACTACGGGGCCCTCGAGCGGAGGACCCGGTTGTTGTGCAGCGGCATGCAGACCCTTTTCAAAAAAAAGGGGATTCCCGTCACGATCGCCCGGCGCGGTTCCATGTTCACCGTTTTCTTCACTGCCGGCGACGTTGCGGACTACGCATCGGCCTGCCGATGCGACACGAAGCGCTTCGCGCAGTTCTTCAACGCCATGCTCCGCCACGGCGTCAGCCTGCCACCGTCACAGTTCGAAACGGCCTTCGTCTCCTTTGCCCACACGGAGAAAGACACGGAGATCACCCTCGAGGCCTGCCGCAAGTCCATCGCCGAGTTGTGACCACTTCCTCCCTGCGTTTTGACAGGGCTATTTTATTGACAGGCCCCGACGGCATCGTTTATCATCCACGTTCAGTCCGGTGAAAAGCACGGCAGGTCCGACCCCCTTCAGGAAAGGGGCGGCACAGGCCTTCCCTGCCGGGTATCGGAACGCACCGACAGGATCATCCAGGAGAAGCCCCCATGCAGAAAAGGAAAACGGTTCGCTCGAGGAAAATCGCGAAAGATCTCTCTGCGTTCTCCATCTGTCCCGCGGGAAAGATATACCCTCTGCCTGCCGAAAAGGACTTCTTGAGGGAATTCGAGCGGCTCAGGAAGATCGTCGGCAAGGAGCGCCGCAAGGGCCGCGAGATCGTCGTCGTCATGGGCCTGGGGTTTGTCGGCGCTGTCATGGCCGGTGTGATTGCCGATTCGACGGATCGCAAAACCGGCAAGCCCTCAAAATTCGTCATCGGCATGCAGCGCCCCTCCACGAGATCCTACTGGAAGATCGGTTATCTCAACAACGGCATCCCGCCCGTCGAGGCCGAAGACCCCGAGGTGGCCCGCCTCATTGAACGCTGCGTCAGGAAGAAAAAGACCCTCATGGCCACCTATATCTACGACGCGCTGGCGCTGGCCGATGCCGTCGTCGTCGACGTCCAGTGCGACTACAACAAGGAAACCCTCGGGGACTGCCGGCAGGGATCGGCCGACATCGCCGCCCTGGAGGACAGCCTGAGGGTCATCGGCGAGAAGATCCGGCCCGACTGCCTCGTCCTGATCGAAACGACGGTCCCGCCGGGCACGACGGAATACGTGGCCTACCCGATCGTCAAGAAGGCCTTCGAGAAGCGCGGCCTCGTCGAGGAGCCGCTCCTGGCCCACTCGTTCGAGCGTGTCATGCCCGGCCGCGAGTATGTAAGCTCCATCCGCGACTTCTGGCGGGTATGCAGCGGAATCAACGACGAAGCACGGCGGCGGGTGGTGAAATTCCTCTCCGAGGTTTTGAATGTCGAAAAATACCCGTTGACCGTTCTCGACCGCCCCATCGAAAGTGAAACCTGCAAGATCGTGGAGAACTCCTACCGGGCCACCCTGCTTGCCTACCTGCACGAGTGGAGCCTGTTTGCCGAGCGAAACGGCGTGGACCTCATCAAGGTGATCGAGGCCATCCGCGTCCGACCGACCCATTCCAACATGATCTTCCCGGGGCCCGGCATCGGGGGATACTGCCTGCCCAAGGACGGGGGCCTTGGCGTGTGGGCCTACCAGACCCTCATGGGATTCGATGACGACATCTTCCGGATTACTCCGCTGGCCATCGACATCAACGACACCCGGGCGCTCCACGCCGCGGAGCTCGTGCGCGATGCGCTGCGCAATATGGGCCGGATCGTTGCCGCCTCGAGGATCGCCGTGCTCGGTGTCTCGTACCGGGAGGATGTGGGGGACACGCG
>DCVI01000025.1 GCA_002327315.1 Syntrophaceae bacterium UBA2192 | reverse complement strand
GTAGACGGGAGCGCGGGGCGGCCGGAAGGCAAGGCGGCCTACGGCCGTCTACATCCGGATCTTTGGAGATGAAGGGACACGTTGTTCAAGAACATCAAGAGGAGGTCGTCATGAGCCCATACAAGATCGCCGTCGTCGTCGGGAGCCTTCGTCAAGATTCACTCAACCGCAAACTGGCCCAGGCCGTCGTGAAACTGGCGCCGTCAGATTTCACGTTCAGGCAGGTAGAGATCGGCAACCTGCCGCTTTACAACCAGGACGACGACGCGAATCAGGCGGAATCGGTCAAACAGTTGAAAACCGAAATCCGGGAGGCGCAGGGGCTTCTGTTCGTTACGCCCGAATACAACCGTTCGATCCCCGGCGTCCTCAAAAACGCGCTCGACCAGGCTTCCCGTCCCTATGGCCAAAACGTCTGGGCGGGAAAACCGGCCGGCATCCTGGGCGCTTCGATCGGTGTCATCGGCACGGCGATGGCGCAGCAGCACCTGCGAAACGTCCTCGCGTTTCTGGATGTCCGGGCACTGGCCCAGCCGGAGGCCTTCATTCATGCCAAAGACGGTTTATTCGACGCGTCCGGCAACATTGGACCAGACAGCAAACAATTCCTGCAGGACTGGATGGACCGGTACATCGCATGGGTGAAGAAGCACGTGGACTGATGCCTGAGAAGGACCTATGTTGCCGGACATCGCGGAATTTCTGACCCTGAGATACAAAATGTAAGGAAGCCCCCTTCACGCAAGGCTTCGCCTTTCCGTCCATTCAGCACGAGGGTTCCAGGAAAGATAAACGATCACAAACGAACAGGGAGGGAAGACAAGCATCGGTTCGCGGCGCCTTGCGGCTTGTACTGCGGGGCATGCGGCATTATGATTGCCCATCAAGAGAACAATCTGAAACTCAAGGAAAAACTGACACAGGTCTACGGTGTTGCCGTCGATGAGATCCGGTGCGAGGGCTGTCTCTCCGATGCGCCTTTCTTCTTTTGCAAGGTCTGCTCCATCAAGAGCTGCACGCAGGAAAAGAAGATTGCCGGGTGTTTCCAGTGCGATGATTTCCCCTGCAAAATCATCGACGAGTTTGCATTTCCCGTTGCACGTCAAGTGATGCTGCGCTCCGTGCCCGCCTGGAAAAAACTGGGAACCGAGCAATGGATGGCGGAGGAGGAAAAACGGTATTCATGCCCGCACTGCGGTTGCAAGCTTTTCCGCGGCGTGAAGCGATGCCGAAACTGCAAGGAGGAAGTGGCTCTCGACGGCGAGTAAGATCGGGACCTGGATCTGAAGGGGTCTATCTCGATCGACAAGGGAACGTTTTCCTGGAACTTCGCGGGGGCGGGGGCGCCTGTTGCGGGACCCGGGCAAGGAGGGGGCTGGTATGGAGACAGAAGGCGTCTATGGACCGTTTCTGGAATGGCTGAAACAATCCTGGTACGGCGTGCCGCGTCCGGCGGAGGCCCTGCCGTTGATTCGGGCGCGCTACACGGAGGAGGAGGCGGCCTTCCTCACGGGAATGCCCTTTGCGCCGAAGCCTTTGGACGATTTGGCCGGGCTGAAGGACATGGCGCCGGACGATCTTCGAGAAATGCTGGATCGCATGGCGCGGAAGGGCCTGGTGTACCGGGACGAGAAGCAGGGGCGTCTGCGCTACGCTTTGAACGATCTGTTCTTCGGCATGCGGGCCTTCGGCTGGCCGGGACGCACGGACGAGCGCACCCGGGCCGTCGCCCCGCCCGCGAACCGCTACTGGGAGCACGGGTTTCTCGATCCCTGGGCGCCGGTCCGGGAGAAGGGGCTGCGCGTCTTGCCCATCGGGGAGACGATCGAGGATACGCGCGATGTTCGACCTTACGAGGACGTGGTCCGGCTCCTCGATTCCTTCCAGTATTTCGTCGTGACGGTCTGTCCCTGCAAGCACGTCAAGAACCTCGATCCAAACGAACCCGACTGTTCTTATCCCACGGAGGTGTGTCTCCACTTCGACAAACTGGGCCATTACATCGTGGACAACGGCTTGGGACGCGAGATCACGCGCGAGGGGGCGGCGGCGATCTTGAGGAAGAGCGCCGAGGCGGGGCTGGTGCACGGGATCTCAAATCAGCAGGAAGGCATCGATACGATCTGCAACTGCGATCCCTGCTGCTGCATGTGGTTCACCGCACTTTTCAAGCTGAGGCACACGGGCAGCCTCACCCCCTCCAATTACCGTGTTCACACCCGCCCGGAGGCGTGTCTGGGCTGCGGCCTGTGCGTCAAGCGCTGTCCCATGAAGGCGCTGCGCCTGGAAAGCCAAGCCGCGGCCAAAAACAAGAAAGGGGTCGCGGCCGTCCTCGACCCGGAGCTTTGCATCGGTTGCGGCGTCTGCGTCTACACGTGCAAGGGCCGATCTCTCAAGCTTCAACCGCGGGAGACCGTGCATGACCCGCCGCGCACCGGACGGGACTTTGCCTTCCAGTTCATGATGGACCATCAGGCGGCCCAGGCAGAAGGAACGGAGTCCACCCGGAACAGCCGTTGACCGGGCCAGAGATTCCGGCGGTCATCTTGGATTCTGATTCCTCTCCGATGGCCCTCTCCGATGGGCTTGCCAGGGATTGTGTTTCCGGCGGGCAGACGCCGACGCGGGTCGCTTTCCGACGCCGACGGGCGAAGGGGGTCAGGCGGCCGCTTCGGTAAGGTGCTTTGTCGTGATGCCCCAGCTCACGCTGCGCCTGACACCCTGTAAGTGTTGGCAGACTCGATTATCCAGGTCTTCAAGACTTCAAATACGAATCTTCACTGCCGCTTATCTATCGGATTCAATGGATTCGGGTTGTAAGATACTGCGACTTGAAATCTTATCCCTCGATTTTGTTAAAATCAGATGAATATTGAAAATCCATCTTTGACATAACCGATAGGAAGGTGTAGGTATTTTCCACATTTCTCAACAGTGACGCCCCCGACCATTGGAATTCCGGACAAAAAATGACTAACGAAACCTTCAAGGACATCGAAAAACTCGAAGCCGATCTCTGGGAGGCGGCGGACAACCTCCGCGCCAACTCAAAACTCACATCAAGCGACTATTTCATGCCCGTGCTGGGGGTGATCTTTCTCCGCCACGCCGCCAACCGCTTTGAGGCGGCCGCCCGCCGGATCGCCGCGGACCAGGCCAGCGGCAAGATGCCCAAGCGCAAAGTCCTCCCGGCCGATTACATCGCCCGGAGGTCGCTCTTCCTTCCGGAAACGGCCCGCTACGACTGGATCATGGGGCAGGCGGCGACGAGCGGCAGCGATTTGCCCAGGCTGGTGACCGACGCCATGACGGCCATCGAGTCCGCGTTCGAACCGCTCGCCGGCGTACTGCCGAAAGACTACGGCATCTTCGATCCTAAAGTGCTCGAAGACCTGTTGCGGAAGTTCAACAGCGAACAGATCAAGCAGGCCACCGGCGATGTCTTCGGCCGCATCTATGAGTATTTCCTCGCCAAGTTCTCCATCCAGAAAGCGCACGACAACGGCGAGTTCTTCACCCCGTCCTCGCTCGTGCAGACGATCGTCAACGTCATCGAACCCGATCACGGCGTCGTGTTCGACCCCGCCTGCGGTTCGGGCGGGATGTTCGTCCAGTCCAGCCACTTCATCGAGCACCAGGGCGGCGACACGGCAAAGAAGGCCATCTTCTATGGCCAGGAGAAAAACGGCGACACGATCCGCATCGCCAAGATGAACCTCGCTGTCCATGGCCTGGAGGGGAAGATCGCCGAGGCGATCACCTACTATCAGGACGAGCACGTCCTTTACGGCAAGTGCGACTTTGTCATGGCCAACCCGCCCTTCAACGTCGATCTCGTCGATGCCGAACGGATCAAGGGCGACCCGCGCCTGCCCTTCGGCCTGCCGGGCGTGAACAAGCAAAAGAAGGTCGGCAACGGCAACTACCTCTGGATCTCCTACTTCTGGAGTTACCTGAACGAAAAAGGCCGCGCCGGCTTCGTCATGTCCTCCCAGGCCTCCAGCGCCGGGCACGGCGAGAAGGAGGTCCGCCGGAAGATCGTCGAGACGGGCGACGTGGACGTGATGATCTCCATCCGCTCGAACTTCTTCTACACCCGCTCCGTTCCCTGCGAGTTGTGGCACTTCGACCGGGCGAAACCCGCTGAGCGCAGGGACAAGGTGCTGATGCTCGACGCGCGCAACGTCTATCGCAAGGTCACGCGGAAGATCTACGACTTCTCGCCCGAGCAGATGAAGAACCTCGCCGCGATCGTCTGGCTCTACCGCGGCCAACAAGAACGTTTTCTGGCCCTGGTAAAGGAGTATCTCGGCGCCGTCTGCACCGAAAGCGCGGCAATTCCCGATACACTCACCGCTTTTGAAACGACGCTTGTCGATCTCCGCGGCCGCTTCGATCGTCTCGCCGATGCCGTCGCCAAGGATGTCGAACTCGAGGCCACTAAGAAACAGTCCCTTGCCGATGCCTGGACCGAACTGCGCGAGGCGGCAACACTCTACGAGGAAGACCGGGAGAGACTTCTGGCGAACCTGAGCGCCTTCGGCCGCAAGTACGCCAAGTCATTGCCTTGCGACAATGACGCCCAGCGCGCCGCCCGGGAGGTTTTCGGCCCCAGCGCCGAGGCGATCCGGGGTCTCATCAAGCAGGTGGACCTGCTCCATAAACTCGCCGCCCGCCTTTCGGACCAGGGCGCCGAACTTACCGCCGATGAAACCATCTCCGCCGCCTACGACCGCCGGGCCACGGCCAAGCTCGTGAAGCAGCTCGACGAGGAACGCAAGGCCGCCGTCGAACAGCTCCGGCAGGCCGTCTATTTCCATCGACAGATCGCCTGGCTCCAGGACCGCTTCCCCAAGGCCGAACTCCAGGCGGTGCCGGGGCTCGTCAGGCTCGTGGACCGCAAAGAGATCGAGGCCGCCGACTGGAGCCTCACCCCCGGCCGCTACGTCGGCGTGGCTCCGCAGGAGGTGGACGAGGATTTCGACTTCGAGCAGACCCTGCGGGACATCCACACGGAACTGGCCGACCTCAACCGGGAAGCGGTGGAACTGGCCGCGAAGATCCAGGTCAACTTTGAGGCGTTGGGGATATGAAATGGACGACTAAACATCTGGCTGACGTGGCAGATTTCTACTTGGGAAAAATGTTGGATGAAATGAAGAACAAGGGAGAATCCCTCCCTTATCTTGCCAACATCAACGTGCGGTGGGGCGACTTTGATCTCGATAACCTTCGTAAGATGCGGTTCGAAAACGATGAGATGGATCGATATGGACTGAAGCATGGTGACATCGTCATGTGTGAGGGGGGTGAGCCAGGGCGGTGCGCTATCTGGAAGGACTCAATGCCCGGAATGATGATCCAGAAGGCTCTTCACCGCATTCGTCCACATGATTGCCTGGATCATAGGTTTTTGTTTTACTCGCTACTTCATAAAGGAAAGCTTGGTGGCTTTACGCCCCTGCTTACGGGCGCTACAATCAAACACCTTCCTCGTGAAAAGCTCGCAAAGGTTGAAATTTCCTTTCCCAAACTTGAACTCCAGTGCCATATTGCCGATACTCTCTCCGCCTACGACGACCTGATCGAGAACAACCGGCGGCGGATGGCGCTCCTGGAGGAAGCGGCGCGTCAACTCTACCGCGAGTGGTTCGTCCGCCTCCGCTTCCCCGGCTATGAGCACATCCGCATCACCGACGGTGTGCCGGAGGGATGGGAATGGAAGCGGATTGGCGATATCGCGGACTGCGTGGGTGGTGGAACCCCTTCAACATCGGTGTCAGCTTATTGGGAAGATGGTAATATCACATGGGTCACACCAACTGACGTTACCAGGAATAAGCACCTCGTCCTGCTCGATTCAGAGAAGAAGATCACCGAGGTGGGTCTTAAAGCGAGCTCGGCGAAGCTTGTTCCGGCGCATGCCATCCTGATGACAAGCCGTGCCTCGGTTGGGTTCTTTGCTATCACGGGTCGAGAGGTCTGTACGAACCAGGGCTTTATCTCCATAGTACCGCAAGACCCGACGCTTTCATCCTACCTGCTCTTTCATATGAGTGAACGCGTTGAGGAAATACGTTCGATGGGTAGCGGTAGCACGTATCCGGAAGTCAGCCGGGGGAAGTTTCGGGAGTTTGAAGTGCTCATCCCGAAGCACCCGTTGATCTCAGCATTTAACGAACAAATAATTGAAATAATTAAACAAATTAAAATTTTAAAACAGTTGAACGAGAGGCTCCGTGCCGCCCGGGACCTGCTGCTGCCGCGGCTGATGAGCGGCGAGATTGCCGTGTAGCTCCATGACATTCTATTTTTAATGGCTGGCTTGACAAACCATCTAAAAGAAATACAATGCACACATGAAAACAAAGCTGGGAAGACAAGAGATGCTGATGCTGGCCTATCTGCAGATGCGCAAGCGGCAGACGGTCAAGACCGGCGATCTGACCGGCCCTTTGCAATTGAGCCCGGAGCAGGAACGGGAGCTGTTCCGCCGGATGGCTCGCGGGGGGATCATCGCCAGGGTCCGTCCCGGCTTCTATCTTGTGCCGGAGCGATTACCCCTCGGCGGCGCCTGGACGCCTGACGAGGCCCTTGCCCTGAACACGCTGATCGGAGAAAAGCAAGGGCGGTATCAGATCTGCGGTCCAAACACCTTCAACCGCTACGGCTTTGACGGCCAGATTCCCAACCGGGTGTATGCGTACAACAACCGGCTTTCCGGTGACCGCACCGTTGGCGCGGTGGCACTGACCCTGATCAAGGTGGCGGACGAAAGGCTGGGCGATACGGAGGAGACAGAAATGGCAGACGGCCAGATCGCCGTCTATGCATCGCGGGTGCGGACGCTGGTGGATGCGGTGTACGACTGGTCACGGTTCAACAGCCTGCCCCGCGGTTATAAATGGATTCGGAAAGAATTGGCCGCGGGTCGCGTCGGCGCGGCCGAGCTGGTGGATGTGGCCTTGCGCTACGGCGACAAGGGGTCCATCCGACGGATCGGGGCTCTGCTGGAGATGCAAGGCGTAGAAAAGGGTCTGTTGAAAAAGCTGGAAGCCGTCTTGACACCATCCAAGGGACTGATTCCCTGGATACCCTCAAGACCCAAACGGGGAAAGATCGACCGCCGCTGGGGGGTTGTATTGAATGCGACTTCATGAAGATGCCGACCGGTTTCGGGAGGCGGTAAGCTTTACCGTATCGGAAACCCGCTTTATCAAACGCCTGATCGAAAAGGATTACTTCTGCACCCTGTTGCTGGGCTGCCTGACGGCGGCGGACAGCACTCTGGTGTTCAAAGGCGGGACCTGCCTGGCCAAGGTCCACGCCGGATTCTACCGCCTCAGCGAGGATCTGGACTTCGTCATCCCGATGCCGTACGGGGCTTCCCGATCCGAACGCAGCCGAAGGGCAGAAGGGCTCAAGGGGGCCGTCTCCCGGGTGCCGAACACATGGGATGTCTTTCGGATCGTGAAGCCCTTAACCGGCGCAAACAATTCGACCCAATATATTGCCGTTGTTGGCTATCGATCACTGATCGAGCGCCACGAGGAGACGATCAAGATCGAGGTGGGGCTGCGCGAGCCGCTCCTGATGCCAGCCTTCCTGGGCCAAGCCCAGACACTTCTCCTCGATCCTGTATCGGGCAAACCCATCCTACCAGCCATACCGGTTCAATGCCTTTCCTGGGATGAGGCGATGGCCGAAAAACTGCGGGCAGCCTTGTCGAGGAGAGAGGTCGCGATCCGGGATTTTTATGACCTCGATTATGCTGTGCGAAAGCGGAGCTTTATGCCCCTGGAAACGGCCATAGTTGACCTGGTCAGGCGGAAGCTCGCCATACCGGGCAACGAACCGGTCGATGTGTCTTCGGACCGGCTGGCTGCACTTCGGCTACAGCTCGACACGGAATTGAAAACCGTGCTGCGCGAAAAGGATCTCCGGGAATTTGATCTGGAGCGGGCCTTCAAGATTGTGAAGGATGTGGCTGACCTCATCGGGTGATAAGCCATGATCACTGACATCAACAGCGAAGACCGACTGGTTCAGAAGACCTTTGCCGACCATTTGCACGATCACCTCGGCTGGGAGAGCGTTTACGCCTACAACGCGGAGACCTTCGGGCCGGAAGGGACGCTGGGGCGCAAGTCGGCGCAGGAGACGGTCCTGGTCCGGGATCTAAGGGCGGCCATGGGGCGGCTCAATCCGGAGCTGCCGGAATCGGCCCTCGATCAGGCCGCCGAAAAGCTTACTCGCACGGACTTTGCCCGGTCGCTCTTGCAGCACAACCGGGAGTTCTACGGCTTCATCCGGGGCGGCGTGCCCGTCGAATGGCGGGATGGATCGGGTGAAACGCGCCATGCCCACGCCCGCGTCATCGATTTTGGCAACGGCGCCGGAAAGGACGGCCGGCCCAACAACCGCTTCCTCGCGGTCCGCGAACTCAAACTCCAGGGCCTACGCGTACCCCACTATAACACCCGCGCCGATCTGGTCTGCTTTGTCAACGGCCTGCCCCTGGTGTTTATCGAACTCAAGGCGGTCTACAAGAACATCCGGGCCGGATTCGACAACAACCTGACCTGGTATCTGGACCCCAACGTCGTTCCGCACGCCTTCCATCACAACGCCTTTCTCGT
Organism: Syntrophaceae bacterium UBA2192; assembly: GCA_002327315.1. GTDB lineage: Bacteria > Desulfobacterota > Syntrophia > Syntrophales > UBA2192 > UBA2192. The sequence continues at coordinate 5,417 of DCVI01000025.1, read as the reverse complement.
CGTGAGCAATGGGGACAAGGCCTGCTACGGGTCGATCACCAGCAAGTGGGAGCATTTCGTCGAATGGAAGCGCAACACGGAGAAGGACAAGGGGTGCGTGGATGCCGAGGCGCTGCTCGATGGGATGCTGAGCCAGGAACGGCTGCTCGATCTGGTCGAGAACTTCATCCTCTTTGACGACAGCCGGGCCGGGGGGACGCGGAAGATCGTTGCGCGCAATCACCAGGTCCTGGGGGTGAACAATGCCGTGGCCTCCGTGAAGCGGCAGGAGGAACTCAAGATACTCTATCCCGAGCGGCTCACGGAACGCTCCGTTTATCGCATGATCCCGGAACGGCAGCCGAAGGCAAGACCCGCGACTGAAGAAGAGATGGCGTTCCCCCTGGCCGCCGAGGTCGGGCATGGACATATGAACTCGCCCCAGGAAGGCGGCGTCATGCTTCCCCTCATCGAGCGGGCGCATCCGGATCTGGGCAGGCTGGGTGTATTCTGGCACACGCAGGGAAGCGGGAAGTCCTATTCAATGGCATTTTTCGCCGAGAAGGTCCGCCGCGCCGTCCCCGGCAATTTCACCTTCCTGGTGATGACCGACCGCGAGGATCTGGACGATCAGATCTGGCGAACCTTCATCGGCTGCGGGGTCACAGACGAGCAGACCCCACGGGCTGGTTCGGGCAAGGAGCTGCAGGAGATGCTGCACGGCGATCACCGTTTCGTCTTCAGCCTCATCCACAAGTTCAATCAACCGGTCACCGCACCCTACAGCGAACGCGACGACATCATCGTCATTTCTGACGAGGCGCACCGGACCCAGGCTGGCAAGTTCGCCCGGAACATGCGAATCGCCCTGCCCAACGCCGCGTTCATCGGTTTTACGGGAACGCCACTGTTCAAACACGACGAGCTGACCCGCCGCATCTTCGGCGACTACATCTCTCGTTATGACTTCAAACGCTCCGAGGAGGATCACTCCACCGTCAGGCTGATCTACGAGAACCGCGGCGAGAAGCTCGGTCTTGCCAGGCCCGATCTGAACGCCCGGATTGCCGAGGCGGTCGAAAAGGCCGAACTCGACCCGGACCAGAGCGCGCTTCTGGAGAAACTCCTCGGCAAAGACTACGAAGTGATTACGGCCGACGAGCGCCTCGACAGGCTCGCGGCCGATTTCGTTGAACACTGCTCCACCCGCTGGCAGACCGGGAAATCCATGTTCGTCTGCATCGACAAGATCACCTGCGCCAGGATGTTCCAACGCATCGAGCCGCTCTGGAAAGCCAAGATTGCCCGGCTGAAGGCGATCATCCCCGCCAGGGAAACAGCGCTCGCCGCGGCCGCCGATCCCGATGCGCGGGAGCGCCTCGGCAAGGAGCTGGAATCGCTGCGCGCACAGGTTCAATGGATGGAAGGCACGATCATCGAGATCATCATCAGCGAGGCGCAGAATGAGGTCAAGGACTTCAAAAAATGGAATTTCGACATCATTCCCCACCGTGCGGTGATGAAGACCGGCTTTCAGACGCCCGACGGCAAACGGGTGGCCATGGACGACGCTTTCAAAGACCCCCAGCATCCCTTCCGCATTGCCCTTGTGTGTGCCATGTGGCTGACCGGCTTCGATGTGGAATGCCTGGCGACGCTCTATATCGACAAGCCGATGAAAGCCCACAGCCTCATGCAGGCTATAGCACGCGCCAACCGCGTTTATCCGGGTAAGGATTGCGGCGTCATCGTGGACTACAACGGCATGCTCAGGAGCCTGCGTGAGGCGCTCGCGCAGTATGCCCTCGGGGGAGAGGATGACGGCAACGGGGGCGCCATCGTGGCCCCGATCGAGGAACTCGTGGCGGCGCTGCTCCAGGCGATCGAAGCCACAGAAAGCCATCTGCGGGCCCTCGGCTTCGACCCGGTCCGGCTTCAGGGTGCGACCGGCTTTGACCGAATCGAGGCACTGCGGGATGCCGTGGATGCGCTCTACACCTCCGATGAAGGAAAGCGCCGTTTCGAGATCATGGCCCGGCAGGTGTTCATCCGCTTCAAGGCGCTCCTCATGGAGCCGAGTGCCTTTGCCTACTCGGAGCGACACGACAATATTGAAACCATCTACAAAAAACTTCAGGAGAAACGAGACACTGCCGATGTAACCGAACTCCTCAAGGCATTGCACCGAATCGTCAACGAGGCGATTCGGACGGCAGTTCCCGGCGACGACCAAGCCACAGGGCTCAAGGTGGATTTGAGCCGGATCGACTTCGAAAAACTGCGGAACGAGTTTGCAAAAAAGGTTCGCCGAAAGCATGCCGCGCTACAGGATATCCGGGATGTCGTCGAGCGGAAGCTTGCGCAGATGCTGGCCCGCAATCCCATGCGGATGGACTACTACCGGACGTATCAGGAGATCATTGCGGACTATAACAGAGAGAAGGACCGGGCCACGGTGGAGGAGACTTTTGCGAGGCTGATGGATCTTGCGAGCAGACTTGACGCCGAGGAACGACGAGCTGCGGAGGAAGGCCTGAGCGACGACGAGTTGGCCCTGTTCGATCTCCTGTTTAAGGATCGGATCAGCAAGGGTGATCGTGAACGCCTCAAACAGGCCAGTAAGACACTTCTTGCGTCTCTTGAGGAGTTGCTCCGCCCGATGCCCGGCTGGACGCAAAACACAACCACGCAGGCCGAGGTCAGGGTGTTTATCCTCGACAACCTGTGGCGTTCATTGCCGCGCCCCCCGTTTACCGATGAGGAGACTGAAAAGGTCGCCGAGCGGGTGTATGATTATGTCTGGCAGCGGAGTTCAAGAGGCCCTGATTTCATGGCGGCGTAGCGTGACGCACATTCGCACATTACCGAAAGAAATATATCACACCGGCGGACCAAGAGTAACTCTCGACTGAACTCAATGAAAATGATATTTCTGCCCAGATGCGATCTTTCAAATGCAATTCAGTATCACTTGTCGACTGAAATCCGCATTCTGAGCTCGTGGAAATACTTGCAAGTGGTTGATTCTTTTCTTTGACATATCGTGTTCTTTGCCTTAGAAAAGTTGTAATGTGTTTGACAAAAGGAGGGTACATGGGCAACTGCAGACGTGGATCTAAACCATGATTAGAGAGTTCAATGGCAAGAGGCCTCAAATAGCATCTTCCGCGTTCGTGAGTGAGACTGCCTATATCGCCGGTGATGTTGAAATTGGCGAGAATGCTAATATCTGGCCCGGTGCAGTCATTCGGGGAGATATTGCAAAAATAACCATCGGTAAAAACACCAGCATTGAAGATAATTGCGTAGTGCACAGTGCCACAGGTCTCATCATCGGGGACAATACGATCGTGGGACACGCAGCTATCCTCCATTGCAAGAAAATCGGCAATAATGTTCTGATAGGCAACAACGCTACTGTCCTGGATAACGCTGAAATCGGAGACTACTGCATTATTGCCGCCGGTTCTTTAGTTTCTCCAGGGACGATACTTCCATCAGAATCATTCGCGACGGGGGTTCCTGCCCAAGTGAAAGGCAAGACATCACAGAACCAAAAAGACTATATAACCATAGGCTCCGCGTTCAATATTGAGCTGGCCCAGAAATATAAGAAACAGGGGCTTTGAGATACCTGACGCTGTTGGAGCGGGGGCCATACCTGGTGGCAACATATCCATCGCGTATCTTTAAGTTGAGCAAATCCGATGTCAATCCACATTATTCCAATCGACAAACTCAGCGGTAAAGCTCTGAGAGGCGTCATTGAAGAATTCATCTCCAGAAACGGGACTGATTATGGCGCGATTGAGGCTTCCCTGGAAACCAGTTTCATCCAGGTGAAGTCTAAGCTTAAAAACGGATCGGCAGTTCTTGTTTTTGATGACGAGACTGAAACCACGAATATATTCCTGGCTGATGATCCTGTCTTGAAAAAGCTTAATGCGGTATAGTTACTGTTGCATCAGCATTAAGTCGCGTGGTTGTAGCTGAACCTCAGCCGTGATGACTATCGGAGATTTGATTGGTAAGCTACGACAGCTAACCTCATCGGGGTGCAAGTCGTTGCCCATTTCAAAAAGTAATCTGCATAATCATATTGAATAACGGATGCTTGCCTTGTCGGTGAAAACGACAATCGGCAAATCGCATTTTTCCCGCCTTCCGCCGGTGAAGGACGGAATGAGCGGTTCAGCAGAAACAAGCCGGCCGGAATCCCGACGACGACAACCGTTCTTCATTGTCCGATGGCCCTCCCCGACGGGCCTGGCCGGGATTCTGTTTCCGGCGGGCAGACGCCGGCGCGGGTCGCTTTCCGACACCGACGGCCGAAGGGAGTCAGGCGGCCACTTCGGCGCGGCGGACCTCGTCTATCAGGCGGCGGACGCGGTCGAAGTCCTTCCGGAAGCGGATGGGGCGGCCGGTGCGCGGGTCGCGGGCGTTGGTCTGGGTGCAACTGTCGATCCCGGCGGGTCTGACCCGCCGGATCCCGTCGTGGACGTTCTCGGGCGAGATCCCCCCGGCCAGGATCACGGGGATCGGGCTCGCCTCGACGAGGGCCGCCGCGAGCGCCCAGTCGCAGACCTCCCCGGTGATGCCCACGTAGCCCGCCACGGGCTGGGCGGCCTCGGGGGTCTCGAATCCGCGCAGCGTATCGGTGAGGAAAAAATCGCCGTGCGGCGCCAGGGTGCGGGCGAGTTCGATCAACACCTCCCGGACCGGCGCCGGGTCGGCAGGCCCCGGGGCGGGAATCGGGATGGACCGAATGATCCCGAAGGGGGGAAATTCCTTTTTCACGAGCTGCTGGATGCGGATCAGCTCCGCGCAGACGCGGGCGCGCCGGGCGCCGTCCTCAGGCGCAAGCGGGATCATCTCGCAGAAATGCACGAGCTGCGGCTGGTAGTAGTCCAGGGCGCGGAGGATGTTGTCGGTGTGTGTCATGAGCGGAATCAGGCTGCTCTTCGCCGGGGAGTCCTTGACCAAGCGAACGACGTCCTTGAGGACGGGCGATTTCCAGACCTCCTCCGAGAGGATCACGCTGCCGATGTGATCCACCCCCAGCTTAAGCAGGCGCTCCGCCTCGCGGGGCTCCTGGATTTCGTAAAGCTGCACGATGATCCGTTCCATGGTCCGCCTTGTAGAGGAAAACCCCGCATCCGTCAAGGCCCCCTGACGCAGGACTTGCCTTCCACCGCCTTTTTCGCTATTTATGACGGGACAGCGGGTGATCGGTCCCGGACGTCACCCTGGGCGCGGCGGGAGGGGACGGCCGGACCGATCGGGTTTCGGGACGTCCCGACCGCGCCGCGGGACGGGACCTCCGACCGTCGATTTCGGTGAACGACCGGAGTGGGAGGTGGGGCGATGTCGGCATGGAACCTGGCAATACAGGCGGGGCGCGACGGGGCCGCCGTTGCGGCGGCCTGGGAGGCCCTGGA
>DCVI01000003.1 GCA_002327315.1 Syntrophaceae bacterium UBA2192 | reverse complement strand
GAGACGGCCCCCGGCGTGAGCAGGGACACACGGCCGTTTCCCGCGGATGCTGCCTGCGCCAGGGGATCGGAACCCCGGGCGCGGCGATGCGGATGATTCGGTCAGTGCGTACCGAAACCGGTCAGGAGTCGGTCATGAGCGATGGATTGGAAAAAAGAAAGTTTCAGCGCCTGGACTGCCCGTTGGACGTCGCCGTTGAGATTGTTCCGGTGACGGAAGCCCCCCAGCAGCGTCCCCCCCTGCACATTAGAAGCCGAAATATCTCCAAAAGCGGCATCTGCTTGGAAACACAGTCTATCGAGATTGAAGGCGTCCATTTGCTGTCGGGACTCCCGTTTGCCCGGAAGCACCGTTTATACATGAGCATTCAACTCACTCCGGACGAGCCGCCGTTCGAGGCAATCGGAGAGGTCCGCTGGTATGACATCTCGAGCGACACCCCCGCGTCCATCTATCGTGTGGGCGTGGCGTTCCTCAGGGTGAAGAAGCCCGGCAAAGAACAGCTGGCGAGATTCCTGAAAAGCCATAAAGCTAGCCGGGGACTCTTCGCCCCGGGACGTCCATTCTGACAGGAAACGCACTCATCACAACAGGTCCGTGAAGTCTTGGATGTGTTCCATCTGATCGATGCGGCCGGCCGCATCGAAAATCTCGTCTCGCTGCTGACGGCTCAGGATATGCCGGGTGCAGATTTCCAGCTTCTCTCTGATATCGATGGGGTTCTTGTAAGAACCCTTCATGGCATCGGTAAATTGATGGTATTCGGTCCCATTCTTAAGTCGGATCTTTACCCCGCCGCTGTTGATGCCTTCTTGCATCTCCTTGACGTCCAAGGACGGATCGACCACGAAGTGTATCCTGTCGAAGAATGCATGGAGTTGTTTGTCCGTGATCCGTTCCTTGGTGAACTGTGCCGGCGTCAATTCGCCGTCCATCATGGCGACGGCCAGCGGATAGACGGAATTGAAATAAAGCGGCACGCAGGTCAGGTAATCGGTCTTTGCAATCCGCTCAATCAAATCGATCAACTCATCCTTCGGCTTATTCAGGAGCAGCGTGACCGTCGGACTCTGCACATCGACACCGGAGATGTCCCGCCAGTCAATCCCGTAGGCACGCATGAGATCGAGCGCGGAATCTACCAGTGCATCCAGCCACCCGCAACACGGGTAAAGCTTGGGTGAATGAGTATCGGTGCGCCAGTCGCTGCCCAAATCCCGCACCATTTCTTCCAGGTCGTAGCGTTCAAAGATGGCGGATGAAAAGCCGTCCGGATGCTCGATGATTTTCCTGAAACCCTTGAAACCCGCCTTTGCCAGGCAGGCGCCGGTGATCCCGGCATGCACCGGGCCGCCGGTTATGAGTCCCTTTGTGGGAGAGAACCAACCCGCAAAGCACTGCGTCATGGGAGGGAAGCAGGAGATGCCCAGGGCGTCCATCATCTGGTCCCGGTTCAACCCCAAAAGCTTGCCGGCCACGACAGCGGCGTCGATTTGGTGGTTCGGGCACGAATTGGTGAAAAGGTGACTTTTGATATAGGCATGCCCGGTCCTGCCGCAGATTTCGTTGCCAGCCACCAGCGCGGTCAGGAACTCTTTGCCGCTGGCATTCACGGCTTCGCCCACGGCAAGGGCGTTGGGCACCGTTGAAGCGCCGGTATGTTGCGACCGCAGGTAATCTTCCCACTCCAGGGTCTGGGCAACAATGGAATTCACCATCCCTGCGTCGCGCATGCTTGCTTTCATCTTTGCCCCAATGACCGTCGATTCCTGCCTGTCGGACCAATCCCGCAGTGCCAGATAAAGAGGCTGGCATTCCTCCATACGGCTTCCCGCCAATATGGCAGCAACGATGCCGATCACCTGTTCCTTCGCGCACGCAATCGTGTGCGGAGGAATGTCCTCAAATCTTAATTCACTTGCCCACGAGCTGATTATTTCGGTAACGGCGATGGTCATAATCCCCCCTCCTTGAGCTGCGATTTAACCTAACCCGGCAAACAAACGATCGCCTGCATGATGGATGAAAAACGCTCAACCAGCGGGATTTGGTTAAGGGGTATTTCGGCTCGCTGTGGGTCGAGCTCGAAGCGGAAAATAGCCGCGTACGGCTTTTCACCGGCGAATATCTTTCTCCACTGTTCTCCCGTGGTACGCATGACCGCATGTGCAAACGGATCCTCACCGTCCACCACGCGAAACCCATCCGGAACGATGCTGACGGTAAAGCTCGGGCCTCCTTTTTCAGACAGGATGATCTTTTTGTGCAGGATGTCCTCCAGGATGCCCATCTCCAGCATAATGGGTATCAATCCGTTGAAGCGGTCCGCAAGCCTCTGTATATCGTGCCGCAGATCCCGTTGAGCCTTCTCCGCCATCGTTGCACCCTCCTTGTCGGATTTCTCTTGGCAACCGTGCTGATGGGATGAACTCCCCCAAAACCCACCCTAAGATATCAATACCAGAGAAAAGAATCCAGCAAAATGGGCATCAGCCATTCATCATGTGAATCACTTGAAGAAGATCGACCAGCCCGCCTTCAGCGATCCGGGCAGGAGATCCAGTGCGCCCGAGGCTTCCGACACCGGGGAAAAGCCGCAGGCCCGGCAATTGACTGGGCCGCGACCCTTGACATAGCAGCCCGGCGTAATGGCGCCGTCGGGATCGACATTGATGAGGATATCTTCATGGCAGCGCCAGTCGTTTGAGATCATGGCGCGCAGGCGCCCGGCGGAGTTGAGGATCGGCAAGCCCCGTTTCTTCATGTCAATCACCTCTTCGAGAACCGCCTTCCGTTCACCGTCGGACAGGGCCAACGGCGCCTCCCCCTGCCCATAGGGATAGAAGAGCTGGACCGTCAAGCCGCGGAACGCCGGGATGTCTTGAAGCCGTTCCAACAACGGCCCGATATCGTGGCGATTCTCCCGGTTGATCGTATAGTGGACGAACAGACGTCGATGCCGGGACGCCCGGAGGTTTGACCAGACCCGGTCGAACGAACCGGAGCGCAGCCGGTCGTGGGATTCCTTCAAGCCGTCCAGACTGACCCAGAGGATGTCCGCCGGACTGTCCAGGGGGAAGGTGCCGTTGGTGGTCACGGCGACCCCGGGAAAGCGCCTCTTGGCGTACGCGACCACATCGTTCAGATCATGACGGCCGTCCCGCCACAGAAACGGTTCCCCGCCTTCGAAGACGACGATCAGGGCGCCCCTGAGCCGCAAGGCGTCCAGGGAAGCCTTGGCCAGGGACCAGCTCATGTGAGCGCCCGCCTCCCCGGCACGACGATGAAAGGGGCAGGCGAGACAGGCGAGGTTGCAGCGGTAGGTGATCTTGAAGCTGGTCAGAAGGGGAATCTTCTGCCCGCGGATTTTTCTCCGGAAGAAAAAAACCGGAAACGGGACAAGGCGACGGATAGGTATCACGCAGGGTCCTTCTCATATAGAAAGCCCCTTCACCGTTTTCGTAAAGGGGCTTCAGGAGGGAACAACAACTTCCAGCGATTCGGACCTTCCTCTCAGCTGACGAGAGTCTTCACCATT
>DCVI01000162.1:24026-25428 GCA_002327315.1 Syntrophaceae bacterium UBA2192 | reverse complement strand
GCTTGACCTTCTTCTCGACGCACCACAGGGCCAGCTCCCGTCCGATCCAGGGCAGCGCCGTCCGGTAGTTGTCGGCGTCGATGTGACGGTGCCAGCCGGTCCGGAAGAGAAGGCCTTCGCCCGCGGTCAACTTGTCCTTCACGTCCTTCAGGTGCTCGACCCCGATCATCATGCTGTCCGTGACGGCGGGCGCATCGATCACCCATGCATCGGCGATGAATCGCTCCGGGGGAATCCGGTCGATGGTCGTGTCATTGACACCGAAGTGGAGCGGAGCGTCCATGTGGGTGCCCGCATGGGAATAGAGGTGGAGCATCCGGGCGTTCCAGCCGTCCTTCTCGAGAACCTTGAAGGCCTCGAAGGTGACGCCTCGCATGCCGTCCTTCATGGAAACGGTCAGGTCGATGATTCTCATTGGTTCCCCCTCACCCCTGCCCTCTCCCGCCGGGGGAGAGGGGGAATGTTGGAAGGTCTAAATCCCCCCTACCCCCCTTTACAAAAGGGGGGGTCGAGGATTGTCCCTTTACGAAAGGGAGGGTGCAATATAATGAAGGAACAATATCTCCTAGACGATGTCGAGGGAATCGGCCACGCGACGGGCGATCTCGCCGGTTGTCGCCTTCCCGCCCAGATCGGCCGACAGCACGCCCTCGGCCGTCGTCTTGTCCATGGCTTTCATGATCTGCCGCGCCGCCTGCAACTCACCCAGGTGTTCGAGCATCAGGGCCCCCGACCAGATCGTGCCGTATGGGTTGGCGATCCCCCTGCCTGCGATGTCGGGCGCCGAGCCGTGGATGGGCTCGAACATGGAGGGGTACTCCCTCTCGGGGTTGATGTTTCCGCTTCCGGCCAGCCCCCAGGCTCCCCATCAGCGCACCGCCCAGGTCGCTCAGGATGTCGCCGAAGAGGTTTGTAGTCAGCACCACGTCGAAGATCTCGGGGCGCAGCACGAAACTCGCCGCCGCGTTGTCGATGTACATCTGCTGGTGCTCCACGTCGGGGTATTGCGCCGCCACCTCGCGAATGACCCGGTCCCAGAACGTGAGGCTGTAGATGAGCGTGTTCGACTTCGTGATGTGGTGGACCCGTTTGCGGCGCTTTCGCGCCAGTTGAAAGGCGTAGTGAGCGATCCGCTCGATACCCCGGCGGGTGAATATGCTCGTGTCGATGGCCAGTCCGCCGACGTCATCGGGCAGGATCTGTTTTCCCGCCTGGACGAATTCCCCCTCCACGTTTTCGCGGATCACGACGAAGTCGATGGGCTTCTCCGTTTTCAGGGGTCGGGCAACACCGGGCCAGGTCCGCACGGGGCGGTAGTTCACGTATTGCATGAACCCCGTGCGCACCTTGAAGGTGTAGTCTTTTGCCGGCAGCGTGTCGTCCACATCGGGCAGCCCCACGG
>DCVI01000162.1:11217-23969 GCA_002327315.1 Syntrophaceae bacterium UBA2192 | reverse complement strand
CTGCCCAGCACGGTGAGGCCCGCCGGGATGACCTCAGGGCCTACTCCGTCGCCGGGAACGGCAGCGATTCTGTATGTTTTCATGGTTCCTCTTTTCACCCTCACCCCTACCCTCTCCCCTCAAGGGAGAGGGAACCTGAAAGGAGAATCCCCAAACAGGAGAAGGAATTTAATGCATGGGTTTCCATGGGGGATTTTATAGCGTGGAGAGTATAAGCGCAGCCACCCCCCCTGTCAAAGGGATTTGACTGCGATGGAGGATGGCAGATTGCATGAAAAAAGGCGACCGGCGCCTGGCGAAACGGCGCAAGTTACTTCGGGAGATTATGCCAGCGGATCTTGCCCGTAATCCAGTTCGGGATGCCGATCTTGTCTTTTGCGGCGTGGTAGTAGTAGGCGCTCCCCCGGAAGGGATCGAAGACCTGCACGACGGGGAACTCGATGACGCTCGTGTTCTGAAGGGGGACGCCGCTCATCACGGCGGTGTTTTTTACGATCTCCCAGCAGGCGGCGGCGTTGACCATGGAGACAAAGATCTTGCAGTTGCGCGGGGGGATCTCACCGCGCTGGACCTTCTGGAGCGTCTCCGGGTAGAGTCTCTCGGTGCGCCCGGGGAACATGTAGATCCGCATGAACTTCGGCAGGATGGCCTTGTAGTCGATCTCGCGGGCATCGATGCCCTCCGTCCCGAAGCCGCCCACGCTCTCCAGCGAGACGCGACCCGTGTGGGTGAGGGTGCTCACGGCCCAGCAGTTCGACGTGCCGGGGCCCACGACCATGCGCTTGCGAAGGCGGTGACAGACCCGCGGGATCAGGAAATTGGCCTCGATGTCCGTCATCCCCAGGGCCACGATGTCCACCCCCGAGATGACCTCCGCAAGCCAGGCTTCGTCGTTTTTCGTGACCCTGCGGCAGTAGACGGCCACATCAACGTCCGGGTTGAGTCTCTGCAGGTACTCCTTCCAGGCCTCGGGTTTCGTCTTCCCGACGGAATCCGGCATGAAGGGCAGGCGGTTGAGGTTGGTCGCCTCGACGACGTCGAAATCGATGACGACGAAGCGCTGAAAGCCGGTCCGGACGAGGAAATCCAGTACGGCGCCGTTTCCCCCGGCCCCTGCCACGAGGACCCGTGTGCGCCCGATCGCCTCGGTGAGCTCATCGGTGAAGTTGACAATCCCCCTCTGGCGGTCGACGAGTTCCTTCCACATCCGGCATATCCTCCTCAGGAAAATGAAATGTCGCGCCGGTGAATGAAAGCGCGTGATGAGATTGCTTCGTCGCCAGGCTCCTAATGAACAGCTCTGAAGGTCATTGCGAGCGAAGCGAAGCAATCTCAATGAATTCATGGGATTGCCGCGTCGGGCTTGCGCTCTCCTCGCAATGACGGATCGACGCTGTTTATTCCATCGATAACCCCGGACGAAGTCGGGGTTTGTTGCTCCTAATGAACAGCGTCAATTCACAGAGGGGGAAATCCCCCTCTTTCCCCCTTTCTAAAAGGGGGAAGATCTAAACTCCCTCCTTTGTATAAGGAGGGCCGGGGAGGATTTTAAGGCACTGTTCATTTCATCGATAACCCCGAACCCAATCGGGGTTTGTTGCTCGCAATGACCAGGCAGCAGGATCTCGAAGGGAGGGGGCGCGAAGAGGGACACTCAGCCCCCGGCCGCACCGGCCAGCCGGTACTCCTCTTCGAGGATGGCGATTACCTCATGCCCCGCCTTGGCCAGGATGTTCGTCTTTTGCGCGCCGAAGTAGTACAGATCCTCCGTCGTCATGGGCGAGCGGCTGCGGCGCAACCAATCGAGCATGTCCGGCTCGTCCTCATTCTGAAAAAACCAGCGGTAGAGGTTTCGCCTGCCCGTGGCCCGGGCATAGCGCTGCTCGTAGCGCTCCTTCATCGTCTCGAGGTTGAGCCGCACGTAGGAGACCTGCTGGTCCGTCTTCGGGCTCAGGCGGGGCGCTTCGGACACGTCATCAAACAGCAGGAAGCGGGAGTAGAAGTCCCTGTGGTGGGCCATGACGGAGGCGACGATGTCGGTGCTCTTCATCAGGCGAAGACTCGCCAGGTGGGCCAGCCGGTAGAGGTGCATGGCCAGCTCGGGGGGGATTCCCCCGGGCTCCTCCGTCACGACGAGCGAGGAGATCTCGCTGAGGCGCCGACCGGCCTTCCGGAGATCGGCCAGCGGCTCCGGGAAGATGCGGTCCGTCGGGAGCCCCAGCCGCGAGTCTGGCATCACCGAGACCGAACCCGCGAGCCTTCCTTCCTTCTCGGCCAGAAAGATCGTCGTGGCCGGGTGCAGGTGGTGAATCGTGCACCACAGGCCGCTCTCGCGTCCGTAGCGCAGTTCGTATCCTTCCCGGATATAGACATCGTAGACAAGCCGGAAGGCCTTCTCCCGAAGCTCTCTCGTGTTGGCAACGAGGACGCGCCACTGATTTTGCGCTCCGTACCGGTATTCAAAATTGTTGTTCAGTTTGCTTCTCCTGATAGACCGTAGGGCTTCAAAATCCCCCTTCGTTCCCACCTATAAGGGTTTCGATCCTTGGTCTTCCTCTCCCCTCCGGGGGAGAGGATTGAGGTGAGGGGGTCCTTCGACNNATGGTGAGCAGTCATCGTGAGCCTGTCGAACGACGAACCATCACCCTCACCCTGGCCCTATCCCCTCAAGGGAGAGGTAAATTATGGTAAGGGCCTTCATAGGGGGGCGTCGAATTTAATGGTCCTTAGGGTATGGCAAAGGCCATCCCCTGTCAATACCGTCTTGCCCATTTTCGCTTTTTCAAGAGTATGAAAGAACACAATTTTCATGTAAAATGAGACAATTTTTTCGACAAAACCACTCTCAAAAGGAGACAGGCATGGAACTGCAAGCCGCCGTCCGGGGAAGACGAAGCATCCGGCAATTCAGACCCGACGCGATCCCGAGGAACGTCCTCGAGGAGCTGCTCGAAACCGCCCGATGGGCGCCCTCCTGGGGAAACACCCAGCCCTGGGAGATAACCATGATCACGGGGGAGCCCCTGGAGGCCTTCCGGAAAGCCAATGTGGCAGCCATGGGCAACGGCGAGCCGCTGCGCAACGACATCCCCATGCCGGAGACCTGGCCGGAGCAGATGAAAGCTCGGTACATGGAGGTCGGCAAGGCCGTCGTCACTTCCCTGGGGCTCAAGCGGGAAGACAAGGAAGGACGCAAACGGCATCAAGTGAACATGGCCGCCCTCTTCGGCGCTCCCTGCCTCATTGTGGCCACCGTCCCGACGGACGTCCTTGTCGAGTATGCCATGCTGGACGTGGGCCTGCTGCTCCAGACGATTGCACTCGCGGCCCACGACCGGGGACTCGGGACGTGCATCATGGCAAGCTCCGTCCACTACGCCGATCTGCTGCGAAGGCACGGCTCGATCCCGGGGGACCGGCGCGTCATCATGGGCGCCGTCATCGGGTACCCGGAGAGTGAAGCCCCCATCAATCGTTTCGAGCGCCAGAGGGCCGACATGGATATCTTCGTGAAGTGGGTCGGATGAGGGGACGACATTCGTGACGCAGCAGAGCCTCCCCCGGTCCGGCTATCTCTTCGCCGCCCTGGCGGCCCTCTTCTGGGCCTCCTCCGGCACGGCGGCCAAGTTCCTGTTTTTGAGCGGCATCACCGCCTTCGAGCTGGTACAGCTGCGGACGACGCTCGCCACGGGCATCGTTTTCTGCCGGATTCTGCTTCACAACCGTTCCCTGCTGGCGATCGACCGGCGCGATCTTCTGTATTTCGTCACCCTCGGCGTGGGGCTCGCGGCAGTCCAATTCACCTATCTCTTCGCCATCAGCAAGATCCAGGTGGCTGCCGCCATCCTGATCCAGTACCAGGCCCCCATCTTCGTCGCCCTCTACACGATGCTCTTCCTGGGCACAAAACTTCCGCCCATTGTTTTCGCCGCCATGGCCGGCTCCCTTTTCGGCTGCTACCTCGTCGTGGGGGGCTACAGCCTGCATCTGCTGGACATGAACCGCATGGGCGTGCTCTCCGCCCTCGCCTCGGCCGTCACCTTTGCCTGGTACACCGTGCGGTGCGAGTATGGCATGAGGCGCTACCCTCCCTGGACGGTCGTCTTCTACGGCCTGCTGTTCGCTGCCGTGACCTGGAACATCTTTCACCCGCCCCTGAGCGCATTTCTTCGCCCCTCGGGCATTGCGCAGTGGGGATGGGTCCTCTTCATCGCCTTCTTCGGCACGGTGCTGGCGTTCATCTGCTATACCGAGGGCATCAACCGCATCGGCGCCACGAGGGCGAGCATCACGGCCACCCTGGAGCCGATCACGGCAGGGCTCATCGCCTGGCTTTTCCTGGGGGAAACGATGGAGGTGTGGCAACTCCTCGGCGCCACCCTCGTCATCACCTCCGTCATCGTGCTGCAGGCAGGCAAAAAGCCGGAAAAAAACGGCGGATAACCCCCTTGACTTTTTGCACTGCGGGCCCCATCTTAAAAATAAGAACCGCGTCAATACATTGTCCTCACCGGACACCGCAATATGCGGATGTTTGTCCCCCGACGGAACCCTGAAGAGGCTTCGCCTGAATAAGAGGCGAACAGTAACCCGTCGATTCCTTTCAAACCTTATCTATCCAGGTAACGGTCGCATCAATCAAAAATACGTCAACATAATAACGGCCCTCAATGATCGTCATCAATCCCATCGTCGGTTGGGCCGAAGCGGTTGTGATGTCATGAGACCGGCGAGCACAAACCTTCAACCCTGAAAAGGAGGGTATCCATGTCACTATTTGGAATACAGGTCTCCGTAATGGTGCACGTCCTGTTCGGCGTGCTGGGGATCATCCTGGCGGTGGCGCTTCTCGTGTATGTCCTGAATGCAAGCGAGAAGAACATCCCCACGATCCGCAGCCTGAGCCTGTGGACGGCCCTGTCCATGATCCTGTCCTACGTCATCGGCGGCTGGTGGTACGTCGTCCATTACCCCGCCGAAAGGGCCATCATCCGGGCGGGGCAGTGGTCCTGGGCGCACACGTTTTTCATGGAATGGAAGGAGCACGTGTTCTTCGCCCTGCTCTTCCTGAGCATCCTTCTGCCGATCATCGCCTACCGGAATGACCTCATGGTCCCTGAAAACAGGAGGCTCATGGTCATCGTTACCGCGATCATCGTTCTCATCGGCCTTGCCGTGGATGGTTCGGGAGCGATTATCAGTCGCGGTGTTATCGTCGGATACTTGGGGAGGTAGGGGCCATGACAAACACGACACTTGACAAAACGACAATCGGGTTCGGCCTCTCTGCGGCCATTGTGAGCATACTCAACTCGCTGCTGGTGATTTTCAAGGAGATGACGCCGCCTTTCAAAAAGGCGATGGCGGATGCCATGGGACATCACTGGACGACCCACGGGGTGATCGTCATCGGGCTTTTCCTCGTGCTGGGGTTTGTCCTGGCCGGCGCGGTCAAGCCGGAGTCCTGGAGCGCCGACAGACTGGGGAAAACGATCCTCTGGTCGGTGATCTTCGGGGGCGGCACCCTGGCGGCGTTCTACATTCTGCACTAACTGCAACCTCAAATCCCCCCCCCTGAAAATGTCCCTTCATCTCCGGCTCCCTCTCCCTTGAAGGGAGAGGGAGCCGGGGTGAGGGTGGCAACTCCGACTCACCTCATGCCTTTCTCACGGCGGGGAGAGGAACTCCAAGGTACGCGTTGTCCCAGGGGGATTTTCTTGTGCCGGCAGGCACCCGCCTGTCTTTATTTTTTTGTCATCCCCATGGCTTTCTGCTATCATCTTCAGCGTCGATACCTCGACACGCCGATGCACAACAGGTCAGTAGTCCTTTACACCCTCATCCAAGGAGCTCACCATGGCAAGACTGAAGAGTCACGGAGCAATGAAAACACCTGTCTTCGTCATCTTCATCGCAGGACTTTTTATCGCCCTGGCGGGCCTGTTCTCGTGCCTGAACCGGGCCACCGCCGATAACCAGGATAGCGCAGGTGCGCAAAAGGCGTTTACCGAGGCCGCGGAAGTCCTGTTCCACCCCCGCTGCCAGAATTGCCACCCTGCGGGGGATGCGCCGACGATCCGGGACGACTCTCAGCCCCACATGTTCAACGTCAAGCGGGGACCCGAGGGCAAGGGGGCAGGGGCGATGAACTGTGCCCTCTGCCACGGGGAGGCGAACAAACCCGGGGGGGCCCCCGGTGTGGCCAACTGGCACATGCCGCCGGAGAACATGCCCATGGTCTTCCAGGGCCGCACGCCCGGGGAGCTTTGCCGCCAGTTGAAGGACCCGAAGATGAATGGTGGAAAAACAGGGGAGTTGATCGTCGAGCACATCTCCAAGGATCCTCTTGTTGGATGGGCATGGAACCCCGGCGAGGGACGGACGACCCCGAAGATGAGCCACACGGATTTCTCGGCAAAGATGAACGAGTGGGTGAAAAAGGGAGCCTCCTGCCCGGAATAAAGACAGAAGTTAAGAAGTTGAGAAGTTAAGAAGGTAAGAGAAATAAAATGCGGGCGGAGAGATCTCCGCCCGCATTTTCATCTGAATCAAATCCCCCCCTCGCCCCCCTTTGGCACAAAGGGGGAAGCATCATGAAATAACCTTCCGGAGCGCGTCGAGGAAGCGCTCCACATTTTCCTTCCTTGCCGTGTGCCCCATGAGGCCGATGCGCCAGATCTTCCCGGCCAAGGGCCCGAGCCCGCCGCCAATCTCGATCTTGTACTCGCTGCGAAGGCAGCGCCGGGCGGCAAGCTCGTCTATGCCTTCCGGGCACCAGGCCGTGTTCAGCATGGGGAGCCTCCTGGTTTTGTCGACGACCATCTTGAGGCCCATCCCCTCGAGGCCCTTCACGAGCATCCGGTGGGTGTCCCGGTGGCGCTTGAAGACCTGCACCGGGCCTTCCTCCAGGATAAGCAGCAACGCCTGGTAAAGGGCGTAGACCATGTTCACCGGCGCCGTGTGGTGATAGACGCGGTTCTGGCTCCAGTAGTTTGCGATCAGCGAGATGTCCAGGTACCAGTTGGGGACCCTGGTCTTGCGCGCGCCCAGTCTGGCCATGGCCTTATCGGAAAAGGAAAGCGGGGCAAGGCCCGGCGGGCAGGACAGGCACTTCTGGGTCCCGCTGTAGAGGGCGTCGATCCCCCAGTCGTCCATGCGGACCTCAATGCCGCCCAGGCTCGTCACGGTATCGACGAGGTAGATCGTGTCGGAGCCTTTCAGGAGAGCCCCGATCTCTTCCACGGGGTTGCACACACCCGTCGACGTCTCGGCGTGGACAACCGCCACGATCCGGTAGGTCTTCTCTTTGAGCTTTTTCGCCACGTCATCCACGACGACCGGCGTGCCCCAGATGAACTCGAGGGCATCGACCTCCGCGCCGAGCCGGCTTGCGACCTCGCGCATCCTCACGCCGAAGACCCCGTTGATCAGGATCAGCACCTTGTCGCCGGGCTCGATGAGGTTGACGAAGCAGGCCTCCATGCCGGCCGAGCCGGTCCCGGAGATGGGAACGGTCAGATTGTTCTTCGTGTTCAGGAGCGTGCGGAGGTGCTCCTTGAGTTCGTCCATGATCTTCAGGAAGTAGGGGTCGAGGTGCCCCAGGGTCTTCTTGCCGATCGCCTCGTAGACCTGCGGGGGCACGCAAGAGGGCCCCGGCCCCATGAGAAGAACCTCTTCAATGCCGTCGAGCATATTCTTCATCGCTTCATTCTCCTTTCCAGCAGTCGCACCGCAGCATCGCGGCAGCTCCCCTGCAATATGGCATATCCTGTATCAATCTTCAATCTAGGACCCCGTCACCCGGTTGACAGCTAACGGCGGAAAAGGGCCTGCCGTCCTGCAGCCCCGCCATGAAATCATGAAGTGAGGAAGATAGGAAGAGCAGATGACCGGAGTGGATGCAGGATTAGTTTCTCTTCTTGTCCGCTCTTCCTCGCTTCCGATGTTCCTCTCTTCACCACGTTATGCCCCGGTCAACAGCATGCTAGTCCCTGGGGACGAGAACAATCTCTATCCGCCTGTTTTTTGCACGCCCTTCCAGGGTGTCGTTCTCCGAGACGGGGCGATACTCCCCGTAGGCGGCTGCAGACAAGAGGGCGGGGTCGACCCCCAGCCGCTGAAGATACCGGGCCACATTGATGGCGCGGGCCGCCGATAGCTCCCAGTTCGAGGGGAACGCCCGGGCGAGCGCACCGCCGATCTTGACATTGTCCGTGTGCCCCTCGACGAGGATCGCCTTGTCCTCCACCTGGCCGATCACCTCAGCCACCTTTTGCAGAACCCGTCTGCCCTCGGGCTTGATGTCGGCCTTCCCCGAATCAAAGAGGATGGCGTCGACCATGTTCACGGTCAGCCTCCCCTGGAGCTCGGTGATCGTCACCTGCCCCTCGGCGATCTCGGACTTCATTTTCTCGATCATCTGCGTATAGGTCTTGCTGACCTCCTGAACCTTTTCCTCCCGGCTCTTCTCGAGCTGACCGATCTGCGCTTGCTGATCCTGGACCTTCTTGGCCATCTCCTCGTTCTGTTTCCCGAGCCGCACGACGTCTTCCTTGCAGGTGGCAAGCCCCTGCTCGAGGCTGCCGGCCTCTTCCACCTTTTTCAGATAGGTGCTTTCCGTGACCATGCAGCCCGGAAAGGACAGGGCGAACATCCCGGCGAGCGCCAGAAGCCAACTTTTTTTGATCATCTGCAATCCTCCTTTCAGGAGTATGAACGACCCGAGAATCGGTTCCTCCGGCAAGCCCCCCGATCGACCGCACCCCGGTACCCCTTTTGATAGGGAAAGGCCCGAAACCTGTCAAGCCTCATTTTGGCGGTGCAAAAGTCCCTTTCCCGACCTGAGACAGGGGTGAGACCGTCTGCCACAAAAGGCTTGATTTCTCCTTTTTTCTGGTATAAGAGTACAGGTTCAAAAATTTCATATCCAGGCACTCCTTGCCCGGGCCCCGTGTCCGGGCTATAGAGCCGAAAGGAGGTCAACGAATTGAAGCGTTACGAAACTCTGTTCATCGTCCAGTCCGAGCTGTCCAGCGAGGAAATCACCGCCATCATCGACCGCTACAGCAAGATCATCACCGACATGAAGGGGACTGTCCTGAAGGTCGAGAGATGGGGAAAGCGAAAGCTCGCCTACCTCATCCGGAAGCAGGCCAGGGGGTTCTACATCCTCATCGACTTCGCCGGCAGGCGCGAGATCGTCGCAGAGGTGGAGAGAATCCTGAAGTTCGACGACAAGGTCCTGAAGTACATGTCCGTGAAGCTTGCCGACAGCATCACTGCGGAAGAGATCGAAAAAGAACTGGCCGGGCCGAAGGCCGACACTCCCCCGTCTGCGATCATCCCGGCGGAATCCAGCACCCCGATAACGACCACGACGACGTCCGCGACGTCGGAAGCCACGACGGAGGGATAACGACATGAGAACACCTTCAGACAGCACGACGGGCAGCCGGCCCAGGACAGGGGGTCCGGGCGGAAGAGATTCGAGAGGACCGGGGGGAGGCGGACCCGGAAGGCCGAGGTCCGACCGAAGAGTCTTCCACCGGAGGAAGGTCTGCCGGTTCTGCACCGACTCGAACATGAAAATGTCCTACAAGGACGTGGATACCCTGCGGTACTTCGTGACGGAACGCGGAAAGATCATCCCCAGGCGCATCACGGGCAACTGCGCGCTCCACCAGAGGGCGCTGACGGTCGAGATCAAGCGCGCCCGCAACATCGCCCTGCTGCCCTTCATGGTAACGGAAGGCTGACAGCGGCGACGCCTGTGCAGAGACGGCAGGCGGCAGGTACGGTCTGTAATCGGCGATTCGAGGACAGCGTTCAGTTGGATGCAGGCGGAAACTTCAACGTGAAGGAATTTATCCTGGGCGCAGGCATCACGACGGGTTTCTTTCTCCTCGTGGTCCTGAACCCCGTTGTCGGTTTTATATTCAGCCTGATCGCGCCGCTTCCGATCGCCTATTTCTACTGGAAGATGGGGCGGATTCCCGGGATCGCCATGTTCGTCCTGTCGTTCGGCCTTCTCGTGGCCGCTTTCCGGATCGGCGGTTTCGTGGAAAGCCTTTCGTTCTTCCTGGTGCTCGGGTCGGCGGGAATCATCATTCCCGAAGCCCTGAGAAGGCGATGGGGAATCGAGAAGACGGTGGCCCTGTCGGTTGCCGGACTTGTCGCGGTGATCGTCGCCATTCTTGCCTTGTACGGTCAGCTCCAGGAACGCGGCATCCTGGACTTTGTCCGTGGATACGTGGTCGACAGCATCAAGTACAGCATCGCCCTTTACGAGGAGATCGGGATCCCCCAGGACCAGATCGACGCGCTGCGGGATGGCGCCCCCCAGGTAGCCGAATGGATCGTGGAGCATGGTGCAGCGCTGTTCCTGACGAGCGCAACATTTTTCATCTGGCTCAACGTACTCGGCATGCGGATGTTTTTCCAGGGACGGGATCCCTCGTTCCCCGATTTCGGCGATCTGGCCTGCTGGAAGATGCCGGACTGGGTCGTCTGGCTCGTGATCGCAGCGGGGGTCCTGATGATCGTCCCCGAGGAAATTGCGCAGATCATCGGGCTCAACGCCATGATTTTTCTGCTTTTTCTCTATCTTCTCCAGGGACTTTCGATCGTCCAGTTCTTTTTCAGGAAGAAGAACATTCCGAGATATCTCCGGGCCCTGTTTTACGCCCTGATTGTGCTCTACCAGTACCTGCTGGTTTTTATCTCTGCCGTCGGCCTGTTTGACATCTGGGTCGACTTCAGGAAGATGAACAGCCCCGTGAAGGACACGGCGCCCTGACGTTTGAAGGCCCGAGGCTCGAGGAACGAGGCACCGTTAAACGCAGGAAGGTAGGAAGCGCGGAAGAGCAGAAGAGCGGAGTCGACATCATTCTTTCTTTTTTTATCCGCTCATCCTCACTTCTGATCTTCCGCTCTTCGCCATCATCTTGCGGAAGATTTCCATTAGTCCGACGCCGGCAAAAAGAGGTAATCAACAAAGGAGGCAGAAAATGAAGGTCATTTTGAAGGAAGACGTTGAATCCCTCGGCAAGCGCGGGGATACGATAAAGGTAGCCGACGGCTATGCGAGGAACTACCTGATGCCGAAGGGGCTCGCCATCGCAGCCACGAGCAAGTCCGCCCAGGAGATTGAGCACGAAAAGAAGCTCATCGCCAAACGCGCCGAAAAGGATAAGAAGAACGCCGAAGCCATGCTGGCGAGTTTTGCCGGTGTAGCGGTGACCATCGCCCGCAAGACGGCGGACCAGGAGAAACTTTTCGGCTCCGTGACGGCCAAGGACATCGAGAAGGCCCTGGAAGAAAAGGGGCTCAAGGTGGACCGCAAGCAGATCTCCATGGACGAGCCGATCAAGCAGCTCGGGGAATTCCCCGTCAAGATCAAGCTCTACCCGGGCATCGCAACGGACATCACGGTTAAGGTCGTGGAAGAGCAGTAAAAAACGGGCATCGGGAATCCGGAATCAGGCATCCGGAATGGAAGAGTTGTTTTCAGAATGAGCTTTATGTTAGGCTCAGCCCATCCTGAATCCCGATTCCCGAATCCGGACTCCCGGCTGAAGGCCCATGAAAGAGCTCGACATCTCAATCCTCAAAGTGCCTCCCCAGAACCTGGAGGCCGAGCAGTCCGTCCTCGGGGGCGTCCTCCTCGAGAACGCCGCCATCAACCCGGTTCTGGAGCTCATGGCGGGATCCGATTTCTACAGTGACGCCCACCGGAAGATCTTCGCGGCGTTCCTGGAGCTCTCCGACCGCAACCAGCCCATCGACCTCATCACGCTGAGCAATCACCTGAGGGACAAGAAGCAGCTCGATGCCGTGGGCGGCGCCGTGTACCTCTCCCAGCTCGTGGACAATGTCCCGTCGGCGGCCAACATCAGCCACTACGCCCGGATCGTCAAGGAAAAATCGGTCCTTCGAAAACTGATCGGGACGGCCACGGAGATCCTGAACCGGACCTACGGCGCCGGGGCGGACGTGGACAGCGTGCTCGACGAGGCCGAGCACGCCATCTTCGAAATCTCCCAGAACAAGATCCGGCCCTCCTTTTACCCCCTCAAGGACATCATCAAGGACAGCTTCCGCACGATCGAGCGCCTCTACGAAAGGAAGGAACTCATCACGGGCGTCGCCACGGGATTCACGAAGCTCGACGAGATGACCTCGGGGCTGCAGAAGTCGGACCTCATCATCGTCGCCGGCCGCCCCAGCATGGGGAAGACGGCCTTTGCCCTCAACATCGCGCAGTTCTGCTCCGTCGAGGAGGGGGTGCCCGTGGCCGTTTTTTCGCTGGAAATGGCCAAGGAACAGCTCGCCATGCGCATGCTCTCGTCGGAGGCCCGGGTGGATTCCCAGAAGATCCGCAAGGGATTCCTGGGCGAGTCGGACTGGCCGAAGCTCACAACGGCCGCCGGGAGGCTTTCCGAGGCCCGGTTCTTCATCGACGACACGCCTTCCATCTCGGTCCTCGAGATGAAGGCCAAGTCCCGCCGTCTCAAGGCCGAGCACGGACTGGGGCTCATCATCCTCGACTACCTCCAGCTCATGAAGGGCAGCGCCTACTCCGACACACGCGAGCAGGAGATCTCGGAAATCAGCCGCTCGCTCAAAGGGCTCGCGAAGGAGCTCAGTGTGCCCGTTGTGGCCCTTTCCCAGCTCAACCGCAAGGTGGAGGACCGAACGAGCCGCAGACCCCAGATGGCGGATTTACGCGAATCGGGCGCCATCGAGCAGGACGC
>DCVI01000162.1:0-11169 GCA_002327315.1 Syntrophaceae bacterium UBA2192 | reverse complement strand
AGAATGCGGCCTTCGCCCCGGGCGAAGAGTTCTAGCCCACCCCGTCAAACCCCCTTCCATCGCGGAGGGGTTTCGAGTATACTCCGATCCAGAAGAAAAACAGGTGTAAGCAGGCGATCATCGGTCAACCAGACGCAGCCCTGAACCAATGGGGGGGGGACGGGATGAAAGGGTCGCGTGAACCGCCAAACCGGGCATTCGGGTAAGTTTTACCCGGATGAGCCCGGTTTTTTCGTTTAGCCCCCGCCCACGGAAAGCGAAACCCAAACAACGCAGGGAGGCAGTCATGTCAGGACGTTTCGCAGCCCCGGTTTTGCTTCTTTCTCTCATCCTGGCCCTGGCCCCTGCCCTGCCCGCCGGCGCGGCATGGCTGGGCATCACCATCCAGGACGATGTCACGGCGGAGGGAAGCCGCCGGGGCGTGAAAGTCATCGATGCCGGCAAGGACTCGCCCGGGTCGAGGGCCGGGATCCGGGCGGGCGATGTGATCGTGTCGGCAAACGGCACCCCCGTCGGCACGACGCAGGATTTCGTTCGGATCATCCGGGAAACCCCTGCCGGCAAACCCGTCGAAATCAAGGTCATGAGGGAAGGCGCGGTCGTCTCCGTGACCCCCGTGCTTTCGGAGCCGCCTGCGGGCATTGCCGATCTCCAGCGGGGGCTGGAAAATTTGCAGAGGGGCCGTTACGAGCAGGCCGTTGCCGATTTCACGAAGGCCCTGGAGCGCCTTCCCGGCTCGATCGAGGCCTATGCCGGCCGGGCCCGGGCGCTGGAAAAACTGAAGCGACACGACCAGGCCCTCGCCGATTACTCGAAGCTCATCGAGCTCAACCCGCGATCCCCGGCGGCCTACGTCAGCCGCGGGCACGTCTACCTGGACCTGAAACGCTATGACGAGGCCCTGCAGAACTTCTCGAAGGCCATCGAACTCAAGCCGGACATTGCGGCTTCCTACGTCGCGCGATGCAATGTCTACTTACTGAAGGGGCTCCATGACCGCGCCATCGCCGACTGCAGCCGTGCCGTGGAGCTTGCGCCCGGCATGGACATCGGCTACCTCTTCCGGGCACAGGCCTACGCCGCAAAGGGCATGAAGCAGGAGGCATCGGCCGACTTCGAGCGGGCGGCGCGGGCCTACATCGACAACGGTCTCGTCATGGCTCGTGCGGGCCGGTACGACGAGGCCCTCACCCGGTTCAATTACGCAAGCCGCCTCGACACGAAGCACAGGCCCGAGGCGTACCTCAACCGCGGTGTGGCCTATGAGAAGAAGGGCGAGAACCTGAAGGCCGTCAACGACTACTCCGAGGCCATCCGTCTCAAACCCGACCATGCCGAGGCCTACCTGCGGAGGGGCTACGTCTTCGCACAGAAGTTTGAAGACTACGGCAAGGCAAGGCAGGACTGGGAGAAGGCCGCATCCCTCGACCCGCAGGGAAAGACGGGGGCGGCGGCAAGAAAGAGCCTGGAGGCACTGAGCAAAACGCCGAAAAACCAATGAGACGACGCGTCAGATGACCTGAACTGAGCTGCCGCCAACAGGCAGCAACGGAGGTGGGAAGATGCAGTATCGAAGTCGGCTCACATCGCGGTCGCGCAGGCTCTCCATACTCGCCTGCATCCTGATCCTGACGGCACTGCCTGCAACTGCTCCCTGCCAGCCTTCAAACCAGGGGACCCCCTCCCCTGCGGTCCCCCTTCGACTCGGCCCCGACTCCGGCTTTGCCGGCAATCTATTTCTGGCCGCGCGGGACATCGAGGCACCCTGCAGCTTGGAGCTGCGCCCGTATCTCGACCGCTCGTACAACAGCCGGAGCGCCCGCACGGGCTACTTCGGGAAAGGTTGGACGGCCGACCCGTTCGACATCCGGGTCGAAAAGCGCCCGGACGGAAAGCTTATTGTCGTCATGGGCGACGGGCGGGAAGAGCAGTACGAACTTCGGGACGGCAAGGACTACCGGCCCGTCCGGCCGGGCGAGAGCGAGGGGCTCGGGCTCGCGCCGACCGCGGAGGGCGGCTACTCTCTCCGGCTGATCAACGGCGAGCGCTGGGACTTCAATCCCCAGGGCTACCTGGTCTCAAAGAAAGACCTGGCGGGCAACCTCATGACCGTCCACAGGGACCGAAACGGGATTGCGCCCCTGTCCATCGAGGGCTCCTTCGGCAAGAAGCTCACCGTGCAGTGGAAAAATGGAAGGATTGCGGCGGTCGAGGGAACGGGGCTTCGCGTGGACTATCAGTACGACGCCCGGGGAAGGCTCATAAGGAAATCCGGTAAGGCCGCGCAGGATCAGGTCTACGCCTACGACGCAGCCGGGATGCTCGCCAGGGTGAAAATCCCGGGGGGGCCCGACGTGACGTTCACCTACGCAAACGGTCTTCTGTCCGGCATGCGGCGGCAGGACGGTACGGCACTGTCGTACCGCTACATCACGATTGCGGGAGGCATGGCGGGAGACTACCGGCAGGAGGTTTATAACGAGTCCGGTCAGTTTGTCGGGGCGACGGCGATCCGCGCGGCCGGGACCGAGCGAATTCTGGTCGACGGGCTGCAGAACAGTGCGATCCTGAAGTTCGACCGCGACGGGCGATTGATATCCGCGCAAGGGCCGGAGGGCAAGGAGGAGCGCTGGCACTACTCCAAGGGAGGCATCCTGGAGGTCTATGACGATGCCCTGGGAAACCGCACCACCTACCGCCACTCCCCGGACGGGCTGAAGCTGACCGTCACGGACCCGCGGGGTGCCGGCAACATTCTCACATACGACCTGTCGGGCTTCCTGGAGAGCCACGTCGACCCGTGGGGCGTCGTCACCAAGGTGCGGCGCGACCGGCATGGGCGGATCACGGAGGTCCTTCGCGACGGGGTTACCCTGACACGTTACCGTTACGACCGCCTCGGGTTCATCGACCGGGTCGACGGCCTGACAGGGTCCCTTTCGATCGAGCGGGATGCCCTGGGCCGGGTTACACGGGTGATCGACGCCGAGGGGCGCTCTCTCACACGGCAGAGCGATATCCCGGGCAGGCCGATCCTCCAGCAGGATGGCGAGGGACGGACAACGCGCTGGAGCTACGGCCCTTACGGCAGGCTGAGCGCAATTACCGACGGAGCAGGGAACCGGCTTCAGTTCACCCTGTCCGGCGAGGGGCTGCTGCGCACCTTCACCGATGCAAACGGAAATGCCTACCGCTATGATTACAGGAGGGACCTGCCCTACGCCCTGACCTTCCCCAACGGCACTGCGGAGTACACCCAGTTCGATACCCTCGGCCGAATCGTCCGGGAGACCAATCACCGGGGGCAGGCCGTCGAGTACGCCTACGGCAAACTGGGCAGGCTTGCCAGGCAGAGCTATCCCGGCGGGTTCACCGAGTGGCAATACGACGAATCGGGTCGGATGACGAAGGCCGCCAACGCGCATTCGGCCTTCGAGATCCGCTACGATCGCTTCGGGGAGACGGCCGAGATCCGGGACGCCAAAGGCCGATCAACCCGGCACGAATACAACGACAGGGGCCAGCGGACGGCCCTGATCGACCCCGAGGGCAGGAAGACGCTCTACGAGTACGACCGCCGCGGCAGCCTCTCCCGGATCACGGGGCCCGCAGGGGAGATTTACCGATACGAATACGACCCGGTGGGGAGGCTCGCGAAGCGCGAATACCCCAACGGGATCTCCTGCCTGTTCGGCTACGACCGTGCCGGGGCCCTCGCCTCCATCCATTACCGGGACAGGGAGGGGAAGACGATCCACTTCATCAGCGTCCTGCGCGACAAATCTGGCCGGATCGTCTCCCACCGGGAGAACGAGGCGATCCGCTACTACGGGTACGATGCGGCAGGGCGGCTCATCCGGGTGAAGAAACCCGACGGCTCCGAAGAGACCTTCGGCTACGACAGGATGGGGAACCGCATCGCCCGGGGGGTTTCCGCCGGTCAGAAGCGGCTGAGTTATGGAAAGATGAACGAGCTTCTGTCCGACGGCCCCGTGACGTACCGCTACGACGCCGATGGCCAACCGGTCAGCCGCTCCGACGGCTTCGCCTATGAGTTCGACGGCCTGGGCCGACTGACCGGCGTGAAGGCCCCCGGCAAGGTCATCCTCTATGAGTACGACCCCTTCGGGCGCCTGATCGCCAAGGAGGTAAACGGCAGGAAAACGGAGTACCTCTACGACAAGGAGGATATCATCGCCGAGTACGCAGGCACGGCCCTCCAGGCAAGGTACGTCCACGGGCCGGGGATCGATGATCCCCTGTCCTTCTCGCGGGAGGGGAAGCTCCACATCCTTCTATCGGGCCTCAACGACACGGTCCGCAGGGTCTACGGGGCCGACGGCCGGCCCGTCGAGGAGTACGAGTTGAGCCCCTTCGGGGAGATCGAGCGGCCCGCTGGTGTGCCGCTCAGCCGCCAGCTTTTCAACGCCCGTGACTGGGACCCCGATGCACGGCTGTATCACATCCGCGCCCGCTTCTACGACCCCGCCACGGGCCGCTTCATCAACCCCGACCCGATCCGTTTCAGGGGCGGGTGGAACCTGTATGCCTATGCCGGGAACGACCCTCTGAATTTTGCGGATCTTTTCGGGCTCGAGCAACAAGCGAAAGGCTGGTCTTTTTCTGTCTTTGGTCAGGTTGTTCCAGGTGTTCCTTTAGGGCCAAAGGTTAGTGTGTCTAACATGTGGTTCGGTCCGAATGATCCGCGAAACGGCATATACATCTCAGGCGGACTAGGAGGCGCTCTCGGAACAAGTGCAGGAGTTACCAGAACCACAAGTCATTCTGGTTCTGGTGACCCTTACAAATCCTACGAAGGCCCGTCAGTGAGCATAGACATGTCGACGGGTATCCCCCCAGGGGGCCTGGGTGGCGGGTCTTATTCAGAAAGCACGGACAAAGATCCATGGACTTCATGGGACGTGAATTTTCTGCAGCCTCCCGGAGACTGGCAAAAGTATTTTCAACCGCAGGATAGAACTCCGTATGTCAATCCGGATTTCCTTCGAATCCCCCGACCAACTCCACCCCCTCCGAGTCCCTCCGATAGGTTGAGTGGATGGCTGAAGGGCTTTGCGGGAGGGACTTTTATTACGGCCTCAAAACAGATCTACGCAGAATCTCCAAGGCATGAAGTCATCGCAACAAAGGTTTCCCCGCCTGCCGTGAAAATGAAGGTTGGAGAAAGTCAGACATTCACATTCGAAATAACGGTCAAGGTACCTCCGCAAAACGCTCCGGTTCAGATAACAAAAAACACATACGACGTCACAGACTACACAACCTGGTACGCCGCATCGGACATCCCCGACGTCGACGATATCAAGGATCTCAGTAAAATTCCTTCAATCCATTACGAAAAGCTGAAAACGAACAATACTTTCAAGTGCGAGCGAAAAAGCAAGTTTCTAATATGGGCCCGCTACGTCAGCGAATACATTTACGATCCCAAGGCGCAAGGCGGCGATTATAAATTATTTCAGCTTGATGCCTATACCGGCTACGTATCATCCCCCCTTCACACGGGCGCCCATGGATCCGCCACCGTCGAGTGCATCGACGCAGGAACCGCTCCGCCACAGCCCGAGGACGTCATTTCCTTCTCCCATAAGACTTACGAGGTCAGAGAAGATGCGGGCTATGCCAACATCAAGGTAAAACGCAGCGGCGCCGGCAAAGGGAAGGTCATCGCGCAGATCCATGTCAAGGATGGGACGGCCACGGCCGGCAAGGACCCGGGAGAGAGCGACTACAACAAACCGGGCATTGACCGCGTCGTCTGGGAGGATAACGATCGCAACGACAAGTCGATCTCCATCCCGATCAACAAGGACGATCTTGTGGAGGGGACGGAAGACGTGAACCTCGGGATCGAGGTCACCGTCGGAAATGCCGCCGCCGATGCCCAGATGGGCAAGGCAACGCTCCTGATCAAGGACGTCCTGCCTTCCGGGATCGGCCTCACGAAAACGCCCAGCGCCTCGCAGGCTACCGACGGCGACAAGGTGATCTTCACCATCGAAGTGACCAACACGGGCAAGAGCAAGCTCGGGAATGTCAGGCCCGCCGACTCCGCCTGCCCCGGAAAGCTGACGCTCAAGAGCGGCGACAAGAACAGAGACGGCATCCTCGATGTGGACGAGAAGTGGATCTACGAATGCACCGTCGAACTGAAAGGGACGGGGCTCTACGAGAACCATGCGACCGTTGAAGCCACGGACGAGGCTGGGGGAAAAGTCGACGCCGTGGCGGACGCCCAGGTCCAGGTCGGTGCCAGGGCGAACATCGTGCCCAACGTGGTCGGGATGGAGGAAAACGAGGCGATCCGGGCAATCAGGGATGCCGGGCTCACCCCGCGCAATGAGGGCAACAGGGCAAGCGACCTTGCCGTGGGTCTGGTCTGCGAGCAGCAGCCCGAGGCCGGGCAGTCGGTCAGCGCCGGGACAATGGTCGGCTACTGGATCACGCGAGACGTCCCCAAGTATCTGTACCTCGATCCGCCCCGCAAGACACTGCAGATCGGACAACAGGTGAGCTTCGAGGTGACGCTGGTCAGCAAAAACGGCTCGCAGAGCACGCCGAGCCAGGGGGATCTGACCTGGGACCCCGGGCCCGGCAACTCGTTCAAATGCGAAAAACCGGGGAAATTCATCGTGTGGGCCAAGTATATCTTTGCCGAGGTCTACGGTTCGGCCACGGTGACCTGCGAGGAGGACTGGTCGGCGCCTCTCTACGAGCCGCCGATCACAAACTCGGGGGACCGCGGCCGGGTGCCGCAGGCAGGCCCCGCGGACTACAAATGGTATGCCTACTGCGAGCCCCGCACCGGCGAGGTCACCTACGGCGAGCAGATGATGACGGGCCGCACGATCATGGCCGGCCCCTTCCCGGGGCCGAGGTCGGCCCAGGACTGGATCGTCAACAACTGCCCGAGGTGGCGATGCGACGCAGGCGGCGCCTGCGCGAAGGCCCCTGCCCCAAGCCAGGGCGGAGCGTGGAAGGTCCTCTGCGGGAGGCAGGACGGGACGATCTATGTCGGGACGACGCATGACGCCGTCAGATACATCCTCGTCCGTGAGGGATTCCTCGGCGAGCCCGACGCGAGGGCATGGGCAAACCGCGTCTACCCGGGCTGGCAGTGCGCGGCCGACGGGTCGCCCCGGTCATCCGGCCCGACGGGGAAACCGGGAATGGGCGGAAGCTGGTCTGTCGTCTGCCACAGGAAGCACGGGGGGGTAGGCCTGACGCAGCAGCCCGACACCATCGATAATTTCATCCTAGCCCAGGGGTTCATCGGCGAGCCCGACGCGAGGCTCTGGACCGACCGCAACTGCGCGAGCTGGCGCTGCGACTCCGAGGGACGCTGCATGCCGGGCGTGGCGCGACGCACACCCGAGCAACGGCCGCTCGAACTGCCTCCGGAATCAAGGTCGCCCCCGGTGAGCTCGCAAGCCCCCGCAGGAATTCCACCGGCGGGCAGGAGCGTCGGCACACCCTCACCGCCATCCCAGGCAAAGCCAGCCGCAAAGGGCGTGGACAGCAAGGCCCTGCGTGACGAGTATTTCAAGAAATGCACAGCCATGAGGGAGCCCTACGTGAAGAGGAACTGCACGCCTGCGCCAGGTTACTCGGGCTGCGCCCTCGATCCACAGGGTTGTGCGAACTATATCATCGTCAACGCCCTGCCGGACGGAAAGAGCCAGGTACGCGTTGGCTGCGGGAGAGGCGTCGTCGACTCCTACATCAGCTGCCTCAGGGACTGCAACGAGCGGCTCGTGGCAAGAAAGCTGAACGTGTTCAGCATCGGGCCTTGCGGGGCAGCATGCAGGGACAAGGCAGACAAGGCAACAAAGGCCTGTAACGCAGGGGAAAGGTAGG
This sequence comes from Syntrophaceae bacterium UBA2192, assembly GCA_002327315.1. GTDB lineage: Bacteria > Desulfobacterota > Syntrophia > Syntrophales > UBA2192 > UBA2192. Next base: position 3,291 of record DCVI01000162.1, on the reverse strand, counting down.
ATGCAAAAAGCCCCGGCCGACGCATCGGCAGGGGCTTTGCTTTTTCTTATTCTCTTGTCTGTTAGCCCGAATCCTGAATCCGGAAGCCCGAAGCCCTTCTGACTCACGCCCGAGCGGTATCCGGCTCCCAGCCTCCGATGACCTGGCGCATCTTCCGGAGGGCTTCCTTTTCGACCTGGCGGGCCCGCTCGCGGGTGATCTTGAAGCGGTCGCCGATCTCCTGGAGGGTTTTCGGGTTCTCGGACATGACGCGGTGCCTGATGATGTATGCCTCGCGGTCGTTGAGCTTCGCAAGCGCCCCTGCGACGTTTCGCTTCACCAGAAACGTCTCCTCGTGGCGGATCAGGGAGTCTTCCTGGCTTTCACTCTTGTCGGCAAGGCAGTTGATGTGGGAAAGCTCGCCGTCGTCGTCGATGAAGGCATCGAGCGAGAGATCGCGGCTGTTGAGCCGGACGTCCATCTCCTCGATCTCCGTCTCCTTCACGCTCAGGGACTCGGCAATCTCGCCGGACTCGGGGCTCTTTGCATCCATCTTCTGTAGCCTCTTCTTGGCCTGGTTGAGCTTGAAGAAGAGCTTGCGCTGCGCCTGGGTCGTCCCGATCTTCACAAGGCTCCATGTCTTGATGAGGAAGTTCTGCATGTATGCACGAATCCACCACACGGCATAGGAAATGAGCCTGTAGCCCTTGTAGGGGTCGAACTTCTTCACCGCGTGCATGAGCCCCACGTTTCCCTCCTGGATCAGGTCCAGGAGCTTCACGCCATAGTTGCGGTACTCGTGGGCGATCTTGACCACAAAGCGCAAGTTCGAAGTTACAAGCTTTTCGGCCGCTTCCATGTCATTGTGCTTCTTGTAGCGAACGGCCAGCTTGAACTCCTCCTCAGGGGTCAACAGGGAAAACTTGTTGATCTGAGAGATATACAAATCTAACGTGCTGCTTGCAGCCGGTAGATTCATGTTCATGGATGATCCTCCCTTTTGGGCCTGTCAATCTAAGTCATAGAGAATATAGATATGGGGGGCTTCTTGTCAAGACCTTCTTTGCAATCATTATACAGAAAACCCGGGTTCGAAAAAAGGAGATAACCCGTTGATTGGATGCCTTTTCTTGACATCCCACCCGCCTGTCATTAAGTTAGGGTCCGAGCGGATGGCGGTGACGATTCGGAAAACGGTCGAGCAAACCGTCGTTTTCGATTTAACGTATTGATCTTCAACATCTTTTTAAGAGAGGAACCATGAGGTTCGACAAATTTACCGTGAAAGTCCAGGAAGCCCTCCAGGAGGCCCAGTCCCTTGCCGGCAAGCTGGGCCACCAGGCCGTTGATATGGAGCATCTGCTTGCTGCCCTGATCCGACAGCCCGAGGGGATCGTTTCGGCCGCCCTGAAGAAGCTCGGGGCCGACACCCGGTTGATCCAACGGGAGGTCGAAAAGGCCCTCCACAGCCTGCCGAAGATCTCCGGGGGCGCAACGCAGGCCTACATGACCCCGAGGCTCAATAAAGTTCTGGAGAACTCCTTCGAGGAGGCCAAAAGGCTCAAAGACGAGTTCGTCAGCGCCGAGCACATCCTGATTGCCATGACGGAGGACAAGGACGGCCCGACAGGAAAAATTCTGCGAAACGCCGGCGTCACGAAGGACGCGATCTACCGGGTCCTGGTGGACATCCGGGGAAGCCAGCGGGTCACCGACCAGAACCCCGAGGAGAAATACCAGGCGCTCGAAAGATACGCGAGGGATTTCAACGAGTTGGCCAGGAAGGGGTCCTTTGACCCGGTCATCGGCCGCGACGAGGAGATCCGCCGGATCATGCAGGTCCTCACGAGACGCACGAAGAACAACCCCTGCCTGATCGGCGAGCCCGGTGTCGGCAAGACGGCCATCGTCGAGGGGCTCGCGCAGAGGATCGTCAACGGCGACGTGCCCGAGACGCTCAAGGACAAGCGGGTCGTCGCCCTGGACATGGGGGCGCTGGTGGCCGGCGCCAAGTTCCGCGGCGAGTTCGAGGACCGCCTCAAGGCAGTCCTGAAGGAGGTTTCCGACGCCGCAGGCGAGATCATCCTCTTCATCGACGAGATCCACACCGTCGTGGGCGCTGGTGCGGCCGAGGGCGCCATCGACGCCTCGAACATGCTCAAGCCGGCCCTTGCCCGGGGCGAGCTGCGCTGTATCGGCGCCACGACCCTCAACGAGTACCGCAAGAACATCGAGAAAGACCCCGCACTGGAGAGGCGCTTCCAGCCCGTCCTGATCAAGGAGCCCTCCGTGGAGGACACCATCGCCATCCTGCGGGGGCTCAAGGAACGCTACGAGGTCCACCACGGAGTTCGGATCAAGGACTCGGCCATCGTGGCGGCGGCGACCCTTTCGGAACGCTACATCAGCGACCGGTTCCTGCCGGACAAGGCCGTCGACCTCATCGACGAAGCGGCCTCGCGCCTGCGGATCGAGCTCGACAGCCTCCCCGCCGAGATCGACGCCATGGAGCGCCGGATCATGCAGCTCGAGATCGAGCGGCAGTCGCTGAAAAACGAGACGGACCCCAACTCGCTCGAGCACCTGAAGAAGCTCGTCGACGAGATCGGAAAGCTCACGGCCGAGCGTGACGAGCAGAAGAAGCACTGGTCCAGCGAGCGCGAGGTCATCAAGCGGATCCAATCCGTGAGGGGAAAAATCGAGGAGCTCAAGAACGAGGAGCTCAACGCCCAGCGCGCAGGCGACCTGGCCAAGGCCGCCGAGATCCGCTACGGACGGCTTGTGGAACTCAACAGGGAACTGGAGAAGGAACAGGGCCAGCTTGCCGGAATCCAGAACGGCGACAAGATGCTCAAGGAAGAGGTCGAGGCCGAAGACATTGCGGAAGTGGTGGCCAGTTGGACGGGAATCCCCGTCTCGCGCATGATGGAGACCGAAGTGGCAAAGCTCATCCACATGGAGGAGCGCCTGCAGCAGCGGGTGATCGGCCAGGAGGAGCCCATCCACGCCGTTTCCAACGCGCTTCGCCGGGCCCGCTCGGGCCTGCAGGACCCCAACCGGCCCATCGGCTCATTCATCTTCATGGGCCCCACGGGCGTGGGAAAGACGGAACTGGCGCGGGCGCTGGCCGAGTTCATGTTCGACAACGAGCAGAACATGATCCGCGTCGACATGTCGGAGTACATGGAGAAGCACTCCGTGGCCCGGCTAATCGGGGCTCCCCCGGGGTACGTGGGCTATGACGAGGGCGGATTCCTGACCGAGTCGGTGCGGCGAAGACCCTATTCGGTCATCCTCTTCGACGAGATCGAG